>JACZQZ010000068.1 GCA_022545455.1 Pseudomonadota bacterium
TGTCGAAGAATTCGGCGTTTGTCTTCGATACCTTCAGCTTGTCGAGCAGGAACTCCATGGCGTCGACGACGCCCATGGGACTGAGAATGCGGCGCAGCACCCACATCTTCGACAGGGTGTTCTTGTCCACCAGAAGCTCCTCCTTGCGGGTGCCCGACTTGGTGATGTCGATAGACGGCCACGTCCGTTTGTCGGTCAGCTTCCGGTCCAGGATGATCTCCGAATTGCCGGTGCCCTTGAACTCCTCGAAGATGACCTCGTCCATACGCGAGCCGGTGTCGATCAGCGCCGTGGCGATGATGGTCAGCGAGCCGCCTTCCTCGATGTTGCGCGCGGCGCCGAAGAACCGCTTGGGCCGCTGCAGGGCATTGGCGTCGACGCCGCCGGTGAGCACCTTGCCCGACGACGGCACGACCGTGTTGTAGGCGCGGGCCAGGCGGGTGATGGAATCGAGCAGGATAACGACGTCGCGCTTGTGTTCCACCAGGCGCTTGGCCTTGGAAATGACCATTTCCGCCACCTGCACGTGGCGCGACGCCGGTTCGTCGAAGGTGGAGCTCACCACCTCTCCCTTGACCGAGCGCGCCATGTCGGTGACCTCTTCGGGCCGCT
Organism: Pseudomonadota bacterium; assembly: GCA_022545455.1. GTDB lineage: Bacteria > Pseudomonadota > Alphaproteobacteria > Rhodospirillales > 2-02-FULL-58-16 > JACZQZ01. The sequence continues at coordinate 613 of JACZQZ010000068.1, forward strand.
CGTCGATGAGCAGCACGATCAGGTAGCATTCCGGGTGGTTGGCGGCCACCGAGTGGGCGATGTTCTGCAGCATCACCGTCTTGCCGGTGCGCGGCGGGGCCACGATCAGCGCCCGCTGGCCCTTGCCGATGGGGGCGATGAGGTCGATGACCCGTGCCGTGGGGTCACGGTTCTCCGAGTCCTCTACTTCCATCGCCAGCCGGTCGTCCGGATAGAGCGGCGTCAGGTTGTCGAAGTTGATGCGGTGGCGGACATGGCCGGGTTCCTCGAAATTGATGTCCGTCACCTTGAGCAGGGCGAAATACCGCTCCCCGTTCTTGGGCGCGCGGATTTCCCCTTCCACCGTGTCCCCGGTGCGCAGGCCGAAACGCCTGACCTGGCTTGGCGAGACGTAGATGTCGTCCGGTCCCGGCAGATAATTGGCCTCCGGCGAGCGCAGGAAACCGAAGCCGTCCTGCAGCACCTCCAGCACCCCGTCCCCGAAGATGGCCGTGTTGTTCTCGGCCAGATGCTTGAGGATGGCGAACATCATGTCCTGCTTGCGCAGGGAGCTGGCGTTTTCGATCTCCAGGTCCTCGGCAAAGGAAAGGAGGTCGCCGGGAGCCTTGGTCTTGAGTTCCTTGAGATTCATTTTCGTCCTTCGTGTCTCGCCGGACGGGAACGGAAACGCCGACGCGGCAATACGGTCTTCACCGTACTGTCATCATTGACGAAACCGGACAGCTAGGTCCTATTCACTGGTCAGGAATTTCGGAAAGCAGAAACTGAAGTATTCGCCTGAATCGCTAGAGATCACAGAATTAACCAAACCCGGCCGGCAAGTCAAATGAAGATTCGGGCCTCTGCCGTAATCAGACGTATAGGGTGCCCACGGCGGCCCTTCAGAACGGCTTGACGACGGCGAAGACGACAATACCGATCATCAGGACCGTCGGCACCTCGTTGGCCACTCGATAGAACATTTGCGAACGCCCGTTGCGGTCGCCGGCAAAGTCCCGGCGCCACCGGGCCATCAGCCCATGCATGGCGAAAAGCCCGAGGACGCACACCAGCTTGGCGTGAAGCCAACCCGAGGCCCAGGCCTCGCCGCCCAAATTCGCGATCAGCAGGCCCCCGGTCACCAGCGAGATCGCCAGTGCGGGGTTCATGATGGCGCGCAGGAGCCGCCTTTCCATCACCTTGAAGGTCTCCGATTGCGCCGACCCGGGCTCCGCCGCCGCGTGGTAAACGAACAGACGCGGCAAGTACAGAAGCCCCGCCATCCAGGCGATGACACCGATAATGTGCAGGGCCTTGATCCACAGATATGCCGTTCCCGAAAGGTCCACCACGTCTCCCGTCTCCCGCTATCCGTTGGGACAGCGCCCGAATTGGGCCGGACACAGGCGTCCGCCGGTGCCGGAGCATAGCCCGGTCTTCTGTTCCCGCGCCGCCTCGACGACGGCGGCCAGTCCGCCGACGAATTCGTCCGCGGTCCCCACCGCCGGCACCCGCACATAGGCCGGCACGCCCAGCTTTTCCGCCATGGCGCGGTATTCGATGTCGAGCTCGACCAGGGTTTCCGAGTGTTCCGAGACGAACGCCACCGGGTTGACCACCACCGGCACCCGGTCCCGGGCGGCCCGTGCCAGCTCCTCGTCCAATGCCGGTCCCGTCCAGGCCAGGGGCCCGATCTTGCTCTGGTAGCAGACGACCCAGTCCAGCCCGGGCTCGTCCATGGCCGCCACCACCGCCTCTGCCGTCCGGTTTACCTGCCACACATACGGATCGCCGCGCGCGACAATCCGTTGGGGAAGCCCGTGGGCGGAAAACAGGACCCGCGGCGTACCCGAGGGCGCCGCCTGCCCGATGGCGGCGCGCACCAGGGCCGCCTGGGCCTCGATCAGGCCGGGCTGCCCCGGGTAGCAGCAGACGGCCACGGTCGGCGCCCCGATGCCGGCGGCGGCGGCGGCCCGCCGCCAGTCGCCCAATGACGACCCACTTGTGGTCGTTGAATACTGGGGATAAAGGGGCAGGAGGACGATTTCGTCGGGAGCGAAGGCCCTCACCGCCACCGCCACCTCGTCGCTCATCGGGTGCCAGTACCGCATGGCGACGAAAACCTTCGCTTCCCCCGCCGTCCCCAGCAACCGCTCCAGGGCCGTGGCCTGCTCTCCGGTCATTTCGAGAAGCGGGGATTTGCCCCCGATCCGGGCGTATATCGCCCGCGCCACGGGCGCCCGCCGGCCCGATATCAACCGGGCCAGCAGCCAGCGTATCGGCCGCGGCGCACCGATGATGGCCGGATCGTTGAAAAGGTTGAACAAAAAAGGTTTCACCGACTCCGGCCGGTCCGGCCCGCCCAGGTTGAACAAAACCACGGCCAGTTTTGACATTGCCGGCGGTACCTTGCGTCCCTGGCCCGATCGACGGCGCTAACGCCCGGCCCAGCCGCGCACCAGCTCGGCCAGCCGCGCCACGTGCTCGGGCGGCGTCTCGGGCAGGATGCCGTGACCCAGGTTGAAAATGAACGGCCCGCCCGCCAACGTCCCGAGGATGCGGGCCGTTTCCCGGTCCAGCGCCTGCCCGCCCGCAACCAGCGCCTGGTTGTCCAGGTTTCCCTGAACCGTACAAATGCCTTGCAGGGCCTCCCTGGCCCATTGCACGGGGACGGTGCTGTCCACGCTGACACCGTCGACCCCCGTTTGCTCCACGTAGTCCTTGTACAGCACGCCGGCGCCACGCGGGAAGCCGATCACCGGCACGCCCGGGCATGCCGCCCGGAACCGCCCGACGATTTCCGTCGTCGGCGCGATCACCCACTGGCGAAACTGGGATTCACCCAGAACACCGGCCCAGCTGTCGAATATCTGGACCACTTCCACACCGTTCTTCACCTGCTCGATCAGGTAGGTGGTGGTGGCATCGACCAGCAGGTCGATCAGCCCCTGGAACTCCACCGGCGCGTTGTAAGCCCACGTCCGCGCCCGCCCGCAATCGGTGCCACCGTGCCCTTCCACCATGTAGACCGCCAACGTCCAGGGTGCGCCGGCGAACCCGATCAACGCCGCGTCGCCCGAAATTTCCCGGCTCAGCCGCCGAATCGTCTCAAAGACCGGTGCCAGGTGTCCGCACAACCGATCAAGGCTGAGCCGGCTTATATCCCCGACCGATCGTACCGGCTCCAGGACCGGTCCCTGCCCCTCGGCGAACCGCACGGCCTGTCCCAGGGCATCCGGCACGACAAGGATGTCGCTGAACAGGATAACCCCGTCCATCCCATAGCGGCGCCATGGCTGCAGGGTCACTTCCACCGCCAAATCCGGTGTGTAACAGAACCGAAGGAAGTCTTCGGCCCGTTCGCGCACCCGCCGGTATTCCGGCAGGTACCGTCCCGCCTGACGCATCAGCCAAAACGGCGGGCGTGTGGAAACCTCTCCTTGCAAAGCCCGGAGCAACAGCTTGACGGGCACCTTGTCGTGCGTCTTGGGGGGGTGTCTCGGAGTTATGTCCAAACCCTCTATAAACAATGTTTTTTAAAGAAAGAAGGTAGTTGTTGTTGTAGAGTGGTGAAAGCCGGGGATAGGCGATTTTCCACAGGAATACCAGACATGGGAGGCGTGCCGCCTGTTTTCAGGGCAAAGGCTGTGAATCTCTCGGCGGCGGTGGCCCGTAGGAGCACAGTACCTATAATCCCGTCGCGTACCTTGAAATATGGGAACAGGGGAAATAATTCGCTTTCGATACGAATTTTAGGACGGCTTTTCCTGGCCGGTGGGTATTCTTTTCGGTCGGTATCATACTGTAGACGGATTTTGGATAAATACGGACCGGAAAGGGGTAAGGGTTTGTATGTACAGGATATCCCCATGTTGTCCGGAACCGGTAGGAACATAGCCAGGCGATGACGACGTTGCATCTCCACCTGGTCTCGGATTCAACCGGTGAGACGGTAAGCTTGGTCGGGCGCGCCAGTCTGGCCCAGTTCGACGACATCGAGGCAACCGAGCATGCGTGGAGAATGATTCGTAACAAGACCCAGGTCGAAGAGGTTCTCACCGGCATCGAGAACAATCCCGGGTTCGTCCTCTATACCATGGTCGACGATGACCTCCGCCGGATGCTCGAAGACGGCTGCCAGCGGTTGCGGGTACCGTGCATTCCCATCCTCGATCCGGTCGTGGGGGCGATCGGTGCGCATCTTGGGGTGGAGGTCCACCCCCAGGCCGGGCGCCAACACGTGATGGATGCCGAGTATTTCAGCCGCATCGAGGCCCTGAACTTCGTGTTGAGCCATGACGACGGCCAGTCCGCGTGGGACCTGAATCAGGCCGATGTGGTGGTGGTGGGCGTGTCGCGCACGTCCAAGACGCCCACGTGCATCTACCTCGCCAACCGTGGGATCAAGGCGGCGAACGTTCCCATCGTGCCCGGCTGTCCATTGCCGGGCGAGGTCATGGAAACCACCAATCCGCTGGTTGTCGGGCTGACCAAGGATCCGCGCCAACTGGTTCAGATCCGGCGCAACCGCCTGCGCATGCTGCAAAGGGACGAGGAATCGGATTATATCGATATCGATACGGTATCCGAGGAGGTCAACGGCGCCCGCCGGCTGTTCAACAAGCACAACTGGCCGGTGATCGACGTCACGCGCCGGTCGATCGAGGAAACGGCGGCCACCATCCTTCAACTCTACAATCGCCGCAAGGAGCAAAATCCCTGACGCAACCCCCGCGACTGGTGCTGGCTTCGGCCAGCAGCGCGCGTGCGCAGGTTCTCGACGGTGCGGGGGTTCCCTACCTGCGGGACCCCGCGTCCATCGATGAAGGCGTCATCAAGTCGGCGTTTCGGGCGAAGGGCGCCACGGCGGCGGCGGCGGCCGAGGCGCTGGCCCGGGCCAAGGCCGAGGCGGTTTCCAAGCGGCACCACGGCGCCCTGGTTTTAGGAGCCGACCAGATTCTCGAGTGCGGGGACGTATGGCTCGACAAGCCCGCCGACGGGGAGCGGGCAACGTCGCACCTGAGGACGCTTCGCGGCCGCACCCACAACCTGGTCAGCGCGGTGTGCGTGGTGCAGGACGGGGAGCGCGCCTGGCGCCATGTGGAAACGGCGCGGCTGACCATGTGGGCCTTCGACGACGCGTTCATCGAGCGCTACCTGGAGCGCGCCGGGCCGGCCGCCCTGGAGTCCCTCGGGGCCTACAGGCTGGAGGGCCTGGGCATGCAGCTTTTCTCCGATATCGAGGGCGATTTCTTCGCCATCCTCGGGCTGCCGTTGCTTCCCCTGCTCGCGTTCCTGCGCCGGAATGGATGGGGGGAAGCGTGATAGTGAGGTGCCGCCCCGGCCCCCTCGATCACGGGCAGGAGCCCGTTCCCGGTTCGTGGCGCAATGGTCCCCGCCCCTGTAAGATGGCGGCGTTCCCGGTCGCGGTCCGGGAGGTGCGTGCGAGGCGGCGGTGAACACGACCCTGAGCGGAAATGTGAAGCTGGCCGGGGTAATGGGTTGGCCCATCGGCCATTCGCTTTCGCCACGCCTGCATGGGTACTGGTTGCGCCAATACGCCGTCGACGGCGCCTATGTGCCCCTTGCCGTGCGGCGGGAGGACTTCGCCGAGGCGGTGCGGATGCTGCCGCGCCTCGGCTTTGCCGGCGCCAACGTCACCGTGCCCCACAAGGAGGCGGCCCTGGCCGCCGTGGACGAGGCCGCCGGGGAAGCACGGCGTATCGGCGCCGTGAACACCATCGTGGTGGGCGCCGACGGCAGCCTCATGGGATGGAACAGCGATGGCTTCGGGTTCATGGAGAACCTGAAGGCCGGCGTGGCGGGATGGAACCCCGGGCTGGGGCCGGCGGTGGTGCTTGGCGCCGGCGGCGCCGCACGGGCGGTGTGCGCGGCCCTCGTCGACGGCGGCGTACCCGAGCTGCGCCTGGTAAACCGCACGGCCGCGCGGGCCGAGGCCCTGGCGGCCGACATCGGGGGGCCGATCGAGGTCGTTTCGTGGGCGGAACGGGAATCCGCCCTCGACGGTGCCCGGCTGCTGACCAATACGACGACCCTGGGGATGGCCGGTAACCCACCCCTGGATTTGGCGCTTGATCTCCTGCCGCCGGAGGCGGCCGTGACCGACATCGTCTATGCGCCCCTTAGGACGCCTCTTCTTGTGGCCGCCGCGGCGCGTGGCAACCCGACGGTGGACGGCCTCGGCATGTTGCTTCACCAGGCCCGCCCGGGCTTTGCCGCCTGGTTCGGCGTGGAGCCCGAGGTGACGGACGAGATGCGTGCGTTCGTCCTGGCCGGGATGGGGAAACAGGACTAACCCATGGTCATTCTGGGTCTGACCGGGTCCATCGGCATGGGCAAGACCGTCGCCGCCGGAATGTTCCGCCGCCTGGGAATACCGGTGCACGACGCCGACCGGGCCGTCCATGGGCTGCTGGCGAAGGATGGCGCGGCGGTGGCGGCGGTGGCGGCGGCGTTTCCCGGCGCGGTACGGGACGGGCGCGTGGACCGCGCCGCCCTGGCTGGCAAGGTGTTCGGCGACGACGAGGCCCTTTCGCGCCTCGAAGCCATTATCCATCCCCTGGTGCGCCGGTGTGAGCGGTGCTTCCTGCGCACCGCCGCGGCGCAGGGACGGCGCCTTGTGGTTCTCGCCGTGCCGCTGCTGTTCGAGACCGGAGGCGAGAGGCGCTGCGACGGGGTGGTGGTGGTCTCCGCTGGGCGGCTCATTCAGGAGGCGAGGGTTCTCAGGCGTTCCGGCATGACCCGCGAGCGTCTCGAATTCGTCCTCTCGCACCAGATGTGCGACGCCAAGAAACGCCGGCGTGCCGGGTTTGTGGTCGCCACCGGGCTCGGCCGTGGGTTCAGCTTGCGCGCCATCAAGAAGATCGTCAAAGTGGCGCGGCGATGGCGCGGCGCCAAATGGCCGCCACGGGGCTTCCAGCCCCGGCCCCGCCCGCCCGGGCGGAGCCGCGGTCGCCGGCGGTCCTGAGCCGTCGGGTCCCGCCGCGAAAGGAGCGTGCGGTTGCGCGAAGTCGTCCTCGACACGGAAACCACGGGACTCAATCCCGGCGCCGGCCACCGGATCGTCGAGATCGGGTGCGTCGAGCTGGTCAATCACGTGGCCACCGGGCGGACCTTTCAGCGCTACGTGAACCCGGAGAGGGACATGCCGGAGGAAGCCTTCGGTGTGCATGGGCTGTCGACGGAATTCCTGGCCGGACATCCGGTGTTTGCCGGCGTGATCGATGATTTGCTGGAATTCCTCGAGGATTCGCCGCTGGTCATGCACAACGCCGGTTTCGACCTGGCGTTCCTCAACGCCGAGCTGGCGGCCCTGGACCGGCCGCTCCTGCCCCCGGAACGGTCCATCGACACCGTGCAACTGGCGCGGCGGAAGTTCCCGGGCGCCCAGGCCAGCCTTGATGCGTTATGCCGCCGTTTCCAGATCGATCTCAGCGACCGCAGCCTGCACGGGGCCCTCAAGGACGCGCGGTTACTGGCCGATGTCTACCTGGAGCTGATCGGCGGCCGCCAGCCCGGTCTGGTTCTGGCCGCCGCCGGCGAAGGGACCACCGGGACCACCGAGCGGCCGGAACGCCCGCCCCGGCCGCACGCACCGACAATGGAGGAGGCCGCCGCCCATACCCGGTTCCTCGCGGATCTGGATACGCCCATCTGGCACGCCTGAGAGCGGACGGCGGGGCCGTCAATTGGCCGGGGACGGGCCTCCGCCACCGGCCTCGGGCGTGCCACCTCCCGCCTGGGGTGCGCCGCCGCCGGCCTTTCCGGCCGTCTCCATCTGCTTTTGGTACATGGCGACGAAATCCACCGGCCCCAGCAGGACCGGCGGGAAGCCGCCCTCGCGCGAGATTTCCGCCAGGATACTTCGGGCAAAGGGGAACAGCAGGCGCGGACATTCGACAAGGAGAACGGCCTGCAGGTGTTCGCGCGGGACCCTGATGTTGAAATTCCCCGCATAGACGAGCTCCATGATAAAGGCCACCTTCTGTTCCACCTTGCATTCGGCCCTCATGTTCAGGACCACCTCGTAGGCGGTGTCCTTGAGGGGGACCGCCTGTACGTCGATGTTGATGGTAATGTCGGGCCTGGTGGTCTGCATGCGCTGGAAGATCTCCGGGGCGGCCGGCGCCTCGAAGGAAAGGTCCTTGATGTACTGGGCGTTGACAACAAGAGGCTGGTCCGCGGGTTTTGGCGCGCGGACGGGCTGAGTGGCACCGGCGGGCTGGGCCGGGCGAACGGGTTGGGCGCCGGATTCGGGGGGCTTCGCGGACCGGGGCGCATCGGCGGTCTCGGGCGCACTTGGGACCGCGGAATCGACGGCCGCGGACTTGGCGGCGGGGGCGGCCTTGGCCCCGGCCTTCGTCTTCTGTTTCTTTGGTGTGGGGGTCATGATCCGGTTCCCTTCGGTGGGGCGGTCTGTGGCTACCATGGATCGGACGGTCGGACAACCGTCTCAGGAGCGGCCGGCGTTATCTCAACGTGGCCCAATGGTCGGCGGCGGTTGGTCCGTGTCGTCGCCATTGTTCCCGGCGGCGTTTTCCGGTGGAACCTCGTGATATTCACCGTCGATGACGGTGTCGCCGCCGCCGCCGCCGCTGCCCGAGGCGAACGGTCCGGGTTTTTCGGTCCACGCGTCGAGCCGTCCCGATGCCACCAGGTACCGGCCAAAGGCTTGGCGCAGAGCCACGCGCACGGCCGGCACGAACAGCAAAAGTCCGGCCGCGTCGGTAACGAAACCGGGAGTGAGCAGCAAGGCGCCGGCCACCAGCAGGCACAGGCCATCGAAAACCTCGGCCATGGGAAACCGGTTCGCCTCCAGGCTTTCGCGCACCCGTTGCAGGGTCGCCAGGCCCTGTTGGCGCAACAGCGCCGTGCCCGCCATGGCGGTCAGGATGATCGTGGCCAGGGTGGGCCAAAGCCCGAGGCGCCCCCCGACCTCGATGAAGACGGCGATTTCTACGATCGGCACCCCGATCATCGCCAAAAGAAGTACAAGACCCATCCTTGCTTGCCGCCCAATAACCGCCTATTTAATGCTGGTGGCGGCGGTGCTCCGGTATCCACGGGATAGTCGACTGGACCACGGCGCACCGAGCCGTTAACCTGTGTCAAGGTGTTTAACTCAGGGGCACCCGGTGGTCCAGCCGTGTTGGTTCCCCGGGTCATGAGCCATGAGCGAAGGCCTCCCGTTCTTCGACATCATTCTGTTCGCGATGATCGCGGCGTTCCTTGTGCTGCGCCTGAGGAGCGTGCTGGGCCGCCGTGACGGCCACAAGGGCAGAAATCGCAATCCCTTCGCCCGTTCGCTCCCCAAGGAACAGGCGGACGAAAAGGTCGTGCATCTTCCCAACGCCCGCGATGCCGAGGCCGATGCCGATACGGAGGCCGAGGCGGAGGGAGACGATGCCGAAGGCGATCTTGCCGCGGGGTTCAGGAAAATCAAGGCGGCGGATCGCGGGTTCGAGCCGACCGAGATCCTGTCGGGTGCCCGTATCGCGTTCGAACTGGTTCTCAGTGCCTACGCATCGGCGGACACCGATGCCCTGAAACCCCTGCTCAGCGCCGAGGTTCTGGGCAACTTCGCCCGGTCCATCAGAGAGCGCGAAACGGCCGGGGAAACCATGGAGCACACCCTGGTCGGCATAAAAAGCGCCGACATCGTGGAAGCATTCCTGGACGGCGCCGCCGCCCATGTCACCGTCAAGTTCGTCACCGATCAGGCCAACGTAACCCGCGACGCAAACGGCGAAGTGGTTGACGGCGATCCCAGTGCCGTCACCGAAGTCACGGATTTCTGGACCTTTGCCCGGGATACTGGGTCCCGTGATCCCAACTGGACGCTGGTCGCCACCCGCAGTCTTGACTGACTCCCGCCTCGAGACGCGGACACGTCGTCCCCGGATATTGAGAATCGAGCCGTCCCTGCGGCTGCTTGCGGCGGCGCTGGTGGCGGGTCTCGCCGCGTGTACGCCGGCGGAGCCTCCACCGCCGCCGGTGGCCAAGCTGACTCTCACGCGCACGTCATTCGACCGGCTTCCCGGCTGGCGCGCGGACACCCACGGCGCCGCCCTTACGGCGCTCGGCCGTTCCTGTGCCCGCCTCAGGGACCTGCCCGCCGAGCGGCCCCTCGGGCCCGGGGGCACCGGGGGCACCGTCGGCCACTGGCGCGCCATCTGCGCCGCCCTGGCCCGGGTCGCCGGGGGCGGCGACGCGGCGGCCCGCCGTTTCTTCGAGGCCTGGTTCGTTCCTTATCTGGCCGCCGACAACGGCAACGCCGAAGGCCTGTTCACCGGGTACTATGAGGCGCAGTTGCGGGGCGCATGGCGCGCCGGCGGGCCCTACCGCGTGCCCATCTATACCCGCCCCCCCGACCTCATCACCGCCGACCTGGGACGGTTCCGCCCGCAATGGCAGGGACAAAGCGTTGCCGGGCGCGTGGTCGACGGCCGGCTGGTTCCCTTTCAGACCCGGGCCGAGATCGAGGGCGGCGCCCTGGCCGGGCGCGGCCTGGAGCTCCTCTGGGTGGACAGTCCGGTGGACGCCTTTTTCCTGCACATACAGGGGTCCGGGCGGGTCGTCATGGCGGACGGACAGGTCGTGCGCCTGGGATACGCCGGGCGCAACGGACACGCCTACGTGGCCATCGGGCGCGACCTGGTCGCCCTGGGCGCGATCGCGGCGGAGGCGGTGTCCATGCAATCCATTCGCGCCTGGCTGCGGGACCATCCCGCCGAGGGGGCCGACCTCATGGCGCGCAATCCCTCGTACATTTTCTTCCGCGCCATGGACGGCGACGGCCCCATCGGCGCCCAGGGCGCGGTGCTCACGCCGGGGCGCAGCCTTGCCGTGGACCGCCGCTTCGTGCCGTTGAGCGTGCCTGTGTGGCTGGACACCACCGACCCGCTGGACCGTGGCGCGCCGCTACGCCGCCTGGTCGTCGCCCAGGACACCGGAAGCGCCGTCGAGGGCCCGGTGCGGGGAGACCTGTTCTGGGGACATGGCGACGCCGCCGCCGCGCGGGCCGGCCGGATGAAGGAAACGGGGCGTTATTACCTGCTGTTGCCGAAGAATAGCGCGCCCTAAAATCCCCTCCGCCGTCCCTTGCCTTGGGTCGCCGAAACCCCCATTCTTCGGCCATGTCTCCGCCGCCCCCCAACGTCGGCCTTTTCGTTACCTGTCTGGTCGATCTGATGCGGCCGGCCGTGGGGTTCGCCGCGGTCAAGCTCCTGGAGGATGCCGGCTGCGTGGTCTCCGTTCCCGCGGCGCAGACATGCTGCGGGCAGCCGGCCTACAACGCCGGCGACCAGGCGGACGCCCGCGCCATCGCGCGCCAGGTGATCGTCGCCTTCGAGGGCTTCGATTACGTGGTGGTGCCGTCGGGATCGTGTGCCGGCATGATCCGGGTGCACTTCCCCGGGCTTTTCGCCGGCGACGCCCCCATGGCCGGGCGGGCGAGGGCCCTCGGCGAACGCACCTTTGAACTCACCCAGTTTCTCAGGGACGTGTTGCAAGTCCCCGATGTCGAAGCCGAATACAGGGGTTGCGCCACGTACCACGACGGCTGCGCGGGCCTGCGCGAAATGGGCGTCAAGGAGCAGCCGCGCCAGCTTCTCGCCGCGGTGCGGGGCCTGGAGCTGAAAGAGGGCGAGGAAGCGGAAACCTGTTGCGGCTTCGGCGGCCTGTTCTGCGTCAAGTACCCGGACATTTCCGAGCGCATCGTGGACGGCAAGGTGGACGACGTCCTCGCCACCGGCGCCGACACCCTGCTCGGCGGGGAGCTTGGCTGCCTTCTCAACGTGGCCGGGCGCCTGAAGCGGCGGGGCTCGGGCGTGCGCGTCCGCCATGTGGCCGAGGTGCTGGCCGGCATGACGGACGGGCCGCCCATCGGCGACCCGTAGAGGGGGGGAACGGCGGTGGAGGCGACCACCCGGAATTTCGAGCGCAACGCCCGGAAAGCGCTTGCCGACACCAAGCTGCAGGAGGCGCTGGCCCGGCTGAGCCACGGCTTTCCCGCCAAGCGGCGCCAGGCCATCGCCCGCCTGCCGGAGTTCGAGGCCCTGCGGGACGCGGCGCGCGACATCAAGAACCACGTCCTGGAAAACCTGGACTTCTACCTGGAGCGCTTCGAAACCCGGGTCGGGGAACGGGGCGGACAGGTGCACTGGGCCCGCGACGCGGCGGAAGCCCGCTCGGTGATCCTGAAAATCTGCCAGGACGCCGGCGCCCGAACGGTGACCAAAAGCAAGTCCATGGTCGGCGAGGAGATCGCCATCAACGACCACCTGGAGGCAAACGGCATCACGCCGGTGGAGACGGACCTGGGCGAATACATCATCCAGATTCGCGGGGAACCGCCCAGCCACCTCATCGCCCCGGCCATCCACCTGTCCAAAGACCAGGTCGCGGAGTCCTTCAAGGAAAAGCACGGCCAGTTCCCGAAGGACCGCTCCCTGGAGGAGCCGCGGGCGCTGCTCGACGAGGCGCGCACCGTGTTGCGCGAAAGCTTCCTCGAGGCCGACGTGGGCATGACCGGGGCCAACATGCTGGTCGCCGAGACCGGTACCGTCGTGGTCGTCACCAACGAGGGCAATGCGGACCTCACCATGAGCCTGCCCAGGGTCCACATCGTCATCGCCAGCCTGGAGAAGGTGGTGCCCACCCTGGACGACGCGGCCACCCTATTGAGGGTGCTGGCCCGCTCCGGCACCGGCCAGGAGATTACCGTCTACACCACCTTCAGCACGGGTCCGCGCCGCCCGGGCGATCTCGACGGGCCCGAGGCGTTCCACGTGGTGCTGCTGGACAACGGACGCACCACCATGCTCGGCGGCGAGCTCCACGAGATGCTGCGCTGCATCCGCTGTGGCGCCTGCCTGAACGAATGCCCCATCTACCGGGCCGTGGGCGGCCATGCCTACGGCTGGGTGTACTCGGGCCCCATGGGCGCGGTTCTCACCCCGGTCCTGATCGGCATCGAGCACGCCGGTGACCTGCCCAACGCCTCGACCCTGTGCGGCAAATGCGAGGACGTGTGCCCCGTGCGCATCCCCCTGCCGAGGATGCTGCGCCACTGGCGTCAACGGCAGTTCGAGGGAAACCAAGCCTCCGCCGCCAGCCGCTATGGACTGAAGGCGTGGGCCTTCCTCGCCAGACGGCCCGCCCTGTACCGCCTGGTGGTCGGCCCCGGCGTCGCGGTGCTGGGGGCGCTGGGGCGCCGCAGGGGCCGCTTCCGCCGCCTGCCGCTGGCCGGCGGCTGGACGGCGTCGCGCGATCTGCCGGCGCCCGAGGGCAGGACCTTCCTCGCCCTGTGGCGGAAACGCTTGGCGGGACGGCCATGAGCGAGGCGCGGGCACACATCCTGGCGACCATCCGCCGCGCCCTGGGCCGTCAGGCGCCTTCGGCGGAGCAGGCGGCGGCCCTGCACCGCCGCCTCGACGCGCCCGAGCCCAACGTGATCCCGGCGCGCGGCCAGGTCGATGCGCCGGCGCGCATCGGCTTGTTTATTGCGGAGGCGGAACGGGCGGATGCGACCGTGGCCCGGGTCGCCACGGTCAACGACGTGCCGCGCGCGGTGGCGGACTACCTGGCGGCAAACAACCTGCCGAGCGTGCTCAAGGTGGCGCCCGCCGTGGCGGACATTCCGTGGTCGGAGCAAACCGCGTTGAGCGCGGTGGCGGGCGTCGCCGGGGGCGACGATCCCGTCGGCGTCACCGGGGCCTTCGCCGGTGTCGCCGAGACCGGGACCCTGGTCCTGCTGTCGGGCCCCGACAGCCCGACCACCCTCAACTTCCTGCCCGATACCCACATCGTGGTGCTTGCCGCGGCAAGGATCGTCGGCGCCTACGAGGACACCTGGCGCAGCCTGCGCGCCGCCGCCGGGGGTGACGGACCCCTGCCGCGCACCGTCAACTGGATCACGGGACCGTCCCGCACCGCCGACATCGAACAGACCCTGCTTCTCGGCGCCCACGGCCCGCGCCGCCTGCATATCGTGCTGGTGGACGGCGACGATGGGTAAATCCCGGCATACCGCGCCGCCGCCCGAGCGCCAAATCAGCCGCCGCGAAGCGGACCTGCTGCGCCACGTGATGGCGGACGTGGCGCCGTTGCCCGGCCGCGAGGTAGCGCTGCCCGCGGCCGAGGCCCCGGTCGAGCCGCCACCG
>JACZQZ010000069.1 GCA_022545455.1 Pseudomonadota bacterium
GTTGAGATTCTCCCCGTCGCCGGGAATACCGCTCACCTGGCTCGTGGCGTTCATGGCCACGGCCGTGGCCCGCGCCTGGGCGCCCTCCCGGCCGTCCAGATGGACGGCGGCCGCCATGGCGCCGGCGTCGGCCCGGTCCTGCATCTGCGAGCGCAAGACCGTCATCCGCCCCACGTCAATGGCCAGCGCCCCGAGGCCGATGGCGAAGACGATAAAAAAGGCGGAGTAGGCCGTCACACCGCCACCTTCATCGCGGCAACCCCAAAACGCCCTGAATGCGAAGTTCTGAAACAGCTTTTTCATAGAATAAATATAACAGAAATCGTGCGAATTGTCAATATGAGCTGTTTTATTATTTTATCGAGTTATATATTTACTATTTATTTATTTCGTTAATTTATTTTTCTTTTCTTCATTCTCTTTTTTTATTTAAATGCATTACAGTTTTGCGGCGCGCGAATACCCGTGCGCCGGCACATAGGGCGTGGCGCACGGTCCCCACCATGGGCACGGGGCTAGGGATTGATTGAGTTAGGGATTGAGTTAGGGATTGATCGTCGCCAGCGACGAGAAGCGCGGCCGGAAGACGGCATAGTTGTAAAGGCTCCGGGCCACCAGTTCGGTGCCCATGAACGCCGGTACGTAATCGTAAAACACCTCGGTGACGACCACGGTCTCGTTGTCGCGCACGACGAAGCCCGTGGGCAGGCTGGCGGTGCCCCCTTCGACGCCGAAGGCGCTGCCGCCGCTGCCGCCGCCGAAAGAGCGCTGCCAGTTGATCCGCGCCGGGTTGCCGCTGGCGGCGCTGATGGACGACACCACCAGCTGTCCGTCCGCCGCCAGGTCGAACGGGTCCATGACGTAAGCGGTGGCGGAAAACAGGTTGACGAGGCCACCCTCGCTCAACGTCTCGGACTGGGATACCAGGTCGGCCATGGTCGCCGAGGCGCGCTCGATCTTCTGGTTGAGCAGCACGTAGCGGGTGACCTCGATTCCGGACAGCAGCAGCCCGATCACCACCGGCGTCGCGACCGCCATCTCGACGGCCAGGGTGCCGCGCCGGTCCCGCTTGAGGCGGCGGAGAACGCGCCCGATCAGGCCGATCATGAGGCGTCTCCTTCGTTCCACGGCTCGTTGCGCACGGCGATGCTGGCGCTGAGCGTGAATTTCCCGTTTTGACCGATGAGCGGCGCCGCCAATGGCGTCAGCAGGTCCCAGGCGTAATCGATGCGGTACAGCACGACCTGACCGGAGGCCCCGGGCCCGGACTGCCCGACATCTGAATCCCAGACGCCGTTGCCGTTGGCATCGGTGAAGGTCTCGCCGGCGTCATAGGTGCCGTTGCCGTTGCCGTCCACGAAGTCCTCGCCCTGGCCGATCACGCCGAAATCGGGATAGACCAGGATCTGGATGTCGGCCTGGCTGATGTCCACCAGACCCAGGGTGCGGTCGTTGATGATCTGGACGATCCGCTCCATGCGGTTCATGCCGCCAAACTCGTTGCCGGTGATCCCGTAGCGGGCCGCATCCCTGAGCCCGCTTTCCATGAGAATGGTGACGAACATGATCATGCCGAATTCGATGGTGCCGATCACCATCAGGATCAGGATCGGCGCCACGAAGGCAAACTCCATCGCCGGCGAGCCGTCCTCCCTGTCGCGCAATCGTCTCAGGAATCGGATCAAACCCCTCATCGACCTTTGACTCCCTTCGCAACTCCAGACACCCGGGTGGCGCACTCCGGGGGCGGGCACCGGCCCGACGCCCGGTCAAATAAGTAAAATACTACGGCACGGACACTCAAACATACCTGAGCACACAATCATTATATATACAGAACGGGAGATCGCATAATACTTTTTCGGAGAAATTTATATATATACAATATTTATATACGTTTTACTTTTATTTAAGGAACATTTTATGTTAATTTTAGCTAAATTGTCCGGCCGTCCCTGCGCAAGCCCTCAAGCGCCCGTGCGGACGCCGCGGGGGCGCAGCCTGACCGAACCACCACCGGGGTCGACCGGCGTCGGTTGCCGGGGCCGGATTAACCATTGACCTGGTATCCGGCACGGCTACTGTTGCCCAAACGTTCTTGAATCCGGGGAAATTCCGGCCCCGAGGGCGCGGATGGCGGGGGGATCATGAAACTATTGCGCCACGGGTTGCCCGGCGCGGAAAGGCCGGGGCTGGTGGATGACCGGGGACGCATCCGCGACCTCTCCGGCGAAATACCGGACGTCGACGGCGCCGCCCTGGCGCCCGAACGGCTGGCGGCCCTGCGCAGGATCGACACCGATTCCCTGCCCCCGGTCGAGGGATCGCCGCGCCTGGGTCCCCCGGTCGCGGGCGTGGGCAAGATCCTGGCCATCGGCTTCAATTACGCCGAACACGCCGCCGAAACCGGAAAACCCCTGCCCGACGAGCCGCTGCTGTTCACCAAGGCGGTGACCGCGCTCAGCGGTCCCAACGACCCGGTTGTGCTGCCCAGGGGCTCGCGCAAGGGCGACTGGGAGGTGGAACTGGCGGTCGTCATCGGCCGCCGAGCGTTGTACGTGGAGGAAACGGACGCCCTGGACCATGTCGCCGGCTACGGGGTGATCAACGATGTCTCGGAACGGGAATACCAGTTGGAGCGGGGCGGCCAGTTCGTCAAAGGCAAAAGCTTCGACACCTTCGCCCCCTTCGGCCCGTGGCTGGTCACCAAGGACGAGGTTCCGGACCCCCAGGACCTGAAACTGTGGCTGGACCTCAACGGCGAGCGGCGCCAGGACGGCAATACCGCGACCATGGTGTTCGGCGTCGCCTTCCTGGTCAGCTACCTGAGCCGCTTCGTCACCCTGATGCCCGGCGACGTGATCGCCACGGGGACCCCGCCGGGCGTGGGGTTGGGCTGCGACCCGCCGGTTTTCCTCAAGCCCGGTGACGTCATGCGCCTCGGCATCGAGGGCCTGGGCGAACAACGCCAGGAGGTCAAGGCCTGGAAGGACGGGGACTGACCCCGGGGACTGCCGGAAGACGACGGGAAGGCACCGGAAAACACGGGAAAAGACGCCGCCCCGGCGGTACGGGCCGGCGGGCGACCCACTGGTTATCCCCGATGCTTCGAGACGTCCGGCGTCATTCAACCGGAAAGAAAACAGAGATATTGCGCGAAAGCATGGCTTTGGCGTGACCGGCGCGAGGAGACTCAGACGCGAATTAACGGCGGCTGCGGGCCTTGCGGGGCGGCTATCCGGACGACGTAACACCTTGGGATAATACAAAACCCCACCCATCCCGGATAATATCTGTAGTTGGAATGGCAAGCGGGTTTTTTTCCTAATAGGTGTCCATGGCCGTTTCCGGCCGTGCCGCCGGCGCCGAGGCCGGACCGTCGCCGGCACGCGCCGCGATTCCGGCGGAACGCGCTTATGGTCGAGGTCGGAAATTCCATCCCTCAATGTTCAAGCTTCTTCGGTATTTTTCCCTGACCAGTGCGGTCGCCATCCTCTCGGTGACCGTCGTGCTGGTGGTGCTTTACCGCCACAACGCGGTGAACGACCTGGTCGAAATAGCGGAGAGGCAGAACGTGGCGCTGGGGCGCTCGTTCGCCAACACCATCTGGCCGCGTTTCTCCACCTATGTGACCGGAGTCTCGGGGCTCGATGGCGATGCCTTGCGGGCGCGTCCGGAAACGCGGCAAATCCATGACGCCCTGAAGGCGCTCAGCGCCGGACTGCCCGTGCTCAAGGTCAAGATCTATAACCTCGACGGGCTCACCGTGTTCTCCTCGCAAGCAAGCCAGATCGGTGAGGACAAGAGCAACAATCCCGGCTTTTTCGCGTCCGCGCGCGAGGGGAGACCGGCAAGCAAGCAGGCCCACAAGCACAGATTCAGCATCTTCTCCGGCGACGTCGTGGACCGGCATCTGGTGGAAAGCTACCTGCCGATCCGCCGCGGCGACGGTCCGGTGGAGGGGGTGTTCGAGCTTTATTCGGACGTGACACCGTTGATCGCCAAGATCGAGCGCTCCACAAGCAGGCTCGCGATCGGCCTCGTGCTGGTTTTCGGGACGTTGTACGCGGTGCTGTTCCTGATCGTCCGGCGCGCCGACCGCATCCTCAAGCGCCAGTACATCGACCTCCGACACGTCACGGCCGAGGTTCAACGCCAGGCCGAGCAGCTCGCCCAGGCGCTGGAAAAGGAACAGGAACTCAACGCCCTGCAGCGCGAATTCGTCGCCCTGGCGTCCCACGAGTTCCGCACGCCGCTGACCATCATCGACTTGGCCGCCCAAAGGCTGGTTGGGCGCAAGGACAAGGTGACGCCCGAGGACCTGGTTGCGCGCACCGACAAGATCAGGGCCGCCGTGCGGCGGATGACGGGGCTGATCGAGAGCACCCTTTATGCGTCGCGCCTGGACGCCGGCACCATCGCCGTGAAACGCCAGGCCTGCGACCTGAAGGGGCTGATCCGGGAGGTCTGCGCCCGGCAGGCCGAGATATCGCAATTCCACGACATCCGCGTCGACGTGGCGAGGCTTCCCGAAAACATCCACGCCGATCCGAAGCTGCTGGACCAGGTTTTCACCAACCTGCTGTCGAACGCGGTCAAATATGCCCCCGACGACTCCCGCATCGAGGTCAAGGGATGGACGGACGGCGATTTCGCCGCAATGTCGGTGCGTGACCACGGCGTTGGGATAGCGGCCGACGACCTCCCGCGCCTGTGCGAGCGCTTCTTCCGCGCCCGGACATCCGCCGGAATCGGCGGCACCGGCCTCGGCCTCAACCTGGTCAAGCAGCTGGTGGAGTTGCACAAGGGCACGATCGAGGTCGACAGCGTCGAGGGCCAGGGTTCGGTGTTCACCGTGCGCCTGCCCGTCGACCTGCGCGCCGCCGGCGCGCCGGCCCAAGGGACCGGTGACCGGGCCACGCCCATGCTCGCCGCAGTCAAAGGCGCGCTCGCCACGTGAACGCCGGGCGGAATGCCCAGACCATGGAGACCCGAAACATGGCCACGACCCTGATCCTTTGCGTCGAAGACGAAGCCGACATCCGCGGCGACATCGCCGAGGAGCTGCGGGATGCGGGCTACGAAACCGTGGAGGCCGCAAACGGCCGGGAAGGTCTGCAAGCGATGACCGAACACAAACCGGACCTGGTGCTGTGCGACATCACCATGCCGGTGATGAACGGCTATGAAATGCTGACAGCGCTGCGTGATGACCATCCCGAGTTCGCGGACCTGCCGTTCGTGTTCCTCTCCGCCCTCGCCGACCGCAAGGACATTATCGCCGGCCGGCAACTGGGGGCCGACGACTATGTGACCAAACCCGTCGACTTCGAGATGCTCCTGGCGACTGTGGAGTCGCGGTTGCGGCAGGTCGCCCGGATGCAGACGAGGAAGCAGCGCCACCTGGTCAAGCTCTACCGCGTCCTGACAGGCCAGGAACCGCCCGCCGGGAACGGCGGCCCGGCGTCCGCCGAAAGCACCGAATCGTCATCGCAACCGTCCGCCCCCCTGACCATCGTGACCGTCACCAACGACGAAGTCGACCTCGGCGGCATCCCCGCAACGCTGGAGACCAAGGGGCACTCGGTCATCGCGATGGACAGCGGCAGGAGGTTCCTCGATACGGTGGGCGAACTGCTGGCCCCCGATCTGGTGCTGATGTCCTACAACTCCATCGATCTTCAGGCGCCGCTCGTGGTGAAGACCCTGAAGGCGAAGCAGGAAATCGACTTCCCCATCATCCTTCTCGTCCCGTCGTCCATGAACCTCCCTTCGATTGCCGGACAGGTGCGCCATTTCGACGACCACATCACCGTTCCCTTCGACCGCGAAACCCTGATGGAGAAGATCGCGGGGTTGTCGATCAGGCCGCCGGAATCGGAAGACCTCCTGGCGTCGGCCTGACCGCGGCACGGAAAAAACCCATAGACCGGCAGATGGACATGGAAGCGGAATCATCGGCGGATGCGAAGGCGGCACCGGCGCGCTCCCACGCCGCCGCCCCGGACGGCGGCCCGCGGCCTTACCCCCTCCGTCCGACGGTGCGCTGAACGGAGGCGGCCCCCATGACACGGACCCGCCAGCGCCTGGAGAGCGTCAGCTTCCTCATCGTCGACCCGAACGTCTTCATGCGTTCGTTGATCAAGAACGTGCTGCACGTGTTCGGCGCCGAGAATTTCATCGAGGCCAACGACGGCGCCGAGGCCTACAAGGCGATGCAGAACCACGTCCCCGACATCGTTATTACCGAATGGATGATGGACCCCCTGGACGGGCTCGATCTCACACGGATGGTGCGAACCGGAAAGGACAGCCCCAACCCCTTCGTCCCCATCATCATGACGACGGCGTATTCGGAAATGCAAAGGGTCGTGGAGGCCCGCGACGCCGGCATTACCGAGTTCATCGCCAAGCCGTTGTCCGCCAAGACCCTGATGGCGCGCGTCACCGCCATCGTCGAGCGTCCGCGACCCTTCATCCGGTCCACGCGGTACTTCGGGCCCGACCGCCGGCGGTGGCGGACGTCCGACTACACGGGTCCCGAACGGCGCCAATCCGTGGCGGACGGCGGGGGCGCCAACCTGTCCCAGGATGACGTCGAGGCCCTGCTCGACCCGTGACTCCGCCCGCGGAGGGAAACGGGGGGTGTCCCCCCGGTTACGTTATGCGGGGGACGCCCCCGCGGCCCCCGCGCGCTATCCGATCCCGTATCCCCTGGCCCAGCCGAGCCCCTCCGTGGTTCCCGCCTTGGGCCGGTACTCGCAGCCCATCCACCCGGTAAAGGGAAGCGACTCCACGACCTCGAACAGGTAAGGGTAGTGGATTTCGCCCACGTCCGGCTCGTGGCGGCCGGGCACGCCGGCGATCTGGAAATGGGCGATGCGGTCGATATGGGCGCGGATGGTCTCGGCCAGGTATCCCTCGGTGATCTGTGCGTGGTAGATGTCGTAGAGCACGAACAGGTTGTCGCTGGCCACCTCCTCGATCACGGCGAACGCCTGGGCCGGCCGGTTCAGGAAGTACCCGGGAATGTCGCGGGTGTTGATGGCCTCGATCACCAGCCGGATGCCGTTCCCGGCGCAGGCCTCGGCCGCCAGGCGCAGGTTCTCCACGTAGGTTTCCCTGTACTTTTGCCCATCGGCGCCGTCGGGCATCAGTCCGGCCATGGCGTGCAACAGCGGGCAATCGAGCGCGCGGGCGTACTCGATGGCCTTCTCCACCCCCTCGCGGAACTCCGATTCCCGACCGGGGAGGGCGCCGATGCCCCGATCGCCCGCGTCCCAGTCGCCGGGCGGCATGTTGAACAACGCCTGGACGAGGGCGTGTTGGGCCAGCCGGTCCTTCAACGCGTCCGCCGGGTAGGCATAGGGGAACAGGAACTCCACGCCCTTGAAGCCGGCATCCGCCGCTCCCTTGAAGCGGTCCATGAAGTCCAGCTCGTTGAACATCATCGTCAGGTTGGCGGCAAACTTGGGCATGGGCCTTTCTCCTTGTCTCTCCCGCGGAGGGTAGCATGCGACCTTCCCTGGAATCGAGCCGGCGCGCCCTCGAATCGGCATGGACGCGGTTTTGTGCTACCGTGCGTGACGCCCGAGGGGACCGCCATGCCGGGGACCGTGTCACGTGACCCGACAATGAACGCGCGTCCGCAGGCAAGGAAGCTGTCGCGCTTTGTTATCCTGGCGATCGCCGCCGTGGCAATCGCCGTGGGGTGCGAGGGAGTCTCCGCGGACACGCCGGCGGCGGGCCATGGCGAAACGGAACCCATGATGACGGACACCGCGCGCCTCGAGGACGCGCTCCGCCGGCACGCGGCGGCGCTGAGCGTTGACATCGGTGACCGTACGCCCTTTCGGCCGGAGAAGCTGGCACGGGCGGCCGACTACATCCGGGGCGTTTTCGAGCAAGCCGGGCTCACGGTCACGGAACAGGCATACGACTACCACGGTCTCAGCGTCGCCAACCTGATCGCCGAACCGGCCGGCGCCGGGACGACGGCGCCGTATTACCTGATCGGCGCCCATTACGATACGGTTCCCGGAACGCCGGGCGCCGACGACAATGCAAGCGGCGTCGCCGTGCTGCTCGAGCTCGCCCGCCGGATCGCGGCGCGGACGCCGCCCGTTCCGCTCCGCTTCGTTGCCTTCACCCTGGAAGAACCGCCGGCCCATGCGACCCGATTCCAGGGCAGCCGCGTCTTCGTCAAGGAGCTGGCGGGCAGCGGCGGGCGGGTCCTCGGCGCCATCATCCTGGAGATGGTCGGCTTCACCGCGCCCAGGCAGGCCTATCCGGTGTTCCTGCACTGGGCCGGCTACCCCGAAAAGGGCAACTTCATCGGGGTCGTCGGCAACTGGCGTTCGCGCCGGTTCGGCCGCGCCGTCCTCAGGGGATTGCGCAAGAACCCGCACCTGCCCGTGGAATCCCTGTTCGTCCCGCTCAATGGCTGGGTCCTTCCCGATACCCGCCTCAGCGACCACGCCCCGTTCTGGGACCGCGGCTGGCCGGCGCTGATGATCACGGACACCGCGTTCTTCCGCAACCCCAACTACCACACCGGCCGGGACACCTTCGAAACCCTGGACTTCGCCTTCATGGCGGAACTGGTCAGGAGCCTGGAGAGCGCCCTCGACGAGATCCCGTCCGCCCGTTGAGCGCCGATGCATGGCGGTGACGGCAAGGCAAGACAGCCCACGGTCTGTCGGCTAATCTATGGTGTACGCCGGGGGACACCCCCGCGGCCCCCGGCCGGAGGCGCGCCCCAGGGGACACCTCCGGGCCGGCGGGGCGAAAAGGGAGAGGCGCCCGTGTCCGTGGTGGTGAGAGAGGCGGAATTGTCCGACGCGCATGGTGTCGCCCGGGTCGAAATCGACGCCTGGCGCGACACCTATCCGACGCTGCTGCCCAGCGCCCACCTGGTGGGGGGGCTCGATATGGCGCGGCGGACCGTATTCTGGCGGCACAGGTTGAGCACCCGCTCGGCGCTCCGGACCGTCGTCGGCGCCGTCAATTCACGCGGGCCCATCGTCGGCTACGCCACCTGGGGACCGTGCCGGGTGGACACCCTGGAGTCCGGCGGCCAGCTGTTCGAGCTCTACCTGTTGCCGGACCACCAGGGCCGCGGCCTGGGGCGCCGCCTGTGCGCCGCCGTCGGCGAATATTTCCTGAAGGCCGGCGTATCGTCCATGTGCGTCGAAGTGCTGGAAGGGAACCCCAACCGGTTCTTTTACGAGGCCATCGGCGGCCGCCTGGCGGCGCGGGCGCGGCACCCGTTCGCGGGAACCATCCTGCCGACGCTCATCTACGCCTGGGATAACCTGGAACTCCTGGTCGGTGAACGGGCCCGGTAACGGCCCGTTTATCACCCCCGCGGCATCGCCTTTCGCGGCGAGGACCGCCTGCGCGGCGAGGTGATCAAGCGCCTCATGTGCGATCTCACGGCGGACGTGGACGCCATCGCCCGCCGGCATGGCGCGCCCGCCGGCGGGTTCGCCGCCGGGATGGAACGGCTGGCGCCGCTGATCGACGACGGCATCTGCGCGGTCGCCGAAAGCCGCGTCACCGTCACCGAAAATGGGCGGCCCGTGGTGCGCCTGGTGGCCGCCGCCTTCGACGCCTACCTGACGGTCGGCGAGCAGCGCCATTCCAGGGCGGTGTAGGGGCCGCCGACGGGGGCACCGCCCCGCCCTTCAGCGGCTACGGTCTCTTGCGCGCCAGGGTCAGCCCGTCGCCGATGGGCACCAGGCTGAGGCTGACCCGCGGGTCGGCGTGGATCTTTTCGTTGAAGGCGCGGATGGCGCGGGTGGCCTCGTCCTGCCTGGAGGCGTCGATGACGCTGCCGTTCCACAGCACGTTGTCGACGCCGACCAGTCCGCCGGGCCTGAGCAGGGTGAGGATGCGCTCGTAGTAGGCGTCGTAGGTTTTCTTGTCGGCGTCGATGAAGGCGAAGTCGAAACTTCCCGCCTGGCCGTCGGCGACGAGCCCGTCCAGGGTCTCCAGCGCCGGGCCCAGACGCAGGTCTATGCGGTCGGCGACCCCGGCGTCGGCCCAGTAGCGCCGCGCCACGGCGGTCCATTCCTCGTTCTCGTCGCAGGTGACGAGGCGCCCGCCCGGCGGCAGCGCAAGGGCGACGCTGAGGCTGCTGTAGCCGGTGAACGTGCCGACCTCGATGGCGTTGCGCGCACCCATCACTTCGACGAGCAGGGCCATGAACTGTCCCTGCTCGGGCGCGATCTGCATGGCCGCGGCGGGAATCTTCGCCGTCTCCTCCCTGAGCCGGCGCAGGACGTCCGGCTCCCTCAGCGAGACATCCAGCAGGTAGTCATACAGTCCGTCGGAAAGCGTGATCGTGCGGTTGGCCACGGCGCTTCTCCCCTTTATGCGGAAATCCGTTCGCGGACGGCCCGGGCCACGTCCTCGGCCGGGTTCAGCGGCGCATGGGTCCACGTCTCCAGCCGGCCGGCCAGGGGCCGCGCATACCCCTTGTCGAACAGCTCGCTGTGCAGGCGGGCATGCTTGGCGGTGCTCAACGCCTCGGGCGCGTAAATGTAGACGGGCCCGGTGGTGGCGCAGGCCTCGGAGCACATGGAGACCGAATCGCCTGTCACGATGACGGCGTCGGCCACGGCCAGGTATCCGTAATAGGGGTTCTCGCCCTCGTCGCCCCACCGATAGACGCGCTTGGGAACGGCGATCTCGCCGAGCAGGGCCTGGGCGGCGGCGCCCGTGCGCCGGCTGGTGGTGACCAGCAACGCGCCGCCGGCGTCCGCCGCCATGGCCGACGCCGCGCGGCCCAGGTCCCGCGCCATGGCGTCGGTGAACGTGCGGCGCCGGGTACTGCCGCCGACGATGAGGGCGATCCAGGGGCGCGGCAGGCCGGCAAACCGGCCGCGCCATTCCGCCGCCGCCGCCGCCAGCCGCGCCGGCGTGATCCGGTGGGGGGCGCCGGTGATCCGCATCACGTTGGGCCGCTCGGCGATTCTGTCGTGGCGCGGCGCGGCGACGAGGTCGAACTCGTCGATCCCCGTGGACCCGGGGTCCATGATCTGCACCAGATAGGTTGCCCCCCCGTTGACACGCTTTATCCTGCGGGCGACCGGCGCCGTCCGCCGGCCCGCCGCGATGACCAGGTCGGGCCAGGGCGGCGCCAGCTCGGCCCGGCTTTTTGCGCTCAGCCCGAAAAACGAGGCGCCGAGGAAACCGAGGGGCAACGCCCCGGCGGCCGTGTATTCCAAGTCGCGGACCTCGAAACTCAGGCCCAGGGCCTCGGCGACCCCCAGGCACTGGCTCCGGTTGCCGGCGCGGTCGTCGATGAGCAGCCAGATCGCCGGGCCGGCGGCGGGAGGATCGTCGGTATCCATGGAGCGGGAGTAAACGGACGCCCGCGGCGCCCGGTCAACACATTTCGCCGGCCGCCCTGGCTAGCGCCCCTTCGCCGCCCGTTCGCGCAGGGCGGTGAGGGTGGTGCGGGTGTTGATCACGTCCGGGTCCATGCGCAGCTCGATCACCGCCGCCTTGCCCGACCCCAGGGCGCGCTCGAAGGCCGGCGCGAAGTCCTCCGTCCGCTCCACCGTCTCGCCATGGGCGCCGTAGGCGACGGCGAGGGCCGCGAAGTCGGGACTGGCCAGATCGGTGCCGATGACCCGTCCGGGATGGTCCCGTTCCTGGTGCATGCGGATGGTGCCGTACATGGCGTTGTTGAAGACCAGGATCACCGGGTTGACGCCGTACAACACGGCGGTCAGCAGCTCCTGGCCGGTCATGCCGAAGCCGCCGTCGCCGACGCAGGCCACCACCATGCGCTCGGGCCGCGCGATCTTGGCCGCCACCGCGGCGGGAACGCCATATCCCATGGCGCCGCTGGTCGCGCCCAGGAACCTGCGCCCGCCGCCGAAGGCCAGGTAGCGCTGGGCCCAGCCGCTGAAGTTGCCGGCGTCGACGGTGACGATGGCGTCCCGGGGAAGCCTTTCGTTGAGCTCGGTCATCACCCGGCCCAGGTCGAGCGCGCCGTCGAACGCCGGCGGCCTCCGGTTGTCCTCGTAGTCCCGCCGGGCCCCGGCCGCCCACTCCCGCCACCGGGTCCCGTCCACCGGGGCCAACGCCCGGGCGGCCTCGACGAATTCGGCCATGCCCGACTGGATGGCCAGGGCGGGCTCGAACACGCGGCCCAGTTCCTCGGCGCCGGCGTGGACGTGGATCAGGGTCTGCTTCGGTTTCGGCGCCTCGACGATGGTGTAGCCCTGGGTCGTCATCTCGCCCAGGCGCGCCCCCACCACGAGCAGCACGTCGGCCTCCTTGACCCGCTTGACCAGCGCCGGGTTGGGGCCGAGGCCGAGCTCGCCGACGAAGCAGGCGTGGGTATTGTCGAACAGGTCGTGGCGGCGGAACGAACAACAGGTGGGCAGGCCGTGGGCCTCGGCGAAGGCGAGGATCCCGTCCCGCGCCCCGTCCGTCCAGCCGCCGCCGCCGACGATCATCACCGGCCGCTCGGCCCCGGCCAGCCGGCGCCGCAGGCGCTCCAGGTCGGCGGCGTCGGGATGGGCGCGCTCGGCCTCATGCGGGGCCGTGTCCGCAACGTCGGCGGCCTCGCAGAGCATGTCCTCGGGCAACGCCAGGACCACCGGGCCGGGCCGCCCCGAAACGGCGGTGTGGAAGGCGCGGGCCATGACCTCGGGAAGCTGTTCGGCCCGCTCCACCTGCGTCACCCACTTGGCAAGCGGCGCGTACATGTGCCGATAGTCCACTTCCTGGAAGGCTTCGCGCCCCATATGGCCGCGCCGCACCTGGCCGACGAGCAGCACCATCGGCGTCGAATCCTGAAAGGCGGTGTGCGCCCCGATGCTGGCGTTGCAGGCGCCGGGGCCGCGGGTGACCATGCACACGCCCGGCCGTCCGGTGAGCTTGGCGTAGGCCTCGGCCATGTTGGCGGCGCCGTGCTCGTGGCGGCAGCTTATGAGCGCTATGTCGTTGGAGAGATCATAGAGCCCGTCCATGATCTCCAGGTAGCTCTCGCCGGGCACGCAGAACACGGTCTCGACGCCGTGCACGCGCAGCGCGTCGGCGATCAGCCGCCCGCCGGTGCGCGGCGCGGCGCGATCAGGCATGGCTCCCATTCCCCACGGTTCGCCTCCTTGTCCAGCCCGGCGAAAGTGGCACAAAAGGGATTCCGGCGAAACCGCTAACCTTGGCGGACAACGGCGCGGCGACAGGGTTTCGTGGCGGCGCCGCCCGGGAACGGGAGATTGCTCCATGACGGACCGCCATTGGGAACACTTCCCCGACGACGCGGACGTCGGCGTGCGCGGCGCCGGCCCGACCGCCGAAGCGGCGTTCGAGGCCGCTCGGGAGGCGTATTCCTCCTCCAAGTCCGTGTACATTCCCTCCCTGAGTTTGAGCAGCGGCTACAACTGGTCGAACCAGGAGGCCTCGTTTTCAGGGGGGAGTACGAGCTGGAACCTGAACCTCAGCCTGAGCTATCCGCTCTTCAACGGCTTTTCGAGGGAGGCGAGCATCGTCCGGGCGGAGTACTCGACCCGCGTGGCGCGTCTCCAGGAAGACGACGCGCGGCTGGCCTCCCGCCAGCAGACCGACGCTGCACTGCGGGCGTTGGAGACCGCCGTGCTGGCCATCGACATCGCGGGGGAGGCCACGGCGGTGGCCGATGAAGATCTGCGTGTCACCCGTGAGCGCTACCGCGTAGGCGTGGCGATCATCCTGGACGTCGTCACGAGCCAAATTGCGGCCGATCAGGCCGGGGTGGACCTCGTGAACGCCCGCTACGACTACGTTTTGGCCCGGGCGGAGCTCGAGGCGATCCTCGGGAGGGATCTGTGAGCGAGTTGATCATCCGGACTCAGGGGCTCCGTAAGGACTACATCCTCGGCGCCGAGACCGTACGGGCGCTGCGTGGCGTCGACCTGGAAATTCATCCCGGAGAGTTCGTGGCCATCATGGGTCCGTCCGGGAGCGGCAAGTCCACCTTCATGAACCTGATCGGGTGCCTGGATACGCCGACGGAAGGAGAATACTGGCTGAACGGTGTGCAGGTCAGCGAACTGAGTGACGACGAGCTCGCCCGCATTCGAAACCGGGAGATCGGGTTCGTCTTTCAGACCTTCAACCTCCTTCCCCGGGCCACCGCGCTCCACAATGTGGAGCTCCCGCTCATCTATGCGGGAGTCAGCGCAAAGGAGCGGAAGCAGCGGGCCGAGGATAAGCTAGAGTTGGTCGGGCTCGCCGACCGGATGGACCACCGCCCGCCGGAACTTTCCGGAGGGCAGAGGCAGCGCGTGGCCGTCGCCAGGGCCCTGGTCAACGACCCGGCGCTTCTCCTGGCGGACGAGCCCACGGGAAACCTCGACTCGGTTACGGGCGAGGAGATCATGGACATCTTCGTCGAGTTGAACCAGCAGGGCCAGACTATCGTGCTGGTCACGCACGAGCAGATGGTCGCCGAGTACTCTAAACGCCAGGTTCACCTGCACGACGGTGTAATCGCTAAGGATTTTCCGACTGAGCGCATTGGGGCGCACATATGATGCGGATGAGATTGTTGGGTGCGGCCTTCTTGGCTCCCATCCTCGTGGCTTGTGGAGCCAGTGAGGCGGATGAGGCACCATCGCTTCAGACCACGGCCGTCGTGCGCGGAGACCTGATGATCACCGCGGAGGCCACGGGCACCGTGGAGCCCATCCGCAAGGTGGAGGTCAAGTCCAAGGCATCTGGGGAGGTCCTTC
>JACZQZ010000010.1 GCA_022545455.1 Pseudomonadota bacterium
CGATCCACCCATGGCGGTCAACGCGCCGATAGCAGCAACGGACACCAGGGCGGCGATCAAGCCATACTCGATAGCCGTGGCACCCGATTCGTCCTTGCGGATCTTCTTCAGAATATCGATCCTCATAACTACCTCCTATTTTCGATCACCTCGCACCGTCACGCCGCCGCGATCGATCGATAGGAAACGAAACATTGGGATCCCGGGGTCAAAGCTTCTTGCCTTTGATGGGCAGCGGAAGGGTATCCGTGGCCTTGCCGCCGTTGCCGTACAGACGACCAGGATTTCTTCCCACCATTTTCTTTACGTTCGTCTGAGCCGTCACGCCCACTGTAAAGTACGAATGTAAATAATCAACATTTGTTATTTGATATATATTAGAAGCAAAACTAGAAGAAATTTCTGTAAGTAGGCATTTCCTGGTTGGCGTGGTCGAGGAAGATTAGCTGGGCGCGGAATGCCGCACAAATGTCATGTTAAGGGTGGCGGTGTCCGCTCACAGGTCCACACCGGTCAACCGTAACGAACTCGGCGATGTCCGGAAATGACCCATAGCGGACATTAAGGCGGGCCGCCCTCGACGTCCGCAAATGACCCTTAGCGGACACTCAAGAGGATATTGCCCAACATCCGGAAAAGTCCCGAAGGGAGCCCGAAGCGGCGTCCCGCTTGGCCGCTCTCATCTCCCCTGCGGGACGCATCGCTCAAATCCCGCCTGGAAATTCGTAGAGTTTTGGGCTGCCACTCCGGTCTGGTAACCTAAGCCGTCAGGATCGTTCGTGGATATGACATAGGCCCGAATGCAATCATGCCACTGCCCTGCAAATCCGCCCTGTGGGCGGTTAGGGCATCCTGAAGTCGCATCGTTCTTGTTGTGCTGCTTCGAGCCGGGCGTGTGGGTGAAGTGATGACCGAAATGGAAAAAACCATCGAGGCCATAGATCGCGGCGATTACGCCACGGCTTTGAACATATCCCTACCTTTGGCCGAGCAGGGTGACGTCCACGCCCAGTACAACCTCGGCCGCATGTACGGCGATGGCCTGGGCGTTCCCCAGGACTACGCCGAGGCGGTGAAGTGGTACCGCAAGGCCGCCGAGCAGGGTAACGCCAAAGCACAGAACAAACTCGGCTTAATGTACAAAGAGGGACGGGGTGTTTCCCAGGATTTTGTCCAGGCATACATGTGGTTAGATCTTGCGGCAAAAAAGGGTCATGAAGAAGCAAAGGATGATCGAGCGGTTGTCGGAGGGAAATTGACAAAGGATCGAATTGCCGAAGCAGAGGGGCTGGCGCGGCAGTGGTTGGAGAAGCATTGCGAGTAGGCTCATCTCCGCGACAATGGAAGGTTTGGGACTTCCAACACTCTTCCCGACGTCCGCTGTCGGCTATGAGCGGATTCAGTCACCGCACCGGGATGACGACCGCTTTCATCGGCAAAGCCGACATTCGCGTGCGTTTTGCGCTTTCAGCGCATCAAATTTCAAACTGAGACACTACCGATCGCTCTGGCGTTTTGCATGGCTTTGGCCTATGATAGCGGGGATCGGGAGTGATTGATTTTCGGAGGACATATCCATGGGTCTTGAGGAAAGGGTCGAGTCGCTAAAGGTCAAACATCAAGCCCTCGAAGCCGCCATCGAAGAAGAAAACAGCCATCCCTACCCCGACGATCTCCATCTCGTCACCCTCAAGAAACAGAAGCTCCGAATCAAAGACCAACTCGCCACCCTGAGCCGGTAAACCCGAAAGTCGAAACGTCGTCGTCGTTTTGACTCGGGAAGCCCGGGACCGCGGGCGCGTCCGCGCTTGTGGGGGAGCCAGGGAAGTCTCCACGCAGGGGACGTCCCCGATTACACCGCCTTCGCTTTCTCGCGCAGCTTGAACTTCTGGATCTTACCCGTGGACGTCTTGGGCAAGGCCCCGAAGACCACGTGCCTGGGGCACTTGTAGTGCGCCAGACGGTCGCGGCAGAACGCAATGATGTCGTCGGCGGAGACGTCGGCGGCCGAGTCCTTCAACTCGACGAAGGCGCATGGGGTCTCGCCCCATTTCTCGTCCGCCTTGGCGACGACGGCGGCCGCCAGCACGGCGGGGTGGTCATACAGCACGCCTTCCACTTCGATGGACGAGATGTTTTCGCCGCCCGAGATGATGATGTCCTTGGACCGGTCCCTGAGCTGGATGTAGCCGTCCGGGTGCACAACGCCCAGGTCGCCGGAATGGAACCAGCCGCCGGCGAAGGCCTTGCCGGTGGCGTCGGCGTCCTTCAGGTACCCCTTGGCGACGATATTGCCCCGGAACATGACCTCGCCCATGGTCTCGGCGTCCGCGGGCACGCCTGTCATGGTGTTGGCGTCCATGACGCACAGCCCCTCGAGGACAGGGTAGGCCACGCCCTGGCGTGATTTCAGCCGCGTCTGCTCGGCGATGGGGAGGTCGTTCCATTCGTCGTGCCAGGCGCAGATCACGGCGGGACCGTAGGTTTCCGTCAGGCCGTAGACATGGGTCACCTGAAAGCCCATGCGCTGCATGGCCTCCAGGGTGGACGCCGGGGGCGGCGCGGCGGCCGTCATCACATGGACCGTGTGGTCGAAGGCGCGGCGCTCCTCTTCCGTGGCGTTGATGATGAAGTTGAGCACGATGGGCGCGCCGCAGAAGTGGCTCACCCGGTGCCCGGCGATGGCTTCGTACATGTTGGCCGCATCGACCTTGCGCAGGCAGACGCTGGTTCCGGCCAATGCCGCCAGGGTCCACGGAAAGCACCAGCCGTTGCAATGGAACATGGGGAGCGTCCACAGGTACACCGGGTGGTGGTCCATCCGCCAGCAGATGGCGTTGCCGAGCGCGTTCAGATAGGCGCCGCGGTGGTGGTAGACGACCCCCTTCGGCCGCCCCGTGGTGCCCGACGTGTAATTGAGCGAGATGGCCTGCCACTCGTCGGCCGGGAGGCTCCACGCGAAGTCGGCCTCGCCCTCTTCGAGGAAGGCCTCGTAGTCGGTCTCGCCCAGGCGCTCGCCGCCGCCGGCGGCCTGGGAATCGACGATGTCGATCACCGGCAGGGTCCGGCCCAGGGTGCCGAGCGCCGCCTTGACGGGGTCCGAAAACTCGGTGTCGGTGATCAGGATCTTGGCCTCGCCGTGGTCCAGGCAGTAGGCGATGGTTTGTGCGTCGAGGCGGACGTTGAGGGCGTTAAGGACGGCGCCGGTCATGGGCACGCCGAAATGGGCTTCGTACAGCTCCGGGGTGTTGGACGCCATCACCGCCACCGTGTCGCCGGGGCCGATGCCGCGGCGGGCAAGGGCGCCGGCCAGGCGCCGGCAGCGCCCATACGTCTCGGCCCAGGTGAACCTGTTGGCGCCGTGGATCACCGAGCAATGGTCGGGATAGACCGCCGCCGTGCGTTCCAGGAACGACAGCGGCGTGAGCGGCGCGTAGTTGGCGGGGTTCTTGTCCAGATGGGTGTCGAAGGGACGGGCGGGCGTCCGGGTGGCACACATGGTCGAGACTCCCTGTCTCCTGGTTCGTGCGTTCCTGCGCCGCCGGGGCCGGCGGCCGTAGGGCAGAGTGCCACAAAGCGGCTTTGCAAAAAATGCCGTTTTGCCGCACTATCGCCGGGCTTGGGCGGGGGGGGCCGAACCGAAGCCCGCCCGGGATACACGGGTCGGGAAAAGCGCGGCGACAGGGAGGAAACCATGGCTGACCGTTACCAAACAGCCCATTCCAGGTCCTTAAACGACCCCAACGGCTTCTGGGGCGAGGTGGCCGAGGACATCCACTGGGTGAAGAAGTGGGACAAGGTCCTCGACGACTCCAATCCGCCGTTCTACCGCTGGTTCACGGGCGGAGTCCTCAACACCTGTTACAACGCGCTCGACCGTCACGTGGACGGCGGCCGGGCCGATCAGCCGGCCCTCATCTACGACAGCCCGGTCACCGGAAACACGGTCAAGACCTATACCTACCGGGAACTCCGCGATGTCGTCGCCAGGTTCGCCGGCGGCCTCGCCAGCCTCGGAATCGGCAAGGGCGACCGGGTCATCATCTATATGCCCATGGTGCCCGAGGCGGTGATCGCCATGCTGGCGTGCGCCCGCATCGGCGCCGTGCATTCGGTCGTCTTCGGCGGGTTCGCCAGCAACGAACTGGCGACGCGCATCGACGACGCCCAGCCGAAGGCGATCGTTTCGGCGTCCTGCGGCATCGAGGTCGACCGCATCATCGAATACAAGCCGTTGCTCGACGGGGCCATCGAGTTGGCGCGGCACAAGCCGGAAAAATGCATCATCGTGCAGCGGCCCCAGGCCAAGGCGCAAATGATCGCCGGGCGCGACGTGGACTGGGACGACCTGATGGCCGGGGCCGAGGCCCACGACTGGGTGCCCGTGGCCGCCACCGATCCCCTGTACATCCTGTATACGTCGGGCACCACCGGTGAGCCCAAGGGCACCGTGCGCGACAACGGCGGTCACCTGGTGGCGCTCAAATGGACCATGAAGAACATCTACGACGTGGACCCCGGCGACGTGTACTGGGCGGCCTCGGACGTGGGCTGGGTGGTCGGCCATTCCTACATCGTGTACGCGCCCCTGTTCCACGGCTGCACCTCCATCCTCTACGAGGGCAAGCCGGTGGGGACGCCCGACGCCGGGGCCTTCTGGCGCGTCATTTCCCAACACAAGGTCAAGGTCCTGTTCACCGCGCCGACGGCGTTTCGCGCCATCAAGCGCGAGGACCCCAACGCCGAGCTGTTGAAGACATACGACCTGTCCGACTTCGCGACCCTGTTCCTGGCCGGCGAGCGCACCGACCCCGATACCCTGGAGTGGGCGCGGAGCAACCTGAAGTGTCCGGTCATCGATCACTGGTGGCAGACCGAATCCGGCTGGCCCATGGCCGCCAACTGCCTGGGCCTGCATGCCTATCCGGTGAAGCCCGGGTCGCCGACCAAGGCCGTGCCCGGCTGGGACGTCCGTGTGCTGGACGACAACAACCAGCCGGTGAAGGCGGGCGACATCGGGGCCATCTGCTGCAAGCTGCCCCTGCCGCCCGGCACCCTGCCCACCCTGTGGAACGCGGACCAGCGGTACGTGGACGCCTACCTCACCGACTTTCCCGGCTACTACAAGACCGCGGACGCCGGCTACATCGACGAGGACGGATACATCTACGTGATGACCCGTACCGACGACATCATCAACGTCGCCGGCCACCGCCTGTCCACGGGCGCCATGGAGGAGGTGCTGGCGGCGCACCCGGACGTGGCGGAGTGCGCCGTCATCGGCGTCGCCGACGAGCTCAAGGGGCAGCTTCCGCTCGGGTTTATGGTCCTCAACGCCGGCGTCGAGCGGGCCGACGGGGAGATCGTCCGCGAGGTGGTGCAGATGGTGCGCGACAGGATCGGTCCCGTGGCGTCGTTCAAGACGGCGACGGTGATCAAGCGCCTGCCCAAGACCCGCTCGGGCAAGATCCTCAGGGGCTGCATGCAGAAGATCGCCGACAACGAGGAATACAAGACGCCGGCGACCATCGACGATCCCGTCATCCTGTCCGAGATCGAAGACGCGCTGAAGGGCATCGGCTACGCCGGGGCGCGCCGGTAACACCACCGGCCTTCACGCGGCGCGGCGCGGGGTTTCGTCCGCGCCCTTTCGCCGGAGGACGAGAGCATGGAGTTGAACGAACTCTGGGGCGCCCTCGGGCTGGACGCCGGTGCCCTCACTGAAGGGGACCTGGACGTTCACTCCCCCATCGACGGCGCCGTGATCGCCAGGGTCAAAACGGACTCCGCCGCCGGCCTGGAGGCCGGGATCGCCCGCGCCGACGCCGCCTTCGTCGAATGGCGGCGGGTGCCGGCGCCCCGCCGCGGCGAGCTCATCCGCCTGTTCGCCGAGGAACTCAGGGCCCACAAGGAGCCCCTGGGCGGGCTGGTGACGCTCGAGTGCGGCAAGATCCTCCAGGAGGGTCTGGGCGAGGTGCAGGAGATGATCGACATCTGCGACTTCGCCGTCGGCCTGTCGCGCCAGCTCCACGGCCTGACCATCGCGTCGGAGAGACCCGGCCACAGGATGATGGAGACCTGGCATCCCCTGGGCGCCATCGGGGTGATCACCGCGTTCAACTTTCCGGTCGCCGTGTGGGCGTGGAATTTCGCCCTCGCCGTGGTCTGCGGCGATTCGGTGGTGTGGAAGCCGTCGGAGAAGACCCCGCTCGCGGCGTTCGCCTGCCGGGCCCTGTTCGCCCGTGCGGGCGCGCGCTTCGGCGGCGCCCCCGAGGGCCTGGCGGAGGTGGTCGTCGGCGACGCGGAGGTGGGCGAACGGCTGGTCGACGATCGGCGCCTCAAGCTGATCAGCGCCACCGGGAGCTGCCGCATGGGCCGCCGGGTCGGCCCCCGGGTGGCGGCGCGCCTGGGGCGCACGTTGCTCGAGCTGGGCGGCAACAACGCCATGATCGTGGGCGCGTCGGCAGACCTGGATCTGGCGGTGCGGGCCATCGTCTTTGCCGCCGTGGGCACCGCCGGCCAACGCTGCACCACCCTGCGCCGGCTGATCGTGCACGAGGACGTTTACGATCCCCTGCTGGCGCGCCTCAAGGCGGCCTACGAGAGCATCTCCATCGGCGATCCGCGGGATCCCGGGACCCTGGTCGGCCCCCTCATCGAACGGGCGGCCTTCGAGTCCATGCAGCAGGCGCTCGGCAAGGCGGCCCGGGAGGGCGGCGCCGTTTTCGGCGGCGAGCGGGTCCTGGAGAACACGTATCCCGGCGCCTACTACGTCGAACCCGCCATCGTGGAGATGGAGACGCAGACCGACATCGTGCGCGCCGAGACCTTCGCGCCGGTGCTCTATGTGCTCAAGTACCGGGCGCTGGACGAGGCCATCGGTATCCACAACGACGTGCCCCAGGGATTGTCGTCCAGCATCTTCACCCGCGATCTCAACGAGGCCGAGGCCTTCCTGTCGGCCGAAGGCAGCGACTGCGGCATCGCCAACGTCAACATCGGGCCCAGCGGGGCCGAGATCGGCGGCGCCTTCGGCGGCGAGAAGGACACCGGCGGAGGCCGCGAATCGGGCTCCGACGCCTGGAAGAACTACATGCGCCGGGCGACCAACACCATCAACTACTCACACGAGTTGCCGCTGGCCCAGGGGATCACCTTCGGGCTGGGGGAGTGATACGGGGTTCAGAGATCCTGCTTCGGTGTCGCGGACCCCATGTTTCGACCCGCTCAACATGAGGTCCTCGCCCTGAGCCCTTCGACGGGCGGACTCAAGTAACGTATTCCCTCGATTGGAAGAAACGGAGAAACGGATTGGGGCCTATTTCTGGGACACTTGGCCGGCGGCGGTCTCGCCGTGCACGATGCCGGCGCGGGCGCGGGCCACGTCGACCACCTTTTCCAGCTCCCCCCCGGAGCACAGGCCCAGGCCGACCGGGTTCTGCGGCTTGATGTTCGAGGTGTTCCAGTGGGTCCGGTCGCGCACCGCGTTGATCGTCGGCTTGGTGGTGCCGATCAGCCTGGAGATCTGCGCGTCGCTGAGCTCGGGATAGTTCTTCACCAGCCAGGCGATGGCGTCGGGCCGGTCCTGGCGCTTCGATACCGGGGTGTAGCGCGCGCCCTTGGGCCGCGCCCGCACCTCGGGAATCCTGGGGGTCGCCGGCTGGAGCCGTGCCGTGGGATCGGCGGCGCAGCGGTCGAGCTCGTCCTGGGTCAGTTCGCCGGCGGCGATGGGGTCCGACCCGTGCATGCCGATGGCCACCTCGTCGTCGGCGATGGCCTGCACTTCCAGGTGATGGAGGCCGCAATACTCGGCGATCTGCTCGAATGTCAGCGAGGTGTTTTCGACCAGCCATACGGCCGTCGCCTTGGGCATCAAAGGTTGCGCCATTGTTCCTGTCCCATTCTCGGTGAGATGACGGCCGCCGGCCACGGCGACACCGGCCGGGCCACCCGCATCTTTATACCGCCGGGCAAACCGCCGGGTCAAACCCTGCACCGGCGGGCCGCGCGGAAGTCATGTGATGAGCACGATCTTCCCGATGTGCCGGCCGCTTTCCATCAGATGGTGGGCGTCGGCGGCCTGGGCAAGGGGGAAGGTGGCATGGATGACCGGTTTGATGTCGCCCGACGAGATCAACGGCCAGACGCGCTCGTGCAACGCCCTGGCGATCTCGCCCTTGCGCTCCACGGATTGGGGGCGGAGTGTCGAGCCGGTCAGGGTCAGGCGCTTGAGCATGACCGGCATGAGGTCCAGGGTCACCTTGCTGCCCTTGAGGAAGGCGATGCTGACCAGCCGCCCGTCGCGGGCCAATGCCTGGATGTTGCGCGCCACGTAATCCCCGCCCACCATGTCGAGGATGACGTTCACTCCCTTGCCGCCGCCGAACTCCCTGGCCGCCTCGACGAAGTCCGCGTCCTTGTAGTTGACCGCCTTTTCCGCGCCCAGGTCCTCGCAGGCCGTGCATTTCTCGGGCGTTCCGGCGGTGGCGATGACCCGGGCGCCGAGACGGCTGGCCATCTGAATGGCGGCGGTGCCGATGCCGCTCGAGCCGCCGTGTACGAGCAGGGTTTCCCCGGGCTTCAATGCGGCGCGCTCGAAGACGTTGCTCCACACGGTGAAAAAGGTCTCCGGCAGGGCCGCCGCCTGCACCATGTCCAGCCCCCCGGGCACGGGAAGGCACTGGGGCGCCGGGGCGACGCAGTACTCCGCATATCCGCCGCCGGCGACAAGGGCGCATAAAGAATCGCCCTCCTTCCAGCCGCCGGCGCCGCCGCCCGTCGCCGCCACCGTGCCGGCAATCTCCAGACCCGGGATGTCGGTGACGCCCGGCGGCGGCCGGTAATGTCCCTGGCGCTGGATGATGTCGGGGCGGTTGACCCCGGCCGCCTTGACGCGGACCAGCACCTCGCCGTCGGCGGGCCGGGGCCGGGGCCGGGTCGCCGGCGTCAGCACCTGGGGACCGCCGAAGCCGGCGATTTCGATGCAGGTCATGGTTTCGGGAAGGTCGCTGCTCATCGGGCTCTCCCTTTGTCGGGCCTTCCTCTAGTATGTTGAAGGCGGACTGACAAGGACCGAACGGCGGTGGAGGAGCGAACCATGGACCTGGAAGACCTGGAGCCCAGGGCCAAAGAGCCCCAAAAGAAAAACCTGGAGATCATGTCCATCGAGGCGCTGAAGGCGTATATCGGCGACCTGGAGGCGGAGATCGCCCGCACCCGCGAGGCCATCGCACTGAAGGAAAAAGCCCGCACCGGCGCCGACTCGGTGTTCAAGTCTTGAGAGGGTGCCCCCGTACGCGCACGCGCCGTGGGGAACGCCCGCCGATAAAACGCTCGGATGTTAAGGAAAATTTAAGATGTCGCGGCCATGGTCGGGGGTGGATGAGGCGTGGTCGTTTCGACCGTTTCAATCGTCTCGTCCATTTGACGCCTCCCTGTTAAACTCGGGCCGCCTCTCACGAGGCGGCTTTTTTTTGCCCGGGACGGCCCTTGACCGGGATGCGCCCGTGTGGGTACAGTTTTTTCCGGAAATCAGAAGTGGCGCGAGTTTAACAGGGTGAAGTTCAATAAAAGGGGGCCGCCGGCGACACGGCGGCCCCTTAAATAATGGCGTTACAGGGGATTTCAGGAATCCTGGTTCGTTGTCGCGGACCCCATGTTTCGACGGGCCCGGCATGAGGTCCTCACCCCGCGCTTGGCGAAGGGTGAGGAGCGACTCATTCGATTCCGAAATCCCGTATCAGGGGCGCGCCGGTGGTGGCGCGCCCCTCGCGTCATGGGAGGCCGGCCCGTCAGGCGGCCTTTTTGGTCAGGGCCCTGAACGGGTTCTTGGAGCCGATGGCGATCTTGCGCGGCTTCTTTTCCTCGGGCAGCTCGCGCACCATGTCCACGTGCAACAGGCCGTTTACCAGGTTGGCGCCCACCACCTTGATGTGGTCGGCGAGCTCGAAGCGGCGCTCGAAGGCGCGCCCGGCGATGCCCCGGTGCAGGTAGGAAACATCTTTGTCTTCGTCCCGTTTCCTGCCGGAGACGACCAGGGTGTTCTCCGTGACCGTCACGTCCAGGTCCTTTTCCGCGAAGCCTGCGACGGTCATGGTGATGCGATAGGCGTCGTCGCCGCGCGCCTCGATGTTGTACGGCGGATAGGCATAGGCGGCGTCATCCATCCGGGACGCGGCGTCCACAAGGCGCTGCATCCGGTCGAAGCCGACGGAAAAACGATAGAGGGGTGAGAAATCGGTCGTACGCATAGCCACATTCTCCTTTCGAAGCGACATGGGTTCCCGGGGTCCACCTGGGCCGGCTTGCGCGCGATACCCGTTGCCGATGGTCGAACCCCAATCTACGTCCGATGGGCGGACCCTGCTTGAGAGGCATCCCCCATCACCCGGGATATGGGCGGGCCCGGCGCGCTGTCAAGGACCCGCCTCCTTGTCGGCCTGGGCCGTCGGCGCATGCTCGGCGGCGGGAGGAGAGGCCCGGCGCCCGGGGGCACGGGCAGGCTCGGCCGCCACCGGTTGTTCCGCCGTTTCCCCGGCGTCGGGTTCCCCGGTCCCGTCTTCCGCCCGGGTAATTTCCGGCCGTGGAGGCTCCGTCGCCGGCGCGTCCTCGAGGGGCGCTTTTCCATCCCAGATCACCTCGTGCAGGACGATGTGATCCTTGAACCCGTCCAACTGGAACGGGCCGCGGTTGGCGAAGCGCAGGTTCTTGCCGGCGCAGATGCCGCGGACGATTTCCGAAACCAGGATCTGCTCGGATCGGGCGGCGTCGACGACGCGGGCCGCGAGCTGGACGGTGGCGCCGAAAAGATCGTCGTCTTCGACGATCGGCTCACCGGCGTTGATCCCGATTTTCAGGTGCAGGGGCGGCTCGGGAATGAACCGGTTGCGGGCGCGCACCTTGGCCTGGATGGCAATCGCCGCTTCCACGCTGTTCGACGTGGTGGGGAACGCGGCCATGATGCCGTCGCCGGTGTGCTTGATCTCCCTGCCGCCGAATTCCCACAGCGCTTCGCGGACGATGAGGTTATGGGCGCGCACCGCCTGCTGCGCCACGGCATCGCCCACGGTCTGGGTCAGGCTGGTGGAGCCCACCATGTCGGTGAACAGGACCGTGGTCATCTCCGTCGTTTTCTCCCTGGCCTTGGGCCTGTTCCATTCCTCGAGCGCCTGTTCCAGGTGTTTGGTGCCGCCGTTATCGCCGCTGAAATAGCCTCTCATGGCGTCGCGGCCGGCGACGAACATCTGCATGTACCTGGGATCGGCCAAAAGATAGTCCCGGTACCTGCCGGAGAAGGTTTCGGCCTGCGCCTTCTCGAAGCCCATGAACTGAACGCTGTCGCTGAGGACCTCCGAAGCGGCGCGGCCGTCCAGGTCGCGTTCCTGGCTCAGGGCCTCGCAGGCACCGGCCAGGAACAGGTCGATCCCGAACTTGTCGTAGGTATCCATCTTGTCCCGGCGGGCCTGGGCCTGCTCCAGCGCGGCGCTGAGGAACTTCTTCATGAAGACCTTTTGCTCCTCGGTGTAGGGCGACGGAGTCTCGGACCCCTCGGTGGCCTCGTCGGGCTGTTCGGCGGCCTCCGGCGCCTCCCCGTGAAGCGTCTCCGCCAGCATGGCGGCCGCGGCGTCGGCCAGCCTGGCGGCCTCGTTCCCTTCTTCGTCTGCCTTGGGCGAAGGGCTTGCCCCCGGCGGCCCTTCGGGTGCCGCCGGGGGGACGTCCGGCGGAGTCCGGGAGTCGCCTTGGCCCCGCACCCATGCGCTCAGTTCGTCGGCGGACAGGAACGACTTGGCCAGGGAGATGGCGCTGATCAGGAAGGTTCCGACGAGGACGCCGAACAGCAATTTGCCTTGGGCGTTGGCGCCGATATGGGAGTCGCTCAGCCATACGCTGGCCACGAAAGTGAGCAGCGCGGCGATCCCGATGCTGAACGTCACGACGAGCAGAAGCTTGATGAAAACGCGCACGTTCGAAGGGGTATTTCGCGGCACCGCCGGCTGCGGCGCAACCCTTCCAGCCGTTTCCGCCGCCAGCGAAGGCCCGGCCCTGGCTTTCCCCCGCCGCGCCGGGCCCGATTTGCCCTCGTCCTCCTGTTGGTCCTTCAGGGACGGGCTCTCATAGACCGTGGATTCGTCTCTGCGGTCGTAGTCCTTGCGGACCACCTTGACCGCCCGGATCGTCGACAGATTTTCCAGGGACTTGCCGTCCTGCACGGCCAGGGCCTTCTTCGCTTCGGGGTAGCGGGCATGGATCTGCCACTTGCCCCGCCGCAAAACGTGGACTTCGAAAGTGATGGCTTGCCGCGAACGGGCCATGGCGCCCCTGCTCAGGTGGAGTCACGCACCGGGTTGCGCGGACGCGTGATCGCGTCCCCGGTCAATGGTCACATGTGTTATATGTGCAGGCGCCCGGTAAACTAACACCCTGGTACCACAGACCTTTTATGGCGAAGGCCTGGGGCGGTTGCGCGGACGGGCGCGCCATCGCCCCGACACCGCCGGCGCGGACGGCCGCGCGGCGTGGGCGCCAAAAAAAAGCGCCGTGCTTCCGCCGGCGCCCGGTGCGCGGGAAACGGTACGGGGTGTGTCAGCCCTTGAGGCCGAATTCCTTGAACCGCCGGTTGAACTTCGCCAGCTGCCCGCCGCTGTCCATCAGGCGGTGCACGCCGGTCCAGGCGGGGTGGGTGGTGGGATCGATGTCCAGCTTCAAGGTGTCGCCGGCCTTGCCCCACGTCGAGCGCGTGGTGAAGGTGGTGCCGTCGGTCTTGACGACGGTGATCTCGTGGTAGTCGGGGTGGATGTCTTTTTTCATGGTCCTGCTCCGGCGATCCTCGGCCCTATATAGCGAAGGGCCGATGACGGTTCAAGAACCCATCCGCCGCCCCTGGCCAACGGGCGCGGCGCCCGCCGACGCGGCCTCTGTGGCGGCGATGGCCTTGCGCGCGCGCCGGCCGAGGAACAGGACCCCGACCATCACCACCGCGCCGATGTAATAGGGCCAGTCCTTGCCCAGGGCGTGAAACAGGAAACCGGCCCACACCGGGCCGACCACGCGCGCGAACGTCGTGGCGGAGCGGCTGACGCCCATTACGCCGCCCTGGTCGTGCTCTCCCACCTGCAGGGAAATGAGGCTGTTCAGCGCCGGTGTCATGACGCTGAACCCGTAGCCGACGATCACCATGGCCGTCAGCAGAACGGGCAGGGAATGGGAAAACGGGATCAAGGCCAGCCCGATGGCCAGCGCCAGTGCGCCGTGGGCGATCAGGCGCGCCTCACCGAAGCGGCGCGCCAGGGTGCCGATGAGTCCTCCCTGGACCGCCACGCTCAAGACGCCGACGAAGGAGAACATGTACCCGTTCTGCTCCGGCCCCCATCCGAATTTGCGCTCGGACCACATGGCGAAGGTGGTTTCCAGCCCGGCGAAGACGAACGTGGCAAGGAAGGACAGGCCGATCAACATCCCGACGTTGGGGCGCTGCAAGGCTTTCTTGAACTGGGCCCGGCGCCGGGTCGGCGGTTGCGCCGACAAGCGCGCGCGGATTTCGGGCGCCAGGGACTCCTTGAGACGGATGAGGGCCAGGGTCAAGGCCGCCAAAGACAGGCCGGCGGCGGCCAGCGCGGGGGTCTGGAAATCGGCGTTGAGGGGGTCGGGGCCGGCGAGGATTCCGCCGATGGCGGGACCGGCCATGAAGCCCAGCCCGAAGGCCGCGCCGATCATGCCCATGCCCTTGGCCCGGTTTTCCGGCGTCGTGACGTCGGCGACGTAGGCGAAGGCGGCCGAGATGTTCCCGGCCATCACGCCGCCCAGCGCCCGCGCCGCGAACAGCATCCACAGGCTGTCCGCGAAGGCGAGCCATCCATACGCGATGACCGCGCCGGCGAGGCTCAGCAGCAGCACCGGGCGCCGCCCCACCCGGTCGCTCAGGCGTCCCCATACGGGTGCCGCCAGGAACTGGGTGAGCGAATAGGTCGCCATCACCAGGCCGACCACGAACGGCGTGGCGGCGAACGCCTCGGCGTAGAACGGCAGCAACGGGATGATCAGGCCGAAGCCGACGAGATCGATAAACACGATGAGAAACAGGATCAGCATGCCGGTGTCGTCGTCTGGGGATCGGGTTGGCCGGGCCGGGGCCGGTTACCAGAGGGGATCGCGCGGGAGATGTCAACGCCCGGGTATCGTGCCCCCTTGGGCCAGCGGCGGCGGCGAAGGGGCGGTGGCTCTCCCTGCATCCCGTCGCCGAAAACGGCGAGCGTCGCCTCGGGACAGGATACTAGCGCTGGGTGAGTTTCAGTTCGATGCGGCGGTTGCGCCGGTAGCCGATTTCATCGTCGCGGTCGTCCAGGGGCTGGTGTTCGCCGAAGCCCGCCGCGACCAGGCGGTTGGCGGGTATCTCCCGGCTTTTCAGGAACTTGACCACCGAAATGGCGCGGGCCGAGGAAAGCTCCCAGTTCGACGGGAACTGGGCCGTTTTGATAGGGAGCTTGTCGGTGTGGCCGTCGATGCGCAGGATCCAGTCGATATCCTTTGGAATTTTCATCGAGATTTCGCGCAGGGTATCCGCCAGGCGGCCAAGCTGCTCCTGCCCTTCCTCGCCCAGTTCCGCCGACCCGCTGGCGAACAGGACTTCCGACTGGAAGACAAAACGGTCGCCGACGATGCGCACGCCCGGTTGGCGGCCCAGGACCTCGCGCAGGCGGCCGAAGAATTCCGAGCGGTAACGCGACAGCTCCTGCACCTTGGTGGCCAGGGCGGCGTTGAGGCGCTTGCCCAGGTTGGCGATCTGGACCTTCTGATTTTTCGACAATACCTCCGAGGCCTCGAGCACCGCCGACAACTGGGCCAGTTGTTCGCGCAGGGCCGCCATCTGCCGGTTGAGCAACGCCAACCGGGCGCGGGCGCTTTCGGAGATGTCGCGTTCCGCGATCATCGTGGCTTCCGACTCCTCGAGCTTGCCGGACATCTCGGTGATCTTGGTCTCCAACTCCTCCTTCAACGCCCTCAGCGCGGCCACGCTCTGGGTCAGGGCCGCCAGCTCCCGCACCTGGACCTGGATCTTGGCCTTGTCCGCCTCGACGGTGGCGAACGCGTCCTCCAACGCCTTCTTTAAGCGCGCCGCCCTTTCCTCGGCGCTCTCGGCGCGGGTGGAGAGCGCCGCGAGCTCGCTGCTCTGTGACGCGAGCTTGGTGTTGTCCGCCTCGATGGTCGCGAAGGCCTCCTCCAGCGCCTTGTTCAGGCGTTTTGTCGTTTGCTCGGCTGATTCGGCGCGCAGGGTCAGGGCTTCGATGGTGGCGTTGAGGTCGTCGCGCAGGGTGACCGAAGCCTGCAGTTCCTCGGACAGTTGCGCGATATTCAGGCGCAATTCCGCGCCCTGCGCCCGTTCCAGGCCGAGGAGATCGGCCAGTTCGGAAACGTGGCTCTCGAGCTTTTGCAGGGCGGCGTCGCGGCCCGATAGGGCCTCGTTGAGGAAAAACTGGGCCAGCACGAACACCATGACGAGAAACATGAGGACCAGCAACAAGGTGGCCAGGGCGTCGACGAATCCGGGCCAGATGTTGGTGCTGCGCCGGGCGCGGCGGGCGAGGGCGGCCATGGCTTTCCGCAGTCCTCGCTTACCGTTCGGCCTCTTCGGCGATGGCGGCGATGGTGCGGGCCAGCAGTTTTATCTCGCTGCGCACCTGATGGATGATGTCGTCACGGCCGGTGCTGAGCTCCTCCAGAAGCCGCGCCACGTAAACGTCGAGGTTGCGGATGTGGGTGCGCGTCGCCTCGTCCATGCCCGCCGCCGAGTGTCCGACACGATCGGCGAGGCGGGCCAGAATGTTCTTGAGCTCCGTCTGGCTTTCGGCCAGCTGCATCATCAGGGCCTGCTCGGTCTGCATGTGATCGGTGAGGGTTCCCAGCTTCTCCACCAGCACGACCATGGTGGTGTTGGAGGAAATGCGGCCTTCCTCGCCCCGGGCCAGCGTGACCTGCAGGTTTTCCAGGCTCTCCGCCGTCTGCTCGAGAAGCGCCTGCACATAGGCCGGGACGCCATGGTCGCCGTCGCCGGGAAGGATGCCGCTGGAGAGCCGCG
The DNA here is from genome assembly GCA_022545455.1 of Pseudomonadota bacterium. Lineage (GTDB taxonomy): Bacteria > Pseudomonadota > Alphaproteobacteria > Rhodospirillales > 2-02-FULL-58-16 > JACZQZ01. Next base: position 16,073 of record JACZQZ010000010.1, read on the forward strand.
TGAGGCTCGACAGCCAGTCCTCGAGCTGGGTGAAAAAGTGGTTCTGAGCCTGGCCTCCCTGCAGGTCCAGGAAGCCCAGTACCAGGGAGCCCCCGAGTCCGAAGAGTGACGAGCTGAACGCCGTGCCCATGCCCGAGAGAGGCGCATTCAGGCCGCTTTTCAGGTCGCTGAAAACGGTGTTCACGTCGCCGCTGCCGATGGACAGGCTGGAGATGACGCCACGGATGGACGCCACCGTGTCGAGAAGGCCCCAAAAAGTTCCCAGCAGCCCGAGGAAGATGAGCAGCCCGATGATGTAGCGCGAGATGTCGCGGGATTCGTCCAGGCGTGACTGGATACCGTCCAAAAGCGAGCGCATGGAAAACGCCGAAAGGCTCAGGCGTTCCTTGCGTTCGCCCAGCATGGTCGCCATCGGCGCCAGCAGCTTCGGCGCCTTCGACTGGGAGGGCGTCGGTTGGTTATAGCGGAAGCTCTCGATCCAGGCGACCTCGGGATTGAGCATCGTCACCTGGCGGAAATTGTAAACGATGCCCAGCAGCAAAACCCCCAGGATCAACCCGTTCAGGGGCACGTTGGCCAGGAAGGCGTCCTGCAGTTGAGGGAACAGGACAGCGAGCACGACGAGCACCGCGACCAGAAAAAGGATCATCCGGACGAGGAAACGTCGCGGCCGGGCCATGGCGGGGGGAGTCTCCAGAATTCACACAGATGCGGGAGCGCGCGTCAACGCTCGGCGACGGTCACGTCGACCCGGTTCGACGGTTCTTCCGCCGTCTTGTTGCCGAGGGCGCGCACGTCGATCCGGGTGCTGCGCACACCGTTCTCGATAAGGTAGGAGCGAACCGACAGGGCGCGCGAGAGCGACAAGCGCCGGGCCTTGCCGGAGGAAAGGGACTCCCCTCCCGCATAGGCCATAAGCTGCAGGCGCAGGGCGGGCTGCCCTTTCAACTTGGCCGCCAGGGTCTTGAGGCCCGCTTTCGCCGTGTCCGGCAGTTTCGAGGCCGTCGACTTGAACACGATCTGCATGGCGCGGCCCGGCGCCAGGGGTGTCCCGGCGGGTGGCAACGCGGCCTTTTCCCGGGCCTTCGGTTTCCCCCCGGGCCGCGCGGCGGGCGTCTTTTTCGTCGTCGCCGCTGTCTCTTCCATCATCGGTGGCGGCGGCGGTGGCGGCGTCAGGGCCGCGCTTGGCGCCGCTGTCGGCTTGGCGGCCGGGGCGGGTTCGACCTTCTTGACCGGTGCCGGCCGGGCCGGTGGCGGCGCGATCAACGGGGCCGGGACCGCCGAGATGGTCACCGGCGGCTTCTTCGGAGCCTTGGCCGGCGGCGGCGCGAGGGCGGCCTTTTTCGGCATGGCGGGGCGGGCGGCCGCCTTGCGTTTGCGCTTGGCGGGAAGCGCCGCCACCTTGGCTTTGCGGCTACTCTTGGCCTTTTTGCCGCGCACCGGCGGGACGTGAAGCTGGGAAACCGGATTTTTCGGTCCCGGCATGAGCAGACGGCGGCCGGTCGGCGATGCCGGCATGTAGACCGGCGCCGCCGGCGCGTAGACCGGGGCCGCGCCGTACCCGGCATCCTCGAGCACGCTAAGGTCCACGACGACGTTGGGATCGCCCGTGTCCACCTGCGCCCCGGCGGGGGCCAGGGCTCCGGCGCCGGCAAGAATCAGCGCGTATAGGACCGCGCCGGTGATGCGTCGGAGAATGTTCATGGACCTGTCACCGTAAGGCCGCCAACGGTCCGTTGCCCGTTCGGTCGCCGGAATCACCATAGCCAAGGGCCTGTCCGCATACAACCGGTTTGCGGTCCTGGAATCGTCAAGGGGTAGAGCACCTTATTATGACTTTTCCTTGGCGGCTTCACGAAGAATCTTTGCCAGGGTCGCGTGGAGGGGATGGGTGGCGGCCAGGATGTCGCCGCTGCCCAGCATGTTGCGGCCGCCGTCGATTTCGCTGACGTCGCCGCCGGCCTCGCGCACCAGCACCATGCCCGCGGCGATGTCCCACGCATAGAGGCCGGTCTCCCAGAACCCGTCGTAGCGTCCGGCCGCCACGTAGGCCAGGTCCAGCGCCGCCGATCCCGACCGCCGCACCCCGGCGGAGACCGCCATCACCGCCGCCAGCTGGCGCAGGAACAGGGGGTGGTCGTCCCGGCGCCGATAAGGGATGCCCGTGACAAACAGCGAATCCTCGAGCTGCCGCCGGGCGGACACCCGGAGGCGGCGTCCGTTGAGGTAGGCCCCGGCCCCTTTTTCGGCCCAGAACATTTCGTCGTACGCGGGCGCGTAGATGACGCCGGCGATGGCTTCGCCGTCGCGTTCCAGGGCAATGGAGATGGCGAAGTGGGGAAGGCCGTGCAGAAAATTCGTGGTGCCGTCCAGGGGATCGATGATCCAGCGGTTGGACGTGTCGGTGCCGGGAATGGCGCCCTCTTCCTCGGTGAGGAAGCCAAAGCGGGGCCGCGCTTTGCGAAGCTCGGCGCGCAGGGTTCTCTCGGCCGTCGTGTCGGCGGTGCTGACGAAATCGGCGGGGCCTTTTTTCGACACCTGCAGGTGCTCGACCTCGCCGAAGTCACGCACCAGCTTCCGCGCCGCCTTTCGCGCCGCCGCAACCATGACGTTGAGAAGGGCGGAGCGGGGGTAGGCCATGGCGCCGGGAGCCTTAGTGTGGTGGAACAGAATTTCGCGGCATATGGGATCGCTTTTCCCGGCCCCTGGAGGGCGTCAACGCCGCTTGACGATGCCACCGCATCGCCGGCGCGGCGTTTCCTACCCAGGGACCGGGAAAAGCGATCCCATATGCTGCGAAATTCTGTTCCACCACACTAGTCCTTGGCCCGTTCCACGTAGGAGCGCTCGGCGGTGTTGACCACCACCCGCGTGCCTGCCTCCACGTGCGGGGGCACCATGATGCGCAGGCCGTTCTCCAGCAGCGCCGGCTTGTACGACGAGGACGCCGTCTGCCTCTTGACCACCGCGTCCGCCTCGGTGACCTTGAGGACCACCGTGTCGGGAAGCTTCAATCCAATGGGCCGGTCCTCATAGCTCTCGATGGTGACCGTCATGTTTTCCTGGAAAAAGGCCAACTGGTCCTCGCCGATCTCGTCTTTTCCCAGCGTGATCTGGTCGTAGGTCTCGTTGTCCATGAAGGTGTACATGTCGCCGTCGGCATACAGAAACTGGTATTGCTTCTGCTCCAGGCGCACGCGCTCGACGGTCTCGGACGAGCGGAACCGTTCGTTGAGCTTGGTCCCGCCGCGGACGTCCTTCAGTTCCACCTGCAGGTACGCCCCGCCCTTGCCGGGCTGGGTGTGCTGGATCTTGATCGCCCGCCACAGGCGTCCCTGGTGTTCGATCACCATGCCCGGACGGATGGCGTTGCCGTTGATTTTCATGGTGCCGTCATGCTTTGGAATGGCCGCTGAATGTCGCGGCGCGGAACCTAACAGCTTGCCCCGCCGGAGGCAACGGGAAGGAGAGGGAACTCATACGGGACGTCACGAACAATGCGGCTTTACCATAGGACATCCGGATGCGGCTTGCCGGACTCAGCCCGTGGCGGCCCGTGCGATGGCCCGATGGAACGCCTTCACCGCCGCGCCCAGGCCTTGATCTTGCCGCTCAATAGGATTAGACTAGTCTTAGACTAGTCAGAACAGGACCGGTGGGTATGACAAAGGTTGGCGCCTACGAGGCGAAGACCCATCTTCCCCGCCTGCTGGAGAAGGTCCGGCGCGGCGAGCGGATTACCATCACCAAGCACGGGGTGTCCGTGGCCATGCTGGTGCCCGTGGAGCACGCGGCCGGGCGTCCGGTGGCGGATACCGTGTCCGCGTTGCACCGCTTCCGGCGGGGGATGCGACTGGACGGACTTTCGCTAAGCGATCTCATTGGCGAAGGGCGGCGATGAGCGCTTTCGTCCTCGACTGTTCGGTGGGGATGGCGTGGTGCTTCGAAGACGAAGCCGACCGCTATGCCGACGGGGTGCTGGACAGGTTGGTGGAGGAGACCGCCCTGGTTCCACCCCTGTGGCCGCTGGAAATCGCCAACGTGCTGGTCGTCGCCGAACGTCGCCGGCGGCTGAGCAAAGCCGATTCGGTCCGCTTTCTGGAACTCATCGGCGCCCTGCCCATCGCGGTGGATAGCGCGACACCGGATCCGTCCCACCTGCTTGCCTTGGCCCGGGAGCACGGGTTGTCGGCTTACGATGCCGCGTATCTGGCGCTGGCCATGCGCGAAGGGATTCCCCTGGCGACCCGGGACCGGGCGCTTGGCAAGGCGGCGCGGCGGTGTGGCGTTTCCCTGCTTGCCGCCGTTTGAGGCCCGGACTCATTCCGTGGCGGCGTCGGCGATGGCCTCGTTGAACGCCTTCACCGCCGCGGCGGGGCCTTCGGTGTGGTCCCAGACGCCGGCGGCGGCGGCCAGGAAGTCGGCGCCGGCGCGCACCAGGGGCGCGCAGTTTTCGGGCGTGATTCCGCCAATGGCCACCGAAGGCACGGTGGCGAGCCCGCTCCACCATTCCAGGATCCCGGGCGCGGCCCGGGTCTTCGGCCGTTTGGTTTGGGTGGGAAAGAAGGCGCCGAACGCCACGTAGTCGGCGCCCTTCTCCGCCGCCACGATGGCCAGGTCGTGGGAATCCTGGCAGGTCACGCCGACGATGGCGTCGGCGCCGACGGCGGCGCGCGCCTCTGAGTACGATACGTCCTCCTGGCCGATGTGGACGCCGTCACAGTCCAGCTCCGCCGCCAGGTCGGCACGGTCATTCAGGATGAACGCCACGTCGCGGTCCTGGACCACGGGGCGCAGCACCTCGGCGGCGCGGCGGATGAAATCGTCGTCCGCCTCTTTCAGGCGCAGTTGAACCGAGGCCACGTCCCCGGCGTCAAGCGCCGCCGCAAGCACGTCGGCAAACGCCGGCGCGCCCAGGGACCGAAGTCCGGGCGGCGTGATCAGATAGAGACGGCAGACGGGCGCGCGCGAATCCCGGGTCATGACTTTGGCTCGAAGCTAATGTCCGTTTCCATAGACGGGCGGTCCGTATATTTCAACGGCCGGTTACGCCGGCCCGGCGGCGGCCAGCCAGGCCACGCAGGCGCCGCGGAAATCGGCGGTATCGAGTAGGTCCAGTGCCCCATCGCCGTCGTCGTCCAGGGCGGCGCCCAACTGGTCGGCGATGTCGGCGACCCTGGACCGGACATCGGCGGTGGCCTCCAGCCGCACCACCTTGATTCCCCGGCGCAGGGCGTTGAGTGCCAGGCCGGGGTTGTCGCCGCAGTCGAGCACGGCCGTCAGCGCCACCCCGGGGTGGACGCGCGACGCCTCGGCGGTCATCTCCCGGAACACGGCGGCGCCCAGATAGGCGGCGGCGCCGGGGGCGCTCAGCAACGTCACCGGCACGCCCAGTTCGGCGGCCGCCGACAGGGCCGCCTTGGCGTGGTCCAGGCTGTGGACGATGATGGCCCGGCCCCTCATGTCCGCTAGTACTCACTTTCACGATTTCGCGCACCATACGACGGTCTTGCGAGGTTTCCGGCTAGGAGCGCGGCGCGCCGTGATGGTGGAGCATCACAAGCGGCGCGCAACGACGCCGGGGGCCGCGGGGGCGTCCCCCGCATACCGTAGCCGGGGGGACACCCCCCTTGTTCCCCCGGGGGCCTCGCAAGACCGTCGTATGATACGCGAAATCGTGAAAGTGAGTACTTGCCTGCCACACCTTCCCGTGGGGCGAAATCACAAAGCGGAATCCGAAGACCCCGCCCGCGCACCGGCGAAGGCGCGCTCAGCCGGCGTTGGCCATGACGACGGCGGTGTCCGCCATGCGGTTGGAGAACCCCCACTCGTTGTCGTACCAGGCCAACACGCGCACGAAGTCGCCCGCCAGCACCTGGGTCTGGCCCAGGTCGAAGATCGAACTCAAGGGGTTGTGGTTGAAGTCCACGGACACCAGCGGTTCGTCCACGGTGCCGAGAACGCCCTTGAGCCGCCCCCGGGCGGCCTCGACGATGGCGTTGTTGACCTCTTCGACCGAGGTCGAGCGGCCGGCCACGAAGGTCAGGTCGATCATGGAAACGTTGGCCGTGGGCACGCGCACGGCGGTGCCGTCCAGTTTGCCGTCCAGTTCGGGAAGCACCAGGCCGACGGAGCGCGCGGCGCCGGTAGACGTCGGGATCATGGACATGGCCGCGGCGCGCGCCCGGCGCAGGTCGGCGTGCAGGGTGTCCACCATGCGCTGGTCGCCGGTATAGGCGTGGATCGTGGTCATGAACCCCTTTTCGATGCCGACCGCCCTGTTCAGCACGTCGGCCACCGGGGCCAGGCAGTTGGTCGTGCACGAGGCGTTGGACACCACGGTGTGGTCCTGGGTCAGCTTGTCGTGGTTGACGCCGAAGACCACGGTCAGGTCGACGTCCTTGGCCGGGGCCGAAATCAGAACCTTCCCCGCCCCGGCGGTCATGTGTTGGGCCGCCGATTGGCGGTCGGTGAACAGGCCGGTGCATTCCAGGGTCACGTCGACGCCCAGGTCTTTCCACGGCAGCTTGCCGGGATCGCGTTCGGCGGTCACTTTGACCGGGCCCTGACCGACGTCCATGATGTCGCCGTCCACCTTCACGTCGGTTTCCAACCGGCCATGGATAGAGTCGTATTTCAGCAGATGGGCATTGGTCTCCACCGGGCCCAGGTCGTTGACGCCGACGATCTGCATGTCGTTGCGGCGGGACTCGATGATCGCCCGCATGACAAGCCGGCCGATACGGCCGAAACCGTTAATAGCAACGCGAACCGCCATTCCATCCTCCGTGGCAATACAAGACGAGCGCCTGTATGATCGTGATGCAGGGTTCCGCCGGCCGTCACCGCGTTCCCAGTTGCATGCGGGCCGGCGCGATTTCCGTGCGCGGCAACATCGACCGATTGGCGGTTTCCGTCAATGGGATTTTTGCGCGGGCTGGTACCCTCTATCGCTCCATTACGATAGGATCGTCACGATAGGGATAGGATCGTCACGATAGGATCGTAGAGAGGACTTGGGGCAGGGACCGCGGTTGACGCCTTTGCGGGCCAAGGCATATCCTATCCTGGGTCGGCGAGGGCGAAGTACGAAAAGCTTGGGGATGGACACGAGCATTCAAAAACCGACGCTCGTAGAGCGGGCGCAGAAGCAACTCGACGAGGCCGTGGCCCGGCTGGAGGCGGCGTTGGAGGAGCGCGCGGACGGAAGCCAACTCGCCGCGGAGTTGGCGGCGGTGCGCAGTCAGAACGCGGCCCTGAGGGAAGTCACCGAGGGCGTATCCGAGCGCCTGGACGGTGCCATCGACCGCATCAGGGCGGTGCTGGAGCGCTGAGCCCATGGCGCAGGTCTCGGTCATCATCAACGGCCGCAAATACCAGGTCGCATGCGACGACGGCCAGGAGGCCCACCTGTCGCGGCTGGCCGACTACGTGGACAAAAGAGTCGGCGAACTGGTGGCGGCGGTGGGCCAGGTGGGGGACGCGCGCCTGCTGGTGATGGCAACCCTGTTGATAGCCGACGAGCTGTCCGACGCATACGCCGAGTTGGAAGTGCTCAAGTCCGACGGTGCGGACGCCACCGAGCGCCTGGCGGCCGAGGAGAGCCTGGGGGGCACCATGGAAACCCTGGCCCGGCGCATCGTGGATGTCGCCGAGACCCTGGAGCAATCCGGCCACGCGCCTTAGTGTCCGAATTAGTACCCGAAATTATGAACCTTGGTATAGGCCGGCCTCGCGGGGCATGACAGGTCCCCAATAGCCTGCTAGATTCAAACGCAGGACGGTCGCTGCAGGGTGCGTGAGGCTAAAAATCCCTGGGGCCAACATTACACTCTAGGGAGCTGTCCCTGTCGGGCCCGTGGGCTCGTTATTATGGCACCCACCTGCATAAGCAGGCCACAGAGGATCATGCGGCCAACGGCCATTGCGGCACCGTCCGAACGTTTTTTCCAACCCGCCTTTCCCCGCCGCCGCTTGCCCCGGCGGGAATCGTGGGGCCGGCAGGAAACCCGAGAAATATCCATGTCCCTCGACGACGAAAAGACCCGGCTGCGCGCGTTGGCGCGTCGACGCCGCTCCGCCGCGAATCAGGCCGCCGGGCCCGGCGCCGGCCAGGCGCTCCGCGACAATTTCGTGGCGGCCATGGCGGCGATGGGCATTCCGGCGGGCGGCCAGGTGGCCGCCGGGTATCTGCCGATCAAGGGGGAAATGGATGCGCGCGTCCTGCTGTCCCATCTGCACGGCGAAGGTTTCGTCTGCGCCCTGCCGGTGGTCGGGGCGCCCGGTGCGGCGCTTGTATTCCGCCGCTGGGTTCCCGGCGCGCCGCTGGAAAAGGGACGATTCGGCACCCGCCATCCCGAACCGACGGAACCCGAGCTGAGGCCGGACGTGGTGCTTGCCCCGCTGCTCGCCTTCGATGCCCGGGGGTATCGCCTGGGGTGGGGCGGCGGGTATTACGACCGCACCATCGAGGAGTTGCGCGGCAACGGGCCGCTGGTGGCGGTGGGGGTCGCATACGCCGCCCAGCAGGTGGACGCGGTGCCCCACTCCAGGCGGGATCAGCGCCTCGACTGGGTGGTCACCGAGGACGGGGCCGTACGGGTGGGATAGGCCGGCCATGAAGGTATTGTTTTGCGGCGACGTGGTCGGCAAAGCCGGCCGCAAGGCGATCCTGGACAACGTTCCCAACCTGCGGGAACGCCTGGGTCTCGACTTCGTCATCGTCAACGGCGAGAACGCCGCCCATGGTTTCGGCATCACCGAGGGTATCTGCAAGGCTTTCTACGAGGTCGGAGTCGACGTCGTCACCACGGGCAACCATGTCTGGGCCCAACGCGCCATCATCGACTACATCGATGGCGATCCGCGTCTGCTCAGGCCCCTGAATTACCCCGAGGGCACGCCGGGCCGCGGAGTCAACGTCTTCGACGCGCCCGACGGACGCAGGGTCATGGTGATCCACCCCATGGGCCGCTTGTTCATGGATGCCCTGGACGATCCCTTCGTCGCCGTCGAGGGGGCGCTGGCCAACCACCGCCTCGGCGCCTCGGTGGACTGCATCATCGTCGACATCCACGCCGAGGCGACGAGCGAGAAAATGGCCATGGGCCACACCCTGGACGGGCGCGTTTCCATGGTCGTCGGCAGCCACAGCCACGTGCCCACGGCCGACACCCAGATCCTGCCCGGCGGGACCGCCTACCAGAGCGACGCGGGAATGTGCGGCGACTACGATTCGGTCATCGGCATGATCAAGGAAACGGCGGTGGCGCGCTTCACCCAAAAGTTGCCCACGGCGCGCCTCGAGCCCGCCGAGGGCGAACCCACCCTGTGCGCCGTGTACCTGGAAACCGACGAGAAAACCGGCCTTGCCCGCCACGTGAGCCCCTTGCGAATCGGCGGCCGCCTGACCGAGCACTGGCCGGTTTGATCGGCGGGCGGACGGGAATGGGAGCCGCGAGTCCGGACCGCTCGGCGACGGTCCGGCCGTCTTTAACCATTCCGCAACCCTTCCGCCCAATTCTTGCCATATTGATTTGCTAACTGAACAGTCGCCGTTCGTGCGCCCTACCGCTATATTTGGTACCGTCGTGCGACCTGACATACCCTATCGTCCTATCGGACAATGTGGCGAGCTATGGCCGGTCATTCCCAGTTCAAGAACATCATGTACCGGAAGGGGGCCCAGGACGCCAAACGCGCCAAGCTCTTCACCAAAATCATCCGCGAATTGACGGTGGCCGCAAGGTCCGGCCTCGCCGATCCCGCCATGAATCCCAGGCTGCGTGGGGCCATCGCCGTGGCCCGGGCCGCCAACATGCCCAAGGACAACATCGAGCGCGCCATCAAGCGCGGGGCAGGGGGCGAAGAGGGCACCGCCTTCGAGGAGATTCGGTACGAAGGGTACGGACCCTGCGGCGTCGCCATCATCGTCGAGGCGCTGACCGACAACCGCAACCGGACGGCGTCGGAGGTTCGCGCCGCCTTTTCCAGACATGGCGGAAATTTGGCCGAATCGGGCAGCGTCAGCTTCATGTTCGAGCGCATCGGCCTGATCCGCTACAAGGCGGACGCGGCCAGCGCCGACGACATGTTCGAGGTGGCGTTGGAGGCGGGGGCCGAAGACGTCGACTCCGCCGAAGGGGGCCATCAGATCACCTGCCGCCCCGACGACCTGAGCGTCGTGCGCGACGCCCTGGAGAACCGGTTCGGTCCGGCCATTTCGGCGGCCCTCGACTGGAAGCCGCGGAACACCGTGCCGGTGGACGAGGGATCCGCCGAGACCCTATTCCAGCTGTTGGACCTGCTTGACGACAACGACGATGTCCAAAGGGTGGCCGCCAATTTCGAGGTCGCCGACGACGTCATGAATCGGCTCGGCGCGTGAGCGGCGCCGGGGCGGGGATACGGGAGTACACGGACCCATGAGATTGATCGGACTGGATCCGGGCCTGCGCAACACCGGATGGGGTGTCATCGACGTCACCGACAACCGGCTCAGCCACGTCGCCCACGGCGTCGTCAGCACGGAGGCCCGGCTGTCCCTGGCCGAACGGCTGGTGCAGCTGGAGGAAGGCCTGGCGGCGGTCATCGAACGCTTCGCGCCCGTGGAAGCGGCGGTCGAGGAAACCTTCGTCAACCGGAACCCCGGTTCCACCCTGAAGCTGGGACAGGCGCGGGGCATCGCGCTTCTGGTTCCGGCCCGCGCCGGCCTGGCGGTGGCGGAGTATCCTCCCAACGTGATCAAGAAGACGGTGGTGGGCAGCGGTCACGCCGCCAAGGAGCAGATCCAGATGATGGTGCGTACCTTGCTTCCGGGCTGTGCCATAACCGACGCGGACGCGGCGGACGCCCTGGCGGTGGCCATATGCCACGCCCATCACCGGAGCGCACGCATGATGATCGCGCGATCGGCCGCGGGAGTTGGGGCGGAGGCGCTCAGGTGATCGCCAAACTCGCGGGCATCGTCGATTCCCAGGGCGAGGACTGGGCCGTCATCGACGTCTCCGGCGTCGGATACCGGGTGTTCTGTTCCGGGCGCACGCTCGGCCGTATGACCGTCGGCGAGGCGGTCACCGTGCTCGTCGAAACCCATGTCCGCGAAGACCACATCCACCTGTACGGGTTCGCCGACGCCATGGAACGCGACTGGTTCCGCCTGTTGACCACGGTGCAGGGGGTCGGCGCCAAGGTCGGGTTGGGCATCCTCACGGCCCTGAGCGCGGACGCGTTGGTGCGGTCGATCGCCGCCCAGGACCGGGCCGCCATCAGGCAGGCCTCCGGCGTCGGGGCCAAGCTGGCGGGCCGTATCCTGAGCGAGCTCAAGGACAAGGTCGGCGCCCTCGCCCTCGGTCCGCTGGCGGCGTCGCCCGGCGCCGGCGCCGGGAGTGGCCTGCGCGGTCCCGCCGCCGACGCCGTGTCGGCCCTGGTCAACCTGGGCTACACCCCGTCCGAGGCGCTGGGGGCGGTGTCCCAGGCGGGCGGCAGGTTGGGATCGGAGGCCCCGGTGGAAGCGTTGATCCAGGGCGGGTTGGTGCAGTTGGGTGCCAGCGAGCAAAGCCGATGACGGAGGACCGCGTCATTGCCCGCGACCGGACCGAGGGCGATCCGCCCGAGGCCGGGCTGCGCCCGCGGACCCTGGACGACTTCGTCGGCCAGGTCCAGGTGTGCGAAAACGTGCGGGTTTTCGTCACCGCCGCCCGCGCCCGGGGCGAGGCGCTCGATCATGTGCTGTTGTACGGGCCGCCGGGCCTGGGCAAGACAACGCTGGCTCAAATCGTGGCCCGCGAACTGGGGGTCGGTTTTCGCGCCACGGCCGGGCCGGTGATCGCCAGACCGGGGGACCTGGCGGCGATCCTGACCAACCTGCAACCCCAGGACGTCCTTTTCATCGACGAGATCCACCGCTTGAGTCCGGTGGTCGAGGAGGTCCTGTACCCGGCCATGGAGGACTTCCAGCTCGACCTGGTCATCGGCACGGGTCCCGCCGCCCGGTCCGTGCGCATCGATCTGCCGCCGTTCACGCTGATCGGCGCCACCACGCGCACCGGGCTGATCACCTCGCCGCTCAGGGAGCGCTTCGGGATTCCCCTGCGTCTGGTGTTTTACGAGGCCGAGGAGTTGGAGAAAATCGTGCGCCGGGGGGCCCGGCTTTTGGACATGGAACTCACCGCGGACGGGGCCGCCGAGATCGCCCGCCGGTCGCGGGGAACGCCCCGGGTGGCGGGTCGGCTGCTCAGACGGGTGCGCGACTTCGCGGCGGTCGAGGGCGCCACGCCGGTCGACGCCGCCGCCGCCGACGCGGCGCTGAAGCGTCTCGAGGTTGACCAGAACGGGCTCGACGCCATGGACCGCCGCTATCTGCGCTGTATCGCCGACAACTACGGCGGCGGGCCGGTGGGCGTGGAGACGCTGGCGGCGGCGCTTTCGGAGGAACGCGACACCATCGAAGAGGTGATCGAACCCTATCTCATCCAGCAGGGATTCCTGTTGCGCACCCCGCGGGGCCGCGCCTTGGGCGAGCCCGCCTACCGGTACCTGGGCCTGGCCGTGCCGGCCTCGGCGGCCCAGCTCGAGCTGGTCGCGGCGGCGGAGGGCGGAGATGAATGAGCCGGCGGGCACATGGCGCGGCCCGGTGGGCGCGGGCGATCGGCCTCTCCGACCGCCCTTGCCGGCTTTCCGCGAGGACTTTTGACCATGAATGAAGGGGGCTGAACCATGGAAACCACCATCGTTGAAGCCGCCGCGCTGGGCGGCTCCGTCGCCGACCTCGACTTTTCCATATTGGCCCTGTTCCTCAGGGCCGACGTGGTGGTCAAGGCCGTCATTGTTCTATTGTTTTTCGCGTCGATCTGGTGCTGGGCGATCATCTTCGAGAAAGTCCTGGGGCTGCGCCGCCTCAACGCCCGGGCCTCCGAATTCGAATCCGCGTTCTGGTCTGGCTCGTCCCTGGACGAGCTGTACGACCGTATCGGCGCCCGGCCCGGCGACCCCATGTCCGCGGTTTTCGTCACCGCCATGCAGGAGTGGCGACGCTCCCTCGCCAAGGGACTGACCCAAAACGAAAGCGCGCGCGCCAGCCTGCAGGAGCGCATTGAGCGGGTCATGCAGATTGCCACGGTGCGCGAGTTGGACCGCGCCGAACGCAACATGACCTTCCTTGCCTCCACCGGGGCGACGGCGCCGTTCATCGGACTGTTCGGCACGGTGTGGGGGATCATGAACAGCTTTCAATCCATCGCGCTGTCGAAGAACACCAGTCTGGTGGTGGTCGCGCCCGGCATCGCCGAGGCGCTGTTCGCCACGGCGCTCGGACTGCTGGCGGCGATTCCGGCGGTGGTGGCGTATAACAAGCTGTCCAAGGACCTGACCCGCTACGCCGAGCGCCTGGACAGCTTCGCCGGCGAGTTTTCCGCAATCCTGTCGCGCCAGATGGAAGAGAAGCACTGATCATGGCCGCAACCGCATACGGCGGCCAGGTCCGCCGCGACCGCCGCCGCGCCCATCGCCCGATGAGCGAGATCAACGTGACGCCCATGGTGGACGTCATGCTGGTGCTGCTGATCATCTTCATGGTGACGGCGCCGCTGCTCACCGTCGGGGTCCAGGTGAACCTTCCCAAGACCAAGGCCTCGGTGATTTCGGGCCAGGACGAACCGCTGACCATCACGGTGGACGGCGAGGGGCGCATCTATCTCCAGGAAACGGAGTTGGATCTGGAGGCCCTGGCCCCGCGGCTGATCGCCATCACCAGGAACAATCCCGATGTCCGCATTTTCCTGCGCTGCGACAAGACCATCCAATACGGGCGGGTCATGGAGGTGATGGGCACGGTCAACGGCGCCGGCTTCACCAAGGTCGCCCTGATCACCGAGCCGCTGAAAAGCGGCACCGCGGGCAAAAAAAGGAAGAAGGCGGCAAAGAAGTAAAATGGTCATGCCCAGGGGCATCGTCTATTCCGTCCTTTTCCATGCCGTGGTGTTGACCGCCGGCTATTACGGCATGCCGGCGCTGCGCCGGTTGCCGCCGGTGATGGATGCCCCCATCGTCGTCGAATTGGTGACCGTGGCCGAGTTGACGAACGCGCCGCCGCCGGAGGCCAAGCCCGAGCCCAAGCCCGAACCCAAGCCCGCAAAGGCCGAACCGCCACCGCCGCCGCCTGAGCCCGCGAAGGCCGAGCCGCCACCGCCGCCGCCCGAGCCCGAGGTGGCCGCCTTGCCGCCGCCGCCCGAGGAGCAACCGAAGGCGAAACCCGAGCCCAAGCCGAAGCCCAAGCCCAAACCGAAGGCCAAGCCCAAACCGAAGGCCAAGGCCAAGGCGCCGCCCAGGCTTGCCAAGGTCAAGCCGCGGCGCAAGCCAAGGCCGCCGGATGTCTTTGCCTCGGTCCTGAAGACGGTGGAGGACCTGAAGCCGCGTCCGCCCAAGCCGAAGGAAAAAACCGAGAAGAAGAAAAAGGCCGAGGAGTCTTTCGAGGCGCAGGTCGCCAAGGCCTTGCAATCGCAAGCGCGCCGGCACGATGCCGACCGCCCGATCACGATCAGCGAAATCGACCTGGTGCGCCGGCAGATCGCGCAATGCTGGAACCTCCAGGCAGGCGCCAAGGAGGCGGAGAATCTGATCATCGAAATCTCCGTCGCCATGAACCCCGACGGCACCGTGCGCCACGCGCGAATCCAGAATAAGGACCGCGTGGCGGGCGACCCCTTCTTCCGCGCCGCCGCGGAAAGCGCGTTGCGGGCGGTGTTGAATCCCCGCTGCCAACCGTTCAAGCTGCCGCGGGACAGGTATGCTCGTTGGCAGACGATGGCGTTGATCTTTGATCCCAAGGAGATGTTTTAGGCATGATGGATGGAACCCCACCCCTTTCGAAGGCCGGCTGGATCCCCATCCTTGCCGTCATATTCGTGCTTGGCGGGTCGTGGTCCGCGTCGGCGGAGCTCAGGATCGACATCACCCGCGGCACGGTCGAGCCGCTGCCCATCGCGGTGACCGATTTCCTCGGCTCCGCCGAGGACGAGACCCGGTACGGGCGGGACATCGCCAGTGTCGTGGCCGCCGATCTTGAACGCTCGGGTCTGTTCCGTCCCATCGACTCGCGCGCCTTCGTCCAGACCGGCCGCGCGCTCAGCGCCCTTCCCCGCTTCGCCGACTGGCGGGTGATCAACGCCCAGGCCCTGGTCCAGGGGCGCACCCAGATCGTCGAGGACGGGCGGCTGCGCGTGGAGTTCCGGCTGTGGGACGTGTTTGCCGAGCAGCAGATGGTGGGATTCGAATACCACACGGCGCCCAACGGCTGGCGCCGCGTCGCCCACATTATCGCCGATGCGATCTTCAAGCGGGTGACCGGCGAAGAAGGCTATTTCGACACCCGCATCGTCTACATCGCCGAAACGGGGCCCCAGGACCGGCGGATCAAGCGGCTGGCCATCATGGACCAGGACGGGGCAAACCACCGCTTCCTCACCGACGGCGACACGCTTGTGCTGACGCCCCGGTTTTCGCCGACCCTGCAGGAGATCATCTATCTCTCCTATTACGGCGGCGTGCCGCGCGTTTATATCTTCAACATCGACACCGGCCGCCAGGAGATCGTCGGCGACTTTCCGGGCATGACGTTTGCGCCGCGCTTTTCCGCCGACGGCAAGGCGGTCATCATGAGCATGGCCAAGGACGGAAACTCCGAGATCTACACCTTGGACCTGAGCACCCGTGCCGTGAAGCGGCTGACCTTTCATTCGGCCATCGACACCTCTCCCAGCTACGACAGCGATTCGGGCAGGGTGGTGTTCAACTCCGACCGCGGCGGCACGCAGCAGCTCTATGTGATGGACAGGGACGGGAGCAACGTCAGGCGAATCAGCTTCGGCCAGGGACGGTACGCCACGCCCGTATGGTCACCGCGCGGCGACCTGATCGCCTTTACCAAGATCTATAAAGGACGGTTCTTCATCGGCGTCATGCGCACCGACGGCAGCGGCGAACGACTGCTCGCCGAGGACTTCCTGGTCGAGGCGCCTACCTGGGCGCCCAACGGGCGGGTGTTGATGTTCTTCCGCCAAGAACCTTCGGACACCAAAGGGGGCGGCGGCCGGTCGCGGCTCTACTCCATCGACCTGACCGGGTACAACGAGCGTGAAATCGTCACCCCGTTGGACGCATCGGACCCGGCGTGGTCGCCCTTGATTCCGTAGTGGGGCCATCATATAGTCGCAACGCTAGTCGCAAAGCCGAACGGCCTTCGAAAATCTCTTGGAGTTGACCTCTTTTCCCATTAAAGAAAACGGCATTCAGACTCGAGAGAGTCCGGCGACTCACATCTGCTGACGGCAGCGGCGCCTTTTCAAGTCAAACGCTCCGATGAGGAGGAAAATTCAATGCGCTTTAAGATTTTGAGCCTGATAGCGGCCGCGGCTCTTGTCGCCGCCTGCGAGACCGCGCCGGAGGAAAAGGCCGCGACCAGCGGTGCTGGCGCCGCGATGGCCGCCACAACCGCAACGCCAAGCGTCAGCCCGCCACCGATGCCCTCGGGCCCGGCCCCGGGTTCGGAGGCGGACTTCGAGGCCAACGTGGGGGACCGCGTCTTCTTCGCCTTCGACCAGTACAACCTGAAGGCGGACGCCCGCGCGACCCTGGAAAAACAGGCCGCTTGGCTTAATAAGTGGCCGGCGGCAACCATCACCGTCGAAGGGCATTGCGACGAGCGCGGCACCCGCGAGTACAACTTGGCGCTGGGTGAGCGGCGCGCCAATTCGGTCAAGGATTACCTGGTGGCGCTGGGGGTCAACCCGAGCCGCATCAAGACCATCTCGTATGGCAAGGAGCGTCCCGTGGCACTCGGTTCGAACGATGCGGCCTGGGCCCAGAATCGCCGCGGCGTGACGACCATAACCGGTGGCGCCGGGGCCTAATCCCCGCCTCCCCTCATCGGATTATTTGCGGCACCTCCCGTTCCGGCCCTCGCCGGGATGGGCAGGCGCCCTATTTTTGCCTAGAATGGGTGCCAGACTTCCGCTCGCGGCCGCCGGTGGTACGCGCCGGTGAGCCGGTGGTACGCATTGTCGCAGAACCAATTCAGGGGAACGGGTATGAAACGCTGGCTTGGCCTTTCCGGGTATGCCGCGGGCGGCCTTGGATGGCTCCTGGTGGCGGTGGTTGCGGCCCTGCTGAACGCGCCCCACGCCCTCGCCCAAAGCGGCGAGCTCAGGTCCCTGCTTGACCGTATGGAGCGCCTGGAACGCGATATCGGGACTCTCAACCGACAGCTTTCCCGCGGGGGAAAACGGCCCCTGGTGGCGCAGGGCGCCGTTTCCGGCGCCGGTAACGCCGGGCCCGCCATCGCGCGCTTGGATGTCCGTTTGACCGCGCTGGACCAGGAGCTGCGGGCGACCACGGGAAAGATGGAAGAGCTGGCCTACCAGCTCGACCAGATCAACAGACGCCTCGACAAGCTGGTCGGCGACGTGGATTACCGGCTGAGCGTGCTGGAAAGGGCGAGGACCGGAGCGCCCAGTGCGGCCGAGGCCCCGGTGTCCGGTCCGCCCCGGCTGGCGGCGGTGCCGCGCGCGCCGGCGGTCGAGTCGGGGGTGCCCGGCGCCAGGGGTCCCGGTTTCGCGGCGCCGCCGGGGAGTCTCGGGACCATTACCGAAAAAGACTTGAAAGCCATCACGCCGCCGTCCGAGGCGCGACCCGGACCGGCGCAGCCGGCGGCGACCGAAACCGCGGTGTTGCCCGAAGGTACGCCCAAGGAGCGCTATACCTACGCCTTCAGGTTGTTGCGCCAAGCCAAGTACGACGAAGCGGAAGCGGCCTTGCGGGCGTTTATCGAGGCCCACGGCGACGATCCGCTGGCCAGCAATGCCCGCTTCTGGCTTGGGGACACCTATTACGTACGCGGGCAATTCCACGAGGCCGCCAAGACATTCCTCCAGGGCTACAAGGCCGATCCCAAGGGTGCCAAGGCGCCCGACGACCTGCTCAAGCTGGCCATGTCGCTGGCCCGCCTGGAGAAGCAAAAGGATGCATGCGTGACCTTCACCAAGCTGAAAAAGGATTTTCCCGATGCCCCGGACAGGATCAAGAAGGCCGCGGCCAGGGAACGCCAGCGCGCCGGCTGCAAGTAACTGACCGGTAACTGACCGGGGATACCTCGATGGATATTGCCGGGCCGCCCCGTGACAGGGAGCCGGCTTCCGGGGCGCCGGTTTCCGACGATGCCTTCGCCCGCATGATGGCGGCCGTCGGTCCCTTCGAAGCGAACCCCCGCCTGGCGGTGGCGGTGTCCGGGGGCGGCGACAGCATGGCCCTTTGCCTGCTGGCGCAGCGCTGGGCCGGCCGGCGGAGGGGGAGCACGACGGCGCTGACCGTCGACCACGGATTACGGCCCGAGGCGGCGGACGAAGCGCGCCAGGTGGGCCGGTGGCTGAAGGCACGCGGCATCGCCCACCAC
The DNA here is from genome assembly GCA_022545455.1 of Pseudomonadota bacterium. Lineage (GTDB taxonomy): Bacteria > Pseudomonadota > Alphaproteobacteria > Rhodospirillales > 2-02-FULL-58-16 > JACZQZ01. The sequence continues at coordinate 34,518 of JACZQZ010000010.1, forward strand.
GTGCTTGAATGGCGGGGCCCCAAGCCCGTCTCGGGCGTACAGGCGGCGGCGCGGGCGGCCCGCTATGGCCTGATGACGGCGTGGGCGCGCGAGGCCGGCGTGCTCCATCTGCTGGTCGCCCATCACCAGGAGGACCAGGCGGAGACCTTTCTCCTGCGCCTGGAGCGGGGCAGCGGCATCGACGGGCTTTCGGCCATGGCCGCGGTCGTCGAGACGCCGGCGGTGCGACTGGTGCGGCCCCTGTTGGGGGTGCCGCGGGCGCGGCTCAGGGCGACGGCGCGGGCCTTCGGCCAGGAATGGCTGGAGGATCCGTCCAACCGTGACGCCGCCTTCGCCCGGACGCGGATCCGGGCGGCCCTGCCGGCCTTGGCGCGGTCGGGGATGTCGCCGGCAGTGCTGGCCGAGAGGGCGAACCGGGTGGGACACGTGCGCATTGCGCTGGAAAACGCCGCCTCGGCCCTGTTGGCGGTGTGTTGCACCGTCCACCCCGCGGGATACGCCCGCCTCGACCAGTCCACCCTGGCGGCGGCGCCCGAAGACGTGTCCTTCGGGGCCCTGGCCCGGATCCTCATGTGCGTGGGGGGACTCGAATATGCGCCCAGGCGGGAGAAACTGGAACGGCTCCACGCCGTGGTCGTGGGCGGCAAGCTGGGCAAGGCCCGGACCCTGGGCGGGTGCCGGATCCTGGCCGAGCGGTACAGAATCCTGGTCTGCCGCGAGGCGCGTGGAATGCCCGAGCCCCTTGCCGCCGTTCCCGGGACGCAGGTCGTCTGGGATGGCCGCTTCGTCGTCCGTTTCGCCGCCGCCGGCAAAGGCGCCCCGGGCCCGCGGCATCCCGCCCATCTGACGCGCCTGGGGCGCGAGGGCTGGGCCGAGGTGGCCGCCGTCCGGCCGGACCTCAAGGCGGGCCCGGTTCCGGCCGCCGTCAGGCTGTCGCTGCCGGCGCTGCGGGACAAATCGGGTGTTTTCGCCGTTCCCCATTTGAATTATACTCGTGCAGGCGGGCCGGGCGTGGAGATCGTGTGCATCGCGTTTTGTCCGCCGAACAGCATTTCCGGGGTCGGGTTTAGGCTTGCGTAACGGTTTTCGGGTATTATTTCTTAGGAACGGGGAAGGTTCCGCGCTCGAACGTGGCGTAACGAGCCGAATCCGGGGAATGATCGACGGTCCCCGTTTGCAAGGCAAGGAAGGATAGGATAGGTGAATTTCGGCCGCAATCTGGCGCTGTGGGTCATCATTGCCCTGCTCGTGTTCTCGCTGTTCAACCTGTTCCAGGGGTCGTCCCGCCAGGAAACGCAGGCGCAACTGGCGTTTTCCGATTTCGTGACCGCGGTTGAAAGCGGCGAGATTCGCGACGTCACCATGCAGGGCAACACCATCACCGGTCATTACCGGGATGGGCGCAATTTTTCCACCTATGCGCCGGACGACGCCAACCTGGTTGCCAAGCTGACCGAGGGGCGCGTACGCATCAGCGCCGTGCCGGCGGACGATGGGACGCCCACGTTTTGGGGCATCCTGATCTCGTGGTTCCCCATGCTGCTGTTGATCGGGGTGTGGATCTTTTTCATGCGGCAGATGCAGTCCGGCGGCGGCAAGGCCATGGGGCTTGGCAAGTCGAAGGCGCGCATGCTGACGGAAAAGTCGGCCCGCGTAACGTTCGACGACGTCGCCGGTATCGACGAGGCCAAGCAGGAGGTCGAGGAGATCATCGATTTCCTCAAAGACCCCCAGAAATTCCAGCGTCTTGGCGGCAAGCTGCCCAAGGGGTGCCTCCTGGTGGGGCCGCCGGGCACCGGCAAGACCCTGTTGGCGCGCGCCATCGCCGGCGAGGCCAACGTGCCGTTCTTCACCATCTCCGGTTCGGACTTCGTCGAGATGTTTGTCGGCGTCGGCGCGGCGCGTGTCCGCGACATGTTCGAACAGGGCAAGAAGAACGCGCCCTGCATCATCTTCATCGACGAGCTTGACGCCGTCGGCCGCCATCGGGGCGCCGGTCTGGGCGGCGGCAACGACGAGCGCGAGCAGACGCTGAACCAGCTCCTGGTCGAGATGGACGGGTTCGAATCCAACGAGGGCGTCATCCTCATCGCGGCCACCAACCGGCCCGACGTTCTCGACCCGGCGCTGCTCAGGCCCGGGCGTTTCGACCGCCAGGTGGTGGTGCCCAATCCCGATATCCTGGGCCGCGAGAAGATCATGAAGGTCCACATGCGCAAGGTGCCCCTGGCGCCCGACGTCGATGCCCGCGTCATTGCCCGCGGCACGCCGGGCTTTTCCGGCGCCGATCTCGCCAACCTGGTCAACGAGGCGGCGCTGCTGGCGGCGCGCCGGGGCAGGCGCGTCGTCACCATGGACGAGTTCGAGGCGGCCAAGGACAAGGTGATGATGGGTCCCGAGCGCCGCTCCATGGTCATGACCGACGAAGAGAAGAAGCTGACCGCGTATCACGAGGCGGGGCACGCCCTGGTGGCGCTGTACGTGCCCAAGCACGACCCGCTGCACAAGGTGACGATCATTCCCCGCGGCCGGGCGCTCGGCGTGACCTTGACGCTGCCCGAACGGGACCGGTACAGCAATTCCAAGGTCGAGCTCGAATCGAGACTGGCGATGATGTTCGGCGGCCGGGTCGCCGAAGAGATCGTCTTCGGGCCCGAGAACGTCACCACCGGCGCCGGTGACGACATCAAGCAGGCGACCGCGCTGGCGCGGCGCATGGTCACCGAGTTCGGTTTCAGCGAAAAGCTGGGGACGCTCAGGTATGCGGAGAACGAGGAGGAAATCTTCCTCGGCCATTCGGTGACCCAGCGCAAGAACGTCTCCGACGCGACCGCCAAGCTCATCGACGAGGAGATCCGCCGCCTCATCGACGAGGCGGGGGCGACGGCCCGCGCGATCCTGGAGGAACACCGCGACGACCTGGAGACCCTGGGGGAGGCGCTGCTCGAGTACGAGACGCTGAGCGGCGACGAAGTGAAAGCCTTGCTCAGGGGCGAGTCCATCGTCCGCCCGGAAGAGGACGAGGCCCCGAAGGGCCCGGGGCGCGGGGCCTCCGTTCCCGCGAGCGGCAGAAAGGCCAAGGGACACGCCGGCCCCCTGAAGACCGCGCCACAGCCCGAGTCCTGATGGCCGACGCCCGGTGGGCCGTGCCGGCCGACGTCAGCGCAGAAAAAAGCCCCGCCTTGCCGCGGGGCTTCCTGCGTAAAGGCGAGGCTCCGGCTTCACGCCTTTACCTGCGTCCGTTGGGGGCTTGCGGGGACGCCCGCAGCGATGTTTCCCGCCTCGAGGTCCTGGTGCGCGGCGCCGATGGGGTGACCACCGCCGTCGCTTCCCCGGAGGAGACGCTGCGCTGGGCGAGGGCGGAAGGCGGGGACGTGGGTGCGTACGCATCGGGGCTGCTCGAACGCCTGGCGAACCCGCCCGTCGCCTTCGCTGGATTGGCGCTTGGCCGCCCCCTGATCATGGGGATCATCAACGTCACCCCCGACAGCTTCTCCGACGGCGGCGAGGCCCTGGACGCCGGCCGGGCCCTGGCCCGCGGCCGGGCGCTGGCCGACGCCGGGGCCGACATCGTGGACGTGGGCGGCGAATCCACCCGGCCGGGGGCGGCGCCCGTCGCCGTGGACGACGAGCTGGCCCGGGTGCTGCCCGTGGTCCGCGGCCTCAGCGAGGCCGGTTTCGTCGTCTCCGTCGACACCCGCCACGCCCGGGTCATGGAGGCGGCGCTGGACGCCGGGGCCGCCATCATCAACGACATAACCGCGCTCACCGGGGATCCCGGGTCCCTGGGGGTGGCCGCGGCCCGCGGCGCGCCGGTGATCCTCATGCACATGCAGGGCGATCCCCGGACCATGCAGGACGAACCCCGCTACGAGGACGCGGCGCTCGACGTCTACGACTATCTTGCCGGGCGCGTGGCGGCGTGCGAGGCGGCGGGCGTGGAACGGACGCGCATCGCCGTCGATCCGGGAATCGGGTTCGGCAAGACCGTCGACCACAACGTCCGGATCCTCAACCGCCTGGCGCTCTACCACGGCCTCGGGTGCGCGCTCGTGCTCGGGGTTTCGCGCAAGAGCTTCATCGCCCGGCTGAGCCGGGGGGAGGCGCCGAAACAGCGCCTCGCCGGGTCGCTCGCCGCGGCGCTCGCCGCGGTGGCGCAGGGCGCCCACATCCTGCGCGTCCACGACGTCGCCGAAACCCGCCAGGCGCTCAGCGTGTGGTCGGCCATCGACGCCGCCCGCACCGGGGAAGCACCGGGTCGCGGTGCAGAAGTCCCTTAAGAAAGGGTGACCTCTCTGGTATACTAACGACCCCGGAGCCGAGCGCAGGGCAAGGGAGACACCATGACGCGAAAGCTGTTCGGGACCGACGGCATCCGCGGCACCGCCAATCGTGAGCCCATGACCGCCGCGACCGCTTTGCGCGTCGGCATGGCGGCGGCCGCGCACTTCACCAGGGGCAACCACCGCCACCGGGTGGTCATCGGCAAGGACACGCGGTTGTCCGGCTACATGATAGAGCCGGCGCTGACCGCCGGCTTCGTCTCCATGGGCATGGACGTGATCCTGGTCGGGCCCCTGCCGACGCCGGCGGTGGCCATGCTGACGCGCAGCCTCAGGGCCGACCTGGGGGTGATGATCTCGGCCTCGCACAATCCGTACGAGGACAACGGCCTCAAGCTGTTCGGGCCGGACGCCTACAAGCTGTCGGACGAGGTCGAGGCGGAGATCGAACGGCGCATGGACGGCGACATGAGCGGCGGCCTCGTGCCGCCGGCCGAGCTCGGGCGCGCCAAGCGCCTGGACGACGCCCAGGGACGCTATACCGAGCACGTCAAACAGACCTTTCCCAAGGGCTTGCGCCTCGACGGCCTGAAGGTGGTCGTCGACTGCGCCAACGGCGCCGCCTACAAGGTGGCCCCGGATATCCTGTGGGAACTGGGCGCAGAGGTGATATCCATCGGGGTCCAGCCGGACGGATTCAACATCAACAAGGACTGCGGCTCCACGTGCGCCGGGACCATGTGCGGCCAGGTGGTGCCCAACGGCGCCGATCTCGGCCTCGCGCTCGACGGCGACGCGGACCGGGTGCTGATCGCCGACGAGACCGGCGCGCTGATCGACGGCGACCAGATGATGGGCCTGGTGGCCGGGCACTGGGCCGGCAAAGGCCAGCTCAAGGGCGGCGGCGTGGTCGCCACGGTCATGTCCAACCTGGGGCTCGAGCGCTACCTGGACGGCGTCGGACTGAACCTGGTGCGCACCCCCGTCGGCGACCGCTACGTGGTCGAGCACATGCGCCGACACGGGTTCAACCTGGGTGGCGAGCAATCCGGCCACATCATCCTGGGCGACTACAGCACGACCGGCGACGGCCTGATCGCGGCGCTCCAGGTCCTGGCCGTGATCGTGCAGCGCCGGCGCCCGGCGAGCGAGGTCTGCCGCGTCTTCGAGGCGCTGCCCCAGTGCCTGCGCAACGTATCGTACAACGGCGGCGGTCCCCTCGAGCACGACTCGGTGAAGGCGGCCATCGCTGCCGGGAAGAAACGGCTGGGGAAGACGGGGCGGCTGGTCATCCGCCCGTCGGGAACCGAGCCCGTGATCCGTGTCATGGCCGAGGGTGAGGACGAGGACCTGATCGGCGCCGTGGTCGACGACATCGCCGGCGTCATCGGCCACGCCGCCCGATGACGCCCCGCGGGGCGGGGGCGATGGCGGGACGGGTCCTCATCGTCGCCGGTTCCGATTCGGGCGGCGGCGCGGGCATCCAGGCCGACATCAAGACGGTCACCGCCCTCGGCGGCTATGCCATGACCGCCGTCACCGCGCTGACGGCGCAGAACACCCGGGGCGTGTTCTCCATCCACGAGGTGCCGGCCGACTTCGTCGCCGAGCAGATGCGGGTCGTGCTGTCGGACATCGGAGCCGACTGCGTGAAGGTGGGCATGCTGCACACGCCCGACGTCATCGAGGCGGTGTGCGAGGTCCTGGAAGCCGAGGCCCGGGCCGGCGGCCGGCGCGTCCCCATCGTCGTCGATCCCGTGATGGTGGCCAAGGGCGGCGAATCCCTCCTGGCGCCGGAAGCCATGGCCAGCCTGAAGGCGCGCATGATCCCCCTGGCCGACGTGCTGATGCCCAACGTGGCGGAGGCCGAGGCGCTCACCGGCCTCAAGCTGCGCGGCCCCGACGACGCCGGGCCGGTGGCGCGGAAACTGGCCGCCTCCGGGGCCGTCCTGCTGAAGGGCGGCCACCTGCCGGGAGACACGGTCA
>JACZQZ010000163.1 GCA_022545455.1 Pseudomonadota bacterium
GCATCGCCCGCGCGTCCCCTCCTGCCGAGGGAACGGGAAACGCGATCGTATGGTATGCGAAATCGTGCAAGTGAGTACTCGTGACCGGGGGCGGGACGGCCCGCCCGTCAGATGATTCCCTTGGCGGACATGGCGTCCACGAGCTTGTCTATGAAGTGGCCCTGAAACCGGCTGATGCCGACGCCCAGCCCCCATTCAACGGCTTCTTCGCAGTCGACGCGGGCGAGGATAACGCTGTCCTTGCCGGCATGATCCACCATATCGCGCAATTCCATTTCCATGTCGTCGGACAGGCCGCCATGAAGGTCCGGGCTCCAGCCGAATTTCACGAAATCGGCGGCCAGGGAAATGGGATCGAAAAACTGAAGCGAAAGCGGCGTGAGGCCGTCGATGAGGACCCGGTAGCCGTGATCGCGCAATGAGTCCCGGGCATGGGTGAATGCCTCCATGTCGGCGAAGATATCGACGACCTGCAACTCGACCACGACCTGGGACGCGTTGTGGCCCAGGGTGCGGTGCAGGTTCTGGAAACTCGGCGAAAGGACGGTGCTGACGTTGAGGTTGACGCTGATGGCACCGTCCAGGTCGGCGAAGTCCGTGCCCGCGAGCATCGTCAGCATCCGCCGGTCCAGGGTCTCGGTCAGGTACTGGAACAGCCAGGGGCTGGCCAAAAGGTTGACGTCCGGGGCAACCCGCTTTTGCAGATCGGCGATGGAGATGTAATGCTCCTGGAACACCACTTCCCCTTTGCCGCCGGCGTGAACCTCGATCGCCGATTGCCGGTGGATCAAGTCGGCAAGGGGTATCCCCTGCAGTTTCACGCCGATGGTGGCCAAATGGCCGGGCGTCAGCGGCGTGCCCGCCAGGGCACCATGCGCCCCCGCCATTCGGCGCCCGGCCGGCATTGGCGTCCGGTTCGCCGCCGCGGCCGCCAGATCCTCGGCTACGGCGCGGAAAGCGGAATAATCCTCCCCCCGGGAAAGATCGTACCAGGTGGTGAAACGATCCTCGAGCGTGCCCTCGGCACCGGCGGTCAGCGGATCCTCGTTGAACAGGCTGCGCACCCTGGAGATGGCCAGGTCAATGGCATCGACCGGCACGTCCCGGCACAGCAGCGCCAAATCGGAATTGGCAAGCACGAACAGGGTGGCTTCGTAGCGGTTGACCAGGGTTTCGAAGGTGTGCGCCGCGATACGGATGAATTCCGGCTTGCGGCTGTCCCGCCGCAGCTCGGACAGGTGAACGTGAACGGCAAAGAATCCAGCCCGGTTTCCCTGAAGGACCCGAAGACGATCCGCCAGCGCACTCTCCGCGCTCGCCGCCCTGGGTACTTCCACGAGGGCACTGGAAACGGCCATGGTCAATCCGCCCGTTTTCTGCTTCGGCTCACCCTGTCGTCGATCTTCGGCGCGAACCGTTAAAATATGCTTAGGGTGGCGCACCACGGGCGGGGAGCCTCCGGCATCTTGTAACGAACACGGTGCTTGCGCCATCATGTTCCCGGACATGACTTGGAGAAAAAAGAGGGCCGGACAGGATCGCGCCGGAACGCCGCCCCGGGTTCCGGACGATTGCCGCGTGTACGCCGTCGGCGATATTCACGGCCGTGTCGACCTGCTGGCGGCCCTGCACGACCGCATCCTCGACGATGCGGCGGCCGTGACGGCCGGGCGCAAGGTGCTGGTTTACCTGGGCGATTACGTGGACCGCGGCCCCTGCTCCTTCGCGGTCGTCGACATGTTGATCGAGGCGCCGCTGGAGGGGTTCGAGATCGTGCACCTGAAAGGCAACCACGAGGATTTCCTGCTGCGTTTCGTCGAGGAAGAGAACCTGGAGGAGGCCGACCTGTGGTTCATCAACGGCGGCGATGCCACCCTGCACAGCTATAAGGTTCCTCTCCTCACCCTGCCTTTCGGGCTGGCCGAGCTGGAGACGGCGCGCCGCGCCTTCCTGGCCGCCCTGCCGCCAAGCCACATGACGTTCTTCCAGGGCTTAAAGATGTTCCACGTGGAAGGGGATTACCTGTTCGTGCATGCGGGAATCAAGCCCGGCGTGCCGCTCGACGAGCAGAACGAAGAGGACCTCCTGTGGATCCGCGAGGAGTTCCTGGACTCGGACGCGGCCTTCGGCCACATGGTCGTGCACGGCCATACGCCCGCGGCGGAAACCGACGTCCGCCCCAACCGCATCGGCATCGACACCGGCGCCTTTTACACCGACCGCCTGACCTGCCTGGTGGTCGAGGGCGACAGCATGCGCTTCCTGCACACCTGAACGCGTCCGGGGAAGCACCGGCGCCGCGCGGCCGAGGGGCGATACTCCTTTATCGGCCCCGTCATGGGGTGGTAGGTTCGGCGCACATTTCCTGGCGGGCGGGAGGGACGGTCTTTCGATGAAACGGGTGCTGATCACGGGCGGTGCGGGGTTTCTGGGCTCGCACCTGTGCGAACGGCTGCTGGCCGAGGGCCATGACGTGCTTTGCGTCGACAACTTCTTCACCGGCACCAAGGACAACATCGCGCACCTTCTGGGCGATCCGCACTTCGAACTCATGCGCCACGACATCACCTTCCAGCTGTATGTGGAGGTGGACGAAATCTACAACCTGGCCTGTCCGGCCTCGCCCATCCACTATCAGTTCGATCCCGTCCAGACCACCAAGACCAGCGTCCATGGCGCCATCAACATGCTGGGGCTGGCCAAGCGGACCAAGGCCAAGATCCTCCAGGCCTCCACCAGCGAGGTTTACGGCGACCCGGAAGTCCACCCCCAGACGGAGGACTACCGGGGCAGCGTCAACACCATGGGTCCGCGCGCCTGCTATGACGAGGGCAAGCGCTGCGCCGAGACCCTGTTTTTCGATTACCAACGCCAACACGGCCTCAACATCCGCATCGCGCGCATCTTCAATACCTATGGCCCGCGTATGCATCCGGACGACGGCCGGGTGGTCTCCAACTTCATCGTCCAGGCCCTGAAGGGAAAGCCGATCACGATCTACGGCGAAGGCACCCAGACGCGCTCGTTCTGTTACGTGGACGACCTGATTGAGGGGTTGATCCGCCTGATGAACGCCCCGGACACCGTGAACAGCCCGGTCAACCTGGGCAACCCCAACGAGTGCACCATCCGGGAACTGGCGGAGAGGATTATCGAAATGACCGGCTCCGACGCGCCCATGGAGGCCAGGCCCCTGCCCGTCGACGACCCCACCCAGCGCTGCCCGGACATCGGCCTGGCCCGCCAGGCCCTGGGCTGGGAACCGGCCGTGCAGCTGGAAGACGGCCTGCAACGGACGATCACCTATTTCCAGGGAATCCTGTGAGGCGGGGCGCGGTGAGGCGCGGTCCCGCCGGCCCTTTATCCCTTGCGATTTGCACCTTTTGTACCCTTTGTAACCTTCGCAAAAAAATTTCGTTTCGCCGTTGACGTTCGTACAAAATTGTACGAATATTATACCTGTGATCGGTAGGGAATTCGTTGCCAAGGTTCGCAGGCTGGCCCGTAAGCGGGGGATCGAGGTCCGTTTCCTCAGCCACCGGGGCAAGGGCAGCCACGGCACCCTTTATTACGGCCGTGCCTTTACCCGCGTGAAGGACCGCAAGGCCGCAATCGGCAAGGGCCTTCTCGCCAAAATGCTTGACGACCTCGGCATCGACCCGAAAGATTTTGCCGGAGGCAGACCATGACGGACCGATTCGCCTACCCGGTGGACCTGATGGACGACATGGACGGTCGCGTCGTCGCCACTTTTCCGGACCTCCAGGGATCCAGCACCGACGGCGCCGACCGTGCGGAGGCGCTGGCCGAGGCCGCCGACTGTCTCGAGGAATGTCTTGCGGGGTGCATCGTCGACCGCCGGGACATTCCCCCGCCGTCGCCTGCAAAGGGCCGTCCCGTGGTCGGACCGGGCGCATTAATCTCGGCGAAGGCGGCGCTTTACCTCTCCATGCGCGAGGCAAAGCTGACCAACGTCGCCCTGGCCAAGCGCATTGGCTGCCACGAAGGCGAGGTGCGACGGCTGCTCGA
>JACZQZ010000070.1 GCA_022545455.1 Pseudomonadota bacterium
AGGAAGCGTCGCGCCGGCGATGCGGGACATCGTCAAGCGGCGCTGACGCCCCCAAAAGGCGCGAAAAGCGACCATTCGGGCGGCCATGGGTGGTCATCGGACGTCGTCGCGCGGCTCTCATGATGGGCCCCCATCACGTCGAACCGCGCTCCTAGCCGAATGACCACCCATGGTCGTCACACGTGTCATCCTATTGTGATAGAGGGTACTACTCGTCTTCCAGCCGGGCCTTGAGGTAGGACAGAAGGGGATACAGCCCGGCGAACAGGGCGATGAGCAGACCGTAGCCGCCTTCCCGGTGGCCCTTGCGCACCACGTAGCACTTGAAAAAGCGCGAAAACAGGCGCCGCACGTTGCCGGCCAGCGTGCCGATGTCGCCGGCGTCCCTGAGGTCCTTGGCGCGCGCCGTGGAATAGCTGTCCAGGCGGCGAATCATGTCCGAGATGCCGCGGTCCACGTAATGCTCCAGCCGGGTTGTCAGGGCCGGCCCCTTCCGCCCCGACCACGTGAGCGCCGGATGGACCCGCTGGCCGCCCCACACCTTGACGCCCTTGCGGAACAGGCCCGGATAGGCGGCCTTGCCGTAGGATGCGCCCCAGCCCCAGCGCACCAGTTTGTCGCCGATGTAGTTGTCCACGGGGATCTCGTGCCAGTCGAAGGACGTGGTTTCGATGACCTCGCGGATTTCCCGTGCCAGGGGGCCGGGCACGCGCTCGTCGGCGTCCACCTCGAGGATCCAGGGCCCGCGGCAGGCCGCGATGCCGGCGTTGCGGCGTTGGCCCTCCAGGCTCCACGCGCCCTCGACCAGACGGTCGGTGTAGCGCGACGCGATGTCCCTGGACCTGTCCGTGCAGGCGTCCAGGAGAACGACGATCTCATCGGCGAAGGTCAGCCGCTCGAGGCAGTCGGCCAGTCGCCCTTCCTCGTCGTGCACCACCACCAGCGCCGAAAGCCCGGGCGCGCTCATGGCGCGGCCTCCGCCGCCCGCGGGCCCGGCTCCCCAGGCACCGGTGGACGATGCCCCGGGACCGGGCACCGGGACGCCGTCGGCGTGACAGTCGGGCGGGCTGGCAACGCGAGCATGGAAGTTTCCCGGTGGTCGAAATTTCGGTTGCGAGACCTTAACCGCCCGCGGCCGGGGAGCCAAGGGAGAGCCGCCCCGGGAGCCGGGCAGGATAGCGCCTGCGAAAAAAACCCCTGGCCGATCCGGCAGGATGCTGAAAAACTGTCCTACGGGTTCCATGGGAGTCGCATGGGTGAGCCGTAGTGAGGGGAATATGACCGCTGACAACAAAACCGGACCGGCGCCCGGTAAACCGTCCCGGTCCGCCCCCGGCGTCGATGCACCGTCCGCGCCGGCGAAGAAAAAAAAGAAGCCGAAAGCCCGGGACATTCCCGAGACCGGCGGACCGAAGGGCCCCGAGCCCACCCGGTACGGGGACTGGGAGCGCAAGGGCCGCTGCGTCGACTTCTGATCCGCGCCCGCATCGACCTCTGATCGACGCGCCGCTTGTGGTGCAGCACACCACGGCGCGACGCGCTCCTGGCCGGAAACCTCGCAACGCCGTCGTATGGGTGCAATTGAGCCGATACAGGCCACCAGGCCCGGCTTGCGCACGCTCCCGGCCTTTTTGTTCTTTTTTTGTTCTCATGGGGCACTTCTCCGGTTATCCTCGTAGAGGGCGGCCCGGGCCGGCCGGGAGCGCCATGGCCGTGGGTGGATTTTCGATCTTGAAAAATCTTCCAATAATTGTATTATTCGACATGTAATACATGTAAAAATCGTATGTCCATGGTTTTCGAAGAGAAGGCCCTCCGTGTGATCGTGGCCGCGGCCGCCCTGGTCCTGGTGGGCCGCCTGATCGTTCCCGTGACCGCCGCCGGGTGGCGCGACCCCATCCCCGGTCCCGTTCCGGCGCTGGTGGTCGACGTGATCGACGGCGACACGGTCCTGGTGCGGGCGCGCATCTGGCTGGGCCAGGAGGTGGAGACCCACGTGCGGCTGGACGGGGTGGACACGCCGGAGCTGCGCGGCAAGTGCCAGACGGCCCGCCGGCTGGCCCGCGAGGCGCGTGCGTTCGTTCAGGCCAGGGTGGGCGGCCGCCAGGTCATTCTGCGCGATATCCAGTACGGCAAGTATGCCGGGCGCGTCGTCGCCCGCATCCAGACGCCGGACGGCGACGACCTGGCGGACGCCCTGATCGCGGCCGGTCTGGGACACGCCTACGACGGTACCGCGCGGGCGCCCTGGTGCGTCGGGGCGAATTAAGGAATTAAAGGGACCTTACTTAATTCTGAAGGTGTTCCCGAAACGCCGCGCCGTTTCGATCCGGCGACCCGGGGCCGTTGTCCATCCGTGTCCGTTCGTGTCAAACGAACACCGGATACGGGATTTCAAACGGCGGGGCATTTCGGCCCCGCCGCCCGTACTCAATCGTCGCCGAAGCGCTCGATGTCCTCCGGGCCCTTCTTGGTCGCCACCTTTTCCTTGCCCTGGACCAGGACGCGGATGTCCTCGACCACGTCGGGGTTGGCAAGGGTCATGACGTCGCCGATGTCGAGGGTGTTGGAGATGGCGGCCAGCACGCGGCGCATGATCTTTCCCGAACGGGTCTTGGGCATGTCGGGCACGATGTAGACGTTCTTCGGCCGGGCGATCTTGCCGATGGTCGTCTCGATGGCCGCGACCACTTTCGTTTTCGCCTCCTCGTCGGAATCGAAGCCCGGCTTCAGCGACACGTAGACGTCGGGGACGCGGCCCTTGATCTCGTCGACCACGGGCACGACGGCGGCTTCGGCGATGTCCTCGACGGTCAGGGCGGCGGACTCCAGCTCCTTGGTGCCCAACCGGTGGCCGGCGACGTTGATGACGTCGTCGATGCGGCCCAGGATCCGGTAATACCCGTCCTCGGCCAGCATGGCCCCGTCGCCGGTGAGATACGGCCAGTCGCGCCAGTCCTTGCTTTTGGTGTCCCTGCAGTACTTGGCGTAGTAGGTGTCGACGTACCGCTCGCGGTCCCCCCATATGGTCTGGAAGGCCCCCGGCCACGGGTTGCGGATGCAGATGTTTCCCGCTTTCCCCGATCCCGCCTCGAGCTCGTTGCCGTCCTCGTCGTAGATGACCGGATGGATGCCGGGCAAGGCGGGCCCCGTGCTGCCGGGCTTCATGGGGTGCAGGGCCGGCACCGTGCTGCACAGGAAGCCGCCGGTTTCCGTCTGCCACCAGGTGTCGACGATGATGGCCTCGCCCTTGCCGACCACTTCGTAATACCACTTCCACACTTCCGGTTCGATGGGCTCTCCCACCGTCGTCATGTGCTTGAAGTGGTAGTCGTACTTCTTGGGCTCGTCGGGACCGGCTTTTCTGAGCATGCGAATGGTCGTCGGCGCGGTGTGGAAGATATTGACATCCAGGCGCTCGGCGATCCGCCACGCCCGCCCGGCGTCGGGGTAGGTGGGGACGCCTTCGTAGATGACGCTGGAGGCGGCCAGCGCCAGCGGGCCGTAGACGATGTAGGAATGGCCCGTGATCCAGCCGATATCCGCCATGCACCAGTAGACATCCTCGGGATGGATGTCCTGGATGTATTTCGACGTGCCGGCCACGTAGGCCATGTAGCCGCCGATGCTGTGCTGGCATCCCTTGGGCTTCCCGGTCGTCCCGCTGGTGTACATCAGGAACAGGGGGTCTTCCGCGGGCAGGGAGACGGGATCGACCCGCTTGCCGGCATACTTCTTGAGCACGTCGTTGACGATGAAATCACGGCCTTCCACCAGCGGCGTGTCGGAGACGGATTTGCCGGGATAGCGTTGCCAGATGAGGACCTTGTCGACGGTCTGGCCGAGCTTTTCCGCCATCTCGCAGGCCACGTCGGCATTGACCTTGTGATCGATCATCTTGCCCGCGCGGTGATAGCCGTCGACGGTGATCAGCACCCTGCATCCCGAATCGGCGATCCTGTCGGCGGCCGCCTGGCCGCTGAATCCTCCGAACACCTCTGAATGAATGACGCCGAGCCGGGCGCACGCGAGCATGGTCACCGGGAGCTCGGGGACCATGGGCATGTGCAGGGTCACCCGGTCGCCCTGCTTGAGGCCGGCGAAGTCCCGGAGCAGGGCGGCGAACTCGTTCACCCGCACGTAAAGCTCTTGATAGGTGATGGCGTACAGAGGCTCGTCCTCGGGCTCGGGGACGAAATGGATGGCCGCCTTGTTCTTGTATTTCGGCAGGTGCCGGTCGACGCAGTTGTAGCAGGCGTTGATCCTGCCGCCGACGAACCACTTCCAGCACGGGGCGTCGCTGGTATCGAGGGTCGTGTGCCAGTACTGGTCCCAGGTCAGCAGGTCGGCGTATTCCTTGTAGCATTCGGGAAAATTCTCCAGGCTGAAGCGCTCGAACATCCCGGGGTCGGTCAGATTCGCCTGCCCGATGAACTCGGGGGACGGATAGATGGTCGCTTCCTCTTTCCAATGGACCGCAATTTCCGATTCGCTGACTGCTTGCGCCTCGGGCGCCTCGGCGTTCCCGGCAACTTTGCTCATTACCCTGACCTCCCCTTTCGAAACCGCGTGCGCTCCCCCACCGGGCGGTTGCGCGATCCCGCAAAAATATTTTCCCCGCGACCGCCTGACGGCGGGTCCGGAACTCCTTACTTGACGCGGATTATGTCAAATAAGAGCGTCACAAAACAAGGGGGCGGAAGAAATATCCGGCCACGGCGGCACGACCGCCCGCGGCCCTTCACGGGCGCCGCCGTCAATCCACCAGGTAGACGGTGCCGTTCCGGACCTCCGTTGCGGGGCGCCGAAGGCTCGTCCCGGCGCACGGGCCGGAGACGCAGAACCCGTCCTCGATGCGGAATACCGCCCCGTGGTTGGCGCACAGGATTTGGGTTTTGGCGCGGGTGAGAAACTGGCCGGGCCTGAAATCCAGAGGCAAACCGGCATGGGGGCACCGGTTGACGTAGACGAAGACGTGATCGTCGCGGCGCAGAATCATCAAACGCAGGAGTTCGCCGCGCCAGTGGACGGCAAACCCGCTGCTGCCGCCGTCCGGGACATCGGCAAGCCGGCACAGCACGGTCCTGCCCGGCCGGGCCGCGGCGGCGGGTTCTTTCCCGCGTTTCATTCCGGTTCCAGGCCGAGCGGGATCAGGTTCCATTCCTGCCACACGCGCTCGGGGAACGGCTCGCCCTTGCGCCCTTCCCCTTCCTCCAAGGCGTCCTTCACATGGGGAAAACCGCGCTTCAGCTCGGCCCACATCTCACGCCCGAGCGGCCTGAGCTCGGGCACATTCAGGCAGCGCAGCGAATACGACCACACCATGGCCCCCGCGGAATCGGACGGCAGGCCCAGTTTCTTGAACTGGCGCGAGACCTTGTTGATTTTCATCTGCAGGACACCCAGGGTCTCGACCGAGGGCAGGTGGTCGTCCTCGAACACGCCCTCGGGGATCACGCCGTGGGTTTCAAAATTCACGCGGATGGCGGTGGCGATGGCGACCATGGCGCCCATGTCCTGGGCGTCCATGGCGCGCAAGCCGCGGACGAATTTGTCCACCTCGCGGGCTCCCGCGCTGAGCGCCCGCCCGTGCATCTTGTCCGCAAGCCATCGCCTGACCATTATCGGCGTGTAATACCAAGGAGCGCTGATCGTGACCCATAGAGACGGCTTACCAAGGTTTTCGGCCAGGAGCGTGCGCTGTGGCGATGCGGGGCATCGCGAAGCGTGCGCGACGCCGTCCGAAAGCCTTGGTAAGCCGCCGTTCCGGTCGCGTATGCTGCCCGTCGGAGGGCGTCGGAAAGTTTTGACGATGCACCGCATCGCCTGCAACTTTCCTCCTGCCCGACGAGCCGCCTACGCGATCTCTATGAGTCACGATCAGCGCTCCTTGGTATCACGCCGGGACGCCCGCCATGACGCAGATGATCCTCCATGCCGCGGCGTCCACCGGCATCACCGAAAGCCGCGACTGGCGGACCAGGGCCAGGTGGTCGAGGCGGCCGTCATCCTTGATCTGCCTGAGCGTCACCGGGTCCTTGACCGGCGTCACCGCCTTGAAGTCCACCATGCCGAAGCGCATGGTGGGGTCCGTGGGGTCGGGATGGTACTCGGTGACCACCTCGAGGATGCCGACGACGCGCTTCTCGTTGACCGAATGATAAAAAAAGGCCCTGTCGCCCACCTTCATGGCCTTCATGTTGGCCGCCGCCTGATGGTTGCGAATGCCGTCCCATTCGGCCACGCCGGCCTTGACATGGTCGTCCCACGACCAGGCGCCCGGTTCCGATTTCACCAGCCAGTACGCCATCGGCATCAGTCCTCGGGGAACACTTTCTTCCACGCCTTTATGGTGACGCTCTCGAACACCCCCGCCTTGGCGTAGGGATCGTCGGCGGCGAAGGTCTCGGCGGCCTGTTTGTCGGGCAGGTCGACCATGATCACGCTGCCGGTGACGCTGGAGGCGTCATCTGTGAGTGTCGGGCCGGCGGCGAACAGCGTATCGCCGGCATCCCGAAGGTAGGCCAGGTGGGCCGTGCGGTTCTCCTTGCGGACCGCGCCATGGCCGGGTTTGTCGACGCAGGTGATCACGTAAATCATGACGCCTCTCTTGGACAAGCGGGGTGGAAAAGCGAATTCACACGTCCGTTTCGATGCGGCGCGCATCCGCCCTTTTATGACGCTGCCTCGGCGGCCCGCCCCACCGGCGCTTCCGCCTTGAAGGGCCGTGCCAGCAACTCGGCGATCGTCGAATCGATGTCGGCGAAGTGGTGCAGCACCTTGTCTATGGCCACGCAGATGGGCATGTCGACGTCGAGGCGGCCGGCGAGATCGGTGACCGAGGAGGCGGTGTAGACGCCTTCCGCCACCGACGTGCGCGCCGCCAGGATTTCGACCAGGGTCCTGCCCCGGCCCAGTTCGACGCCAAGCGAGAAGTTGCGCGATCGCATGTTGTTGCAGGTCAGCGTGATGTCCCCCAGCCCGCACAGGCCGGCGAGGGTTTCGGCCTGTCCGCCCTTGGCCGCGCCCAGGCGCACGATCTCGGCCAGCCCCCTGGTGATCAGCGCCGCCCGCGCGTTTTCTCCAAGCCCGCGCCCGGTGACGATGCCGCAGGCGATGGCGAGCACGTTCTTCACCGCGCCGCCCACCTGGGCGCCGATCAGGTCGGCCGAGCGGTAGATGCGAAAACGCGGCGTACCCAGGGCGGCCATCAGCCTCTCGGCCAGTTCCACGTCGCCGCAGGCGAGGGTCACCGCGGTGGGCAGGTCGCGCGCCACCTCGGTGGCGAAGGTGGGACCCGACAGCACGGTGACGCGCGCTTCGGGCAGGGTTGCGGCGACCACTTCGCTCATCAGCGCGCAGGTATCCTGCTCGATGCCCTTGGCGCAGATCACCGCCGGCACCCCGGCCTTCCAGGCCGGCGCGATCTTTTCGCAAATGGTGCGCAGGTGTTGCGCCGGCGCCACCAGCAGAACGGCGTCGGTCTCCGCCACATCGGCGAGGTCCGTGGTCGCCTGGATCCCGGAGTCCAGGGATATGCCGGGCAGGTAGAGGGAATTCTCGTGGGTCAGGTTGATGGCCTCGGCCACCTCGGGTTCGTGGCACTGGACCACCACCTGGCGTCCCGCCCGGTGCATGACCGTGGCCAACGCCGTCCCCCACGCGCCCGCGCCGATGATGCCGATCCTGTTCATGGCACGTTGGTTTCTCCGGCCGCGGACCCTTTATGCCCGTATCCGCGTGCCCGAGGCAAGGGCCGCTTGGCCGGGCCGCCACGGCCGCAAGCGGGCGCGCAAACGGGGAATGTCATCGGCGGCGAACGGCTCGCCCCGCCCAACAGGTCGTCCCGGCCGTGTCGAATTTTCGGATCGGGGGTGTCGCACCGCGGCTCAGGCCGGCCGGCTTACGCGGGTCTGGCGCACATCTCCTCGCCGACCAGCCAGTCGGGGCTGTCCTGTCCGCCGCCGGAAGATTGTCCGCCCGTGTCGTCGATGGTAACGGGGCCTGCCCGCACCGGCGAAACACCGGCCAAAACCGCCATCGCAAGGATGGCCAGCGCGATGGAAAGCTTGCGCATTTTCCGCATGGGTCTTCTCCTTCCGGCGCGACACCACGGTACAGGGGATTTTACGGGTTTCCCGCCGGCGTGTGGAATCACGATTTCGCTACCTGGCGCGCCTCCGGTGGCCTTTATCAGCTAAATTGCACCCATACGATCGCTTTTCCCGTTTCCTCGGCAGGAGGGGAGGCGCAGGCGATGGCGGCCCATCGGCAAGCCTTCCCGACGCCCCGGGGGGCCACCGGGGGGTGTCCCCCCGACACCGTATGCGGGGGGCGCCCCCGCGACCCCCGGCGTCGTCGCGCGCCGCTTGTGGTGCACGCACACCACGGCGCAACGCGCTCCTAGCCGGAAACCTCGCAACGCCGTCGTATGGGCGCCATTTAGCTGATAAAGGCCACTATGCCTTGACCCCGGCGCCGACGGCCGGCGGCGCGTCGGGATCGAGGGGCCAGCGCGGGCGCGGGGCGAAATCCAGGCCGTCGGTGAGACCGAGCCCGAGCCGTTCGACGCCGGCCCAGGCGATCATGACCGCGTTGTCGGTGCACAGGCGCGCCGGCGGCGCCACCAGCCTCATCCCATGTTCCCCGGCCACATCGGCGAGGCGCCGGCGCAAATTCCGGTTGGCGGCGACGCCGCCGGCCACGACCAGGGTGTCGGCCGACGGGTGCCGGGCGCGGAAGGCCTCGATCGCGTTGGCTGAGCGGTCCACCAGCACGTCGCCGGCGGCGGCCTGGAACGAGGCGCACATGTCGGCCACGTCCTTCTTGCGCAAAGGCCCCGGGGGCAGGGCGTCGACGGCATGGCGCACGGCGGTCTTGAGGCCGGAAAACGAGAAGTGGCACCCGGCCCGGCCCTTGAGCGGGCGCGGCAGGGGAAACCGCGAAGGGTCGCCGTCCTCGGCGGCGCGCTCCACCTCCGGGCCGCCGGGAAAGCCCAGTCCCAGCATCTTGGCGGTCTTGTCGTAGGCTTCGCCGAGGGCGTCGTCGACGGTGGTGCCGAGGCGCCGGTATGCCCCCACCCCCTCGACGACAAGCAACTGGCAGTGGCCGCCGGAAACCAGCAAAAGAAGATAGGGAAAGGCCACGCCGTCGGTCAGCCGCACGGTCAGCGCATGGCCCTCCAGGTGGTTGACGGCGAGGAACGGCAGATCGTTGACGGCGGCGATGGCCTTCGCCGTCATCACGCCGACAAGGAGCCCGCCGATCAGCCCCGGGCCGCCCGTCGCGGCGACGCCGTCGAGATCGTCGAAGCCAAGGTCCGCCGTCTCCATGGCCCGGGCGACCATCCGGTCGAGGTGCTCGAGATGGGAGCGCGCCGCGATCTCGGGCACGATGCCGCCGAAGGGCCGGTGCTCGTCAAGCTGCGACAGCACCTCGTCCGCCAGCACCCGGCGGTCGCCGGTGACCACGGCCGCCGCGGTCTCGTCGCAACTGGTCTCGATGCCGAGCACGATCATCGAAAAAGCCCCTTGTTCAATCGGTGGCGGACTCTATACCAATATCACCCAATATCATTGACTATTGGTCTTACCCTGTACGCCGCCCTGGAACCACACCTCTAGACACCGATGACCACGGCACCCCTATTGCGCATCGGCACCCGCGGCAGTCCCCTGGCCCTGGCCCAGACGGAGGAGGCGCGCGCCCGCCTGGTCGCGGCGCACCCTGAGCTGGGCGCCCCGGACGCCGTCCAGGTAATGGTCATCAAGACCACCGGCGACAAGGTCGTGGACCGCCCCCTGGCCGACGTCGGCGGCAAGGGGCTTTTCACCAAGGAGATCGACGAGGCCATGCTCGCCGGCCGCATCGACCTGGCGGTGCATTCGATGAAGGACCTGCCCACGTGGTTGGCGGACGGCATCATGCTGGCGTGCACATTGGAGCGCGAGGACCCGCGCGACGTCTTCATCTCGTCCAAGGCCGAAAGCATCGCCGGGCTGCCGGCGGGCGCCGTGGTGGGCAGCTCCTCGCTCCGGCGCCAGGCGCAGATTCTCCACCGCCGCCCGGACCTCCGGGTCGTCCTGTTCCGCGGCAACATCCACACCCGGCTGCGCAAGGTGGAAGACGGCCAGGTGGACGCGACCCTGCTGGCGATGGCCGGGCTCAAGCGCCTCGGCCTGGTTCACGCGGCGACCGCCGTCATCGAACCGGAAGAGCTTCTGCCGGCGGTGGGGCAGGGAGCCATCGGCGTCACCTGCCGGGCCGGCGACCGGCGCACCCGGGAGCTTTTGGCGGCCCTCGACCACGCGGCGACCACGGCGCGGGTGACGGCGGAGCGGGCCATGCTCGAGGTCCTGGACGGATCGTGCCGCACCCCCATCGCCGGGCTGGCCGAGGTGGCGGCCGGCGGGACCTTGACGTTACGGGGGTTGATCGCCCGTCCCGACGGCACCGAGCTGATCGAAACCGCGCGCCAGGGCGCGGCCGCCGATGCGGACGCCATCGGCCGCGATGCCGGCGGCGAATTGCGCCGCCGCGCCGGACCCGGTTTTTTCGACTCTCCCGGGTGAGGACGGTACCGCCATGTCTTCCCCGCGTATCCCGGGCGCCCGCGAACCGGCGGCGCCGGACACCGGGGGGTAATACCAAGGAGCGCTGATCATGACCCGACGAGCCGGCTTACCAAGGTTTTCGGCCCTAAGCGTGCGCCCAGGCGATGCGGGACATCGCAAAGCGTGCGCGACGCCGTCCGAAAGCCTTGGCAAGCCGCCGTTGCGGTCGCGTATGCGGCCCGTCGGAGGGCGTCGAAAAGTTTTGACGATGCACCGCATCGCCTGCAACTTTCCTCCTACCCGACGAGCCGCCTACGCGATCTCTATGAGTCATGATCAGCGCTCCTTGGTATAAGCCGTGCGCGTGCTGATCACCCGGCCCCGCGACGACGCAGAGCGGCTGGTGCAGGCGCTCGGCCCCATGGGGATAGAGCCGCTTCTCGAACCCCTGTTCCGTATCGACCACACGGGCGGGCCGAAGCTGGACCTGGACGGCGTCCAGGCGCTCCTGGTGACCAGCGCCAATGGCGTGCGGGCCTTCGCCGCCCGTGACGGCCGCCGCGATCTCACGGTCTACGCCGTGGGCGACGCCTCGGCGCGGGCCGCCGCCGAAGTGGGCTTCGCCGACGTGGAAAGCGCCTCGGGCGACGTCGAAGACCTGGCCCGCCTCGTGCGCCGCCGCCTCGACCCGGCCCAAGGCGCCATCTTCCATGCGGCCGGGACCAGGATGGCGGGAGACCTGGCAGGGATGGTCGAGGAAGCCGGGTTCACCTACCGCCGGGCGGTGCTGTACGAGGCCCGCGCCGCGGACGAATTTTCCGCCGCCACCGTACAGGCGCTGAAGGCCGGGACCGTGGACGGGGCCCTGTTTTTCTCTCCCCGGACCGCCGCGTGCTTTGTCGATCTGGTGCGCAAAGGCGGCCTGGCCGGAGCCTGCGGGCGGATCATCGCGTTTTGCCTGAGCCCGGCCGTGGCCGGGAAGGCGAACGCCCTGACCTGGCGCGAAATCTGTGTGGCGGCGCAACCCGACCAGGCGGCCCTGCTCGCGGCCGTCTTCTCCCGGCGCGGCGGCGCCCGGGGCCCGTAGTGTCCTGTCCCGGTGACACGGCATGTACACGCCATCCGTGGGTCTTGGTACTGTGGCGCCATCCCTGCTAATCTGGCGCGCCGGCATCGGGCGCGGGATCGCGTCTCTGCCCAGGCCGTGAGTGGCGTGCCGGGAAACAAAAGGACAGCGGCATGACCAGCGGTTCGAAACGTCGAACGGGCAAAAAAAAGACATCTTCCGGCGGCGGCGCCAAAAGCGCGGCGCGTGGCCCCGGGCGGCGCGCGGCTGACGTTTCCACGGCCGGGCGCGACAAGAAAACACCGCCCGCGGCGGCCAGGAAGACCGCCACGGCGGCGCCGGCCGGGGAGACCGCTGGCGCGGCGGTGCCCGAGGAGACGGCCGCCGCCGGCGACCGGACGGTGGCGGCCGGGCCGGCGACGAAGGGCGGCGGCATTGCCCCGTTCCTGTGGACGGTGCTGGCGCTGGCGGTCCTTGGGGGCACCGCCGCCGCCACATGGCCTTTGTGGTCGCCCTACATCACCGCCCGTTTGTCGTCCACGCAGGAGGACCCCTTTCAGGATCCGCGCGTGACCGGCCTGCCCGGGCGGGCGGCGGCGCTGGAGGAGACGACCAAGGACGCCGACCCCGCCGGCGGCGCGGTCGAGGACATGGAAACGGAACGGGCCCGCTCCCGCCAGGAGCTAAAGGCCCTGATGGAGCGGCTGCAGAGCCTGGAGCAGGCGCTGAGGTCGGTGAAAAAAATGGTCGAGGCGACGGCGCCGCCCGCCGGTTCGGCCGAAACGGACGAGTATCTGCGGCAACTCTCCGAACGCCTCGGACGCCTGGAGAACGACGACGAGACCCTGGAGGGGCTGCGCGAGCGAATCGCCCGGCTCGAGCAAAGGGGCGGCGCCGCGGGCGAGGGCGTCCAACCGGCGGCGAGGGCGGAAGAGCTGTCCACCGCCGTGGCCGACATCTCGATGCGGGTCGGCGCCTTGGAAAGGACCGATACCATGGCGGCGGGGGCGGCCATCGGCATGCAGGCGACGGTGCTGGCGGTCGGCCAGTTGCGCGAAGCGCTGCGCGGCACGGTGCCGTTTGCGGCGGAACTGCAGGCCGTGGGCGCCGTGGCCGCGGACAACCCGGAAATAACCAAAGCCATTGCCGCGTTGGAACCCTACGCGGCCTCGGGCATCCCCACCCTGGCGACCCTGCGCCGGGATTTCGACAGGCTGGCCGGAGAGATCGCGCGCGCCGCCAGGGCCCTGGAAGGGGACGGCTGGTTCGAATGGGCCGTCAACCGGCTGATGTCCCTGGTCACCGTTCGCCGGACCACGGACACCGGAGACTTAAACTCGGTCGACGCCGTGGTCGCGCGCGCCGAGACCAGCCTCAAGGCGGGCGATCTCATGGCCGCCGTGGAGGAGCTGGAAGGCCTTGCCGGGCCGCCGGGCGCCGCCGCGGCGCCGTGGCTCAGGGGCGCCCGGGCACGTTTGGCGGCGGAAAGGGCCATGGCGACCCTGCACGTGCAGGCCGTTTCCCTGCTGGTGCCGGCCAAAGAGTGAGCTTCATGGCACGCGCCCTATGGTTCCTGTTCGTCCTTGGGCTGCTGGTAATCGCCGCGGTGTGGCTGGCCGATAATCCCGGGTCGGTGACATTGCACTGGCGGGACTACCGGCTCGATACCTCGGTCGCCCTTTTGCTGGTCGCGGTGGCCCTGATCGCGGCGGCCGCGGCCGCGGCCTACCGGCTGTGGAGGTTCATCCGCCGCGCCCCGGCCAGCCTTTCCCGGGCCGGACGCGAACGGCGCCGCCGGCGCGGCTACCTGGCGCTGACCCAGGGCCTGGTGGCGGTCGCCGCCGGCGATGCCGAGGAAGCCCGGCACCAGGTGAAGCGCGCCGACGGGTTGCTGGACGATCCGCCGCTCACCCTGCTGCTGTCGGCACAGGCGGCGCAGCTCGCCGGTGACGAGGGCACCGGCGGGAAATATTTCGCGGCCATGCTGGATCGTCCCGAGACCGAGTTCCTGGGCCTGCGCGGGCTGTTGATCCAGGCGATCAAGCGGGGCGACCGCAACGAGGCCCTCGGCCTGGCCAGGCGGGCGTATGGGCTGAAACCGAAAAGCGCCTGGGTGGCGTCGAACCTGTTCGCCCTGCAAACCGGGGCCGGGCTGTGGGCGGACGCCGAGACCACCCTGGCCAGGTCGGTGAAGAACAACCTGGTGGAGGC
Source organism: Pseudomonadota bacterium (assembly GCA_022545455.1). GTDB lineage: Bacteria > Pseudomonadota > Alphaproteobacteria > Rhodospirillales > 2-02-FULL-58-16 > JACZQZ01. Next base: position 13,831 of record JACZQZ010000070.1, read on the forward strand.
CGCGGAGGGGCGCCACCGCCGGGCCGTGCTGGCCTACCAGCGCAGCCTCGAGGCCGGGAAACGGGAGCGCGGCGCCGAGGCCCTGAAGCGCGTGCGCGCCGCCCACGACCTGGACCCCGGGTTCATCCCCGCCGCCGTGCGCCTGGCGCGGCTGCTGATCGGCGCCGGCCGGGCGCGCAAGGCCGCCGCCGTGATCGAGGACACCTGGAGCCGCGCCCCCCATCCCGACCTGCTGGACGCCTACTGGGCGGCGCGCGGGGCCGCGGACGGGCTGGAAAAGGTGCAGGCCGCCGAGCGCCTGGCCAAATTCAATCCGGACCACGTGGAAAGCCACCTGGCCATGGCCGCGGCCGCCCTGGAGGCGCCGCTGTGGGGCGAGGCCAGGAAGCACCTGGAGGCGGCGGGCGGCACCGACCCGTCGGCCCGGGTGTGCCGCCTGATGGCGGCGCTGGAGGAGTCCGAGCACGAAAACATGGCGCGCGCCCACGAGTGGTTGATGCGCGCCTCGGTCGCCGAGCGGGACCCGGCCTGGGTGTGCGAGCACTGCGGCAACGCGGTGGCGCAATGGAGCGCGCTGTGCGGCAAGTGCGACGGCTTCGACAGCTTCGCCTGGCGCATGCCGCCCCGCGTCGTCGTCCTCGCCGCCGGCGGCCCCGAAACGCCCGCCCCGGCGGAGTTG
>JACZQZ010000071.1 GCA_022545455.1 Pseudomonadota bacterium
AAGCCGCCGTTGCGGTCGCGTATGCGGCCCGTCGGAGGGCGTCGAAAAGTTTTGACGATGCACCGCATCGCCTGCAACTTTCCTCCTGCCCGACGAGCCGCCTACGCGATCTCTATGAGTCATGATCAGCGCTCCTTGGTATGAGGTCGGGGGCATGAACGGGAATACGCAGAGTAACACCATCGCCGCCGGCGAGGAACGGACCTCTGGCGGGGACGGCCCGTCGGCGGGGCGCATGGCGACCGTGCTCCAGGTGCTGCCGGCCTTCGGCGCCGGCGGCGGCGTGGAACGGGGCGCGGTGGAGATCGCCGGGGCCGTCGTCGAGGCCGGCGGCCGCGCCCTGGTGGCCTCGTCGGGCGGGCCGCTGGTGCATGACCTGAAGCGGGTCGGCGCCGAGCATCACACCCTGCCGCTGCACAGCAAGAACCCGTTGGTCGTCTACGCCAATGTCGGCCGCCTGGCCCGGCTGATTGCCGACGAGGGCGTGGACATCGTGCACGCCCGCTCGCGGGCGCCCGCGTGGAGCGCCTATTTCGCCGCCAAAAGGACCGGCCGGCATTTCATCACCACCTTCCACGGAACCTATTCGGCGCCCAACTGGCTCAAGCACCGCTACAACAGGGTGATGACCCGCGGCGAGCGGGTGATCGCCATATCCGGGTTCATTGCCGGGCACATCCGGCAGATTTACGGGGTACCGGCGTCGCGCATCCGCGTCATCCACCGGGGCGTCGACCTGGAGCGCTTCGACACCCAGAAGATCAGCGCCGAACGGGTGGTGGCGCTGGCCAACCAGTGGCGCCTGACCGACGGGGCGCCGGTGGTCATGCTGCCCGGCCGGCTCACCCGCTGGAAGGGGCAGATGGTGTTTATCCAGGCCATCGCCAAGCTCAAGCGGCGCGACATCTGTTGTCTGGTGGTGGGGTCCGACCAGGGCCGCACCGGGTACCGCCGCCAGTTGGAGGCCCTGGTGAACGAGCACGACCTGGGCCAGATCGTCCGCATCCTGGACCACTGCGACGACATGCCGGCGGCCTTCATGCTCACCGACGTCGTCGTCTCCGCCTCCACCGATCCCGAGGCCTTTGGACGGGTGGTGATCGAGGCCCAGGCGCTTGGCCGTCCGGTCGTCGCCACCGACCACGGGGGGGCGCGGGAGACCGTCATCGAGGGGGAAACCGGCTGGCTGGCCCCGCCCGGCGACGCCGATGCCCTGTCCGCCGCCATCGACCGGGTGCTCGACCTCAAGGAGCCGGCGCGCAAACGCCTGGCCGAGAAAGCCATCGCCAACATCCGCGAGAACTTTTCCAAGCACACCATGTGTGCCAAGACGCTGGAGGTTTACAACGAGGTCCTGCACCTGAAAGCGGCGTCCTGATGGCCGAGGGGCCGCGCTCCCGGATCCTGGTGATCAAGCTGGGGGCGCTTGGCGATTTCGTCCAGGCCGTGGGGCCGTTCGCCGCCATCCGCCGCCGTCACGGCGAAGCCGAAGGCGCCCATATCACCCTTCTCACCACCGGGCCGTATGCCGACTTCGCCGCCGCCACGGGATATTTCGACGCCGTGTGGACCGACGACCGCCCCGGGCCGTTCGACGTGGGCAAATGGCTGGACCTGCGCCGGCGCCTGCGCCGGGGGAGCTTCCGGCGGGTCTACGACCTTCAGACGTCGGGGCGGAGTTCGTTTTATCTGCGCCTGTTCTGGCCGGGCCCGTATCCGGAATGGTCGGGTGTCGCCCGGGGCTGCTCGCACCCCCACGCCAATCCGCGCCGGGATTTCCTGCACACCCTGGACCGCCAGGCGGAACAACTGCGCGTCGCCGGGATCGCCCATGTGCCGGCCCCGGACCTGTCCCGGATCGGGGCCGATACGGCGCGTTTCGGATTGCCCGACCGTTACGCGCTCCTGGTGGCGGGGGGCGCGCACCACCGCCCGGCGAAGCGCTGGCCGGCGGACCGCTATGGCGCCCTGGCGCGGTGGTTCGCCGGGCAAGGGATCGAACCGGTCCTGCTCGGCACGGCGGCCGAGGGCGGCGTTGTGGACGCGGTGCGCGCCGCCTGCGGCCACGTCCGCACCCTGGCCGGGGAAACGGACCTGACGGACATCGTCCAATTGGCCCGCGGCGCCGTCTGCGCCGTCGGCAACGACACCGGACCCATGCACCTGATCGCCGCCGCCGGGTGTCCGTGCGTGGTTCTGTACTCCCACGAGTCCGACCCCGCCCTGTGCGCCCAGCGCGGCCCGGACGTGACCATCGTGCGAAGGGAGCGCCTGGCCGACCTTTCCCAAGAAGAGGTCGCCGGCGCCGTGAAGGTTCGTCGGCCGTCCTTGACAGGGCGCTGATTCACTTTACATTTCGCCCCCGTTTCGGGCGCCGGAGCACAAGACGGATTTCATGGTCGCCATCACGTTACCGGACGGCAGCGTGCGCACGTTCGACGGTCCCGTTTCCGGGACCGGGCTTGCCGCCGACATCGGCCCGGGTCTGGCCAAGGCGGCGCTGGCCATCCGCGTGAACGGCGCGATCAAGGACCTTGCGGCGGTCATCGAAGAGGACGCCCAGGTGTCCATCGTCACCGCCAGGGACGACGACGGGCTCGCATTGCTGCGCCACGACGCCGCCCACGTCATGGCCGAGGCGGTCAAGGAACTGTACCCCGAAGTCCAGGTCACCATCGGCCCGGTGATCAAGGACGGCTTCTACTACGATTTCGCGCGGCCGACGCCGTTCACCCCCGACGACCTGGAGCACATCGAGGCGCGCATGCGCGAAATCGTGGCCCGCGACGAGCCGGTGACGCGCGAGGTGTGGGACCGCGCGGAGGCCATCCGGTTCTTCACCGACCAGGGGGAACACTACAAGGCCGAGATCATCCAGGACCTTCCCGAGGACGAGGAGATTTCGCTGTACCGGCAAGGGGAATTCATCGACCTGTGCCGGGGTCCCCACCTGCCGTCCACGGGCAAACTGGGCAAGGCGTTCAAGCTTATGAAGCTGGCCGGGGCCTACTGGCGCGGCGATTCCCGCAACGAAATGCTGCAGCGTGTGTACGGCACCGCCTGGGCGGATTCGAAACAGCTCAAGGCATACCTTCACATGCTGGAGGAGTCGGAAAAGCGCGACCACCGCCGGCTGGGGCGCGAGATGGGGCTATTTCACATCCAGGACGTGGCGCCCGGGTCGGTCTTCTGGCACCCCAGGGGATGGACGCTCTATCTGACGCTTCAGCACTATATCCGCACCCGCCTGCAGGACGCCGGCTACGTAGAGGTCAACACCCCGCAGATGGTGGACCGCTCCCTGTGGGAGGCCTCGGGCCACTGGGAGAAGTTCCGCGAATACATGTTCACCGCCGAGTCCGAGGACAGGATACTGGCGCTCAAGCCCATGAACTGCCCCGGCCACGTGCAGATCTACCGCCAGGGCATCACCAGCTACCGCGACCTTCCCATCCGCATGGCCGAGTTCGGCTCGTGTCTGCGGAACGAACCCTCGGGCGCCCTGCACGGGCTGATGCGGGTGCGCGCCTTCGTCCAGGACGACGCCCACATCTTCTGTACCGAGGACCAGATCACATCGGAAACCAAGGCGTTTTGCGACCTTCTGATGAGCGTGTACAAGGATCTCGGCTTCGAACAGGTGACGGTGAAGTTCGCCGACCGGCCGGCCGTGCGCGCCGGCAGCGACGAAATCTGGGACAAGGCCGAAAAGGCGCTCAGGGACGCGACCGCGGCGGCCGGCCTGGAGACGGTGTTCAACCCGGGCGAAGGCGCCTTCTACGGGCCCAAGCTGGAGTTCGACCTGCGCGACGCCATCGGCCGCGACTGGCAGTTGGGGACGCTGCAGGTGGACTTCGTGCTGCCCGAGCGGCTGGACGCCACCTATGTCGGCGAGGACGGCCGCAAACACCATCCGGTCATGCTGCACCGGGCCATCCTGGGGTCCCTGGAGCGTTTCATCGGCGTCCTCCTCGAACAGTACGCCGGCCGGCTGCCGTTCTGGCTGGCGCCGCTGCAGGTCGTTGTCGCGACCATCACCAATGCCGCCGACGACTATGCGCGCCAGGTCCACGCCGCCCTCGTCGATGCCGGGCTGAAGGCGGAGCTGGATGTGCGCAACGAGAAGATCGCCTACAAGGTCCGCGGGCACAGCCTGACCAAGGTCCCGGTCATCCTGGTCGTCGGCGCCCGGGAGGCACGGGATGGCACCGTGGCGATGCGCAGGCTGGGCGGGGAAGACCAAGAAATTCTTGCGCTGGAGGAGGCAGCCGCTAGACTTAAAGAGGAAGCGGCAGGTCCGCTGGCGCGGTGCTGATCGAACCGGCACTCACCAGTCCGATCGCGTGCGCGGCAAGTGTTTCCCCATCGGAGGTCCGCCTGATGGCAGGCGGAAAGAAGGGCTTGTACGCGTTGTGATAACGAGAGAAGGAGATTTTTAAATCGCGAGACGATACTCGAATACGCCGCCGCCCCAAACGGGGCCGCGGGTCAACAAATTGATCATTGCACCGACGATCCGTCTCGTCGACCCCGACGGAGAGATGGTCGGCGTCCTTTCCGCGGAAGAAGGTTTGCAAATGGCGATCGATGCCGGCCTCGATCTGGTTGAGGTCTCGCCCAACGCCGATCCGCCAGTGTGCAAGATTCTCGACTACGGAAAGTTCAAGTACGAACAACAGAAAAAGCGCAACGAGGCCCGCAAGAAGCAGAAGGTCATCGAGGTCAAGGAGATCAAGATGCGCCCGGGCATCGACGAGCACGACTACCAAGTCAAGATGCGCAGCATGCGGCGGTTCCTCGGCGACGGCGACAAGGTCAAGGTAACCATCCGTTTCCGCGGTCGTGAAATGGCCCACCAGGAACTGGGCATGAAGGTGCTGGACCGGGTGTGCGATGATCTGGAAGAAATGATCAAGGTGGAGATTGTCCCCCAGACGGAGGGGCGCCTTATGACCATGGTCCTGGCGCCGAAGTAAGAACCCGCGGGAGAAATGCCGGGGCGCGCATTCGCGCACCTGGGGAAGCTAGTGGCCTACGTATCGGTGCAATTTAGCTGATACGGGCCACTAGGGCCAAGGGCCGGATGGCCCGCCGCCGGGAAGGCGGGGTGTCGTGTGGTGCCGCCTGGATCGTTGGTCCGTCAACCCGTACCCGTTTTCCTGTCACTCAATAGCTGATCGACCTGCTCCTGGGTCAGGCCGGCGCGGTCCAGTTGCCGGGGGGCGTCCTGGGGCAGGTCTGCGTTGGAAATCAGTTTGTTCTCCTGCAGGTACCGGATGAGCCGTATCACCTTGCGGATGCGCTGGCCGGTGAGGTCCTGGAAGGCGCAAGCCTCCATGATGGCCTCCACCCGCAGCCTGGCGGCCTTGTCCGGCGCCTTGTCGTAAATGCGTTCGGCGAGGGCGAGAATGCGGTCCGCCGCGGTTTCCTGCTCGCGGACGGCGGTTTCCAGCTGGTGCACGGCCCTGGAGAGCGCGGCATTGACCTTTTCATTGCTGTCTTCGGGTCCGGGGTCGCTCATGGGTTGGGCCGCCATCTGTTCCCGCCGCTCGGGCACCATGGTGACACTTGGCGATGGAGAGCCAAAATTTCGAGGTTTCCACGGCCTCGCCGGGCGCCTTGCAATCCCCGGCCGCTGCCGCTATAACCCACGCCTCCATGGGAAACCCATGGTAGGCGGCGCGGCCGGGGCATGCCCAACCGCTGGATGAACGGCTCCGGAGAAAGGAACGCGAAATGCCCAAATTGAAGACCAAGTCCAGCGCCAAGAAGCGTTTCCGGCTGACCAGTTCGGGCAAGGTCCGTGCCAACCCCAGCTTCAAACGCCACAATCTGCGCAAACGCCCCAAAAAGATGAAGCGCAAGGCGCGCGGCACCATGATCCTCTCGGCTGCCGATGCGCGTATCGTAAAGTCCTACCTGCCCCACGCCTAAGAGAGAGTACCAGCCATGTCGCGCGTCAAACGTGGCGTTACCACCCACGCCCGGCACAAGAAGATCCTGGCCATGGCCAGCGGTTACCAGGGCCGTAACCGAAACGCGTTCCGCGTCGCCATCGAGCGGGTGGAGAAGGGGCTGCAATACGCCTACCGCGACCGGCGCAACCGCAAACGGTCGTTCCGCAGGCTGTGGATCCAGCGCATCAACGCCGGGGCCCGCGCCCACGGGCTCACCTATTCCCAGTTCATCAACGGTCTGCACACGGCGGGGATCGAGATCGACCGCAAGATCCTGTCCGATCTGGTGGTCAGGGAGCCCGACGCCTTCAAGGCGTTGGTGGAACAGGTCCAGGCCGCTCTCCCCAAGACCGCGTGACGCTTTAATCGTTAATGGGTTTCTGAAAGTATAGGGAGCCGGCCGAGGGCCGGCTCCCTCTTGTCGTATAAGGCGGGCGAAGAATGCAGGACGACCTCGACACCATCAAGACTCAGATCCTCGAGGCCACGGCCGCTGCCAACTCCCTTGAAAGTCTTGAACGGGTGCGCGTCGAGGCCCTCGGCAGGAAGGGGCGGATCACGGCGCTCATGAAGGGTCTGGGCGCCATGGACCCGGAGACGCGTAAATCCGCCGGCGCCGCCCTCAACGTGCTCAAGGACGACGTCGCCGCCGCCATCGAGGCGCGCAAGGAAGACCTCGCCGGCGCCACGCTCGATGCGCGGCTCATGGAGGAAAAGGTGGACGTGACGTTGCCCGTGCGCGCCGAAGGCCGGGGACGCGTCCATCCCATCACCCAGACCATCGACGAGGTCATCGCCATCTTTGGCGAGATGGGCTTCACGGTCGCCGAGGGTCCGGACATCGAGGACGACTGGTATAACTTCACGGCGCTCAACATCCCGCCGGAGCACCCGGCGCGCCAGGAGCACGACACCTTCTATCTGCCGGGTATGGCGGGCGGCCACCGCAGGGTGCTGCGCACCCACACCTCGCCGGTTCAAATCCGCACCATGGGCGAGCAAAAGCCCCCGCTGCGCATCATCGTGCCCGGTCGCACGTACCGCTGCGATTACGACGCGACCCATTCGCCCATGTTCCACCAGGTGGAGGGCCTGGTGGTGGACGAGACCACCCACATGGGCCACCTGAAGGGCTGTCTGATCGAGTTCTGCCGGGCCTACTTCGGCGTCGAGGATCTGCCCGTGCGCTTCCGCCCCAGCTACTTCCCCTTCACCGAGCCCTCGGCGGAAGTGGACATCGGCTGCACCCGCGAGGGCGGCGCGTTCCGCATCGGCCACGGCGACGACTGGCTGGAAATCCTCGGCTGCGGCATGGTCAATCCCAAGGTCCTGGAAAACTGCGGCATCGATGCGGCCAAGTACCAGGGCTTCGCCTTCGGACTGGGCGTCGAGCGCATCGCCATGCTGAAGTACGGAATCGGGGATCTGCGCACCTTTTTCGAGTCCGACCTGCGGTGGCTCAGGCACTACGGATTCCCCGCCCTTCACATTCCCAGCATGGTCGGAGGGCTGAATTCGTGAAGGTGCCGCTCAGCTGGCTCAAGGACCACCTGGACACCGACGCCCCGGTGGACGAGATCGCCGCACGGCTGACCATGGTCGGCCTCGAGGTGGAAGAGGTGATCGACCGTTCCCACGGGCTGGCGGGGTTCGTGGTGGCGCGGGTGCTGGCGGCGGAGCCCCATCCCAACGCCGACCGCCTCAGGGTCTGCCGGGTGGACACGGGCAGCGGAACCACCCAGGTGGTGTGCGGCGCCGCCAACGCGCGCGCCGGCATGTTGGGCGTGTTCGCGGCCGCCGGGGCGGTCATTCCGGGCACCGGGATGCGGCTCAAGAAAGCCAGCATCCGCGGCGTGGAAAGCAACGGCATGCTGCTGTCCGAGCGCGAGGTGGGCCTGAGCGACGAGCACGAGGGGATCATCGAGCTTCCCGAGGACGCGCCGGTGGGCGCGCCCGCCGCCGGCGTCATGGGCCTCTCCGATCCGGTGATCGACATCGCGGTCACGCCCAACCGGGGCGACTGCCTGGGCATCCGGGGGATCGCCCGGGATCTGTCGGCGGCCGGGCTGGGGACCCTGAAGCCCGTGGACGCGGACCCGGTCCCGGGCACGTTCAGGAGTCCCATCGCCGTCCATCTGGAGTTCGACACCGAAACCGCCGACGCGTGCCCCTATTTCGTCGGCCGCGCCATCCGTGGCGTCAAAAACGCAGACAGCCCGGCCTGGCTCAGGGACAAGCTGGGGGCCGTCGGGCTGCGGCCCATTTCGGCCCTGGTCGACATCACCAATTATCTCACCATCGGCCTGTGCCGGCCCCTGCACGTGTTCGATGCCGACAAGGTCGGCGGCGACCTCCACGTCCGCCTGGCCCGGGCGGGGGAATCGCTGCCCGCGCTGAACGGCAAGGTGTACGAACTGGACGCCGGGATGACGGTCATCGCCGACGACCACGGGGCCGAGGCATTGGGCGGCGTCATCGGCGGCGAGCGGACGGGCTGCACCGCGGACTCCGTCAACATCTTCGTCGAATCGGCGCTGTTCGATCCCGTGCGCACGGCGGCGACGGGACGCAAGCTCAACCTGATGTCGGACGCGCGCTACCGGTTCGAGCGCGGTATCGACCCCGCCTTCCTGGTGGATGGCATGGAGATCGTCACCCGCCTGATCCTGGATCTGTGCGGCGGCGAGCCTTCGGAGCTGGTGATCGCCGGCGCCGAACCGCCGCCGCGGCGTCCCATCGCGTTGCGCCCCGGCCGCGTCGGCACGTTCGGCGGCGCAGACGTTCCTGCGCGCGAGGTGGAGCGGATTCTCACCGCCCTCGGCTTCACCATCGACAAGGATGGCGAAACGCTCACCGTCGGCGTCCCCACCTGGCGCAGCGACATCGTCGGCGAGGCCTGCTTGATCGAAGAGGTGGTGCGCATCTACGGCTATGACCGCATTCCGGCGTTGCCCCTGGAACGCACAACCTCCCTGCCCCATCCCGCGCGCGCACCCGAGCAGCGCCGCCGCGCCGCCGCCGGGCGGGTGCTGGCCGAGCGCGGCCTGGTCGAGGCGGTCACCCTGTCATTCATGGCCTCGGGCGACGCGGCGCTGTTCGGGGGCGCGCCGGAATCGACGCACCTGGTCAACCCGATCAGCAGTGAACTGGATGTGATGCGTCCCTCGGTGCTGCCCAACCTGATCGCCGCCTGCGGATCGAACGCCGACCGCGGCGCCGCCGACGCCGCCCTTTTCGAGGTCGGTCCCCAATACGCCGGCGACGAGCCTCAGGACCAGGCCACGGTGGCCGCCGGCGTGCGCGCCGGGCGCACGGGCCCACGCAACTGGGCGGATTCGCCCCGGCCGGTGGACGTGTTCGATGCCAAGGGCGATGTCCTGGCCGTTCTCGCCGCCCTCGGCGCGCCGTCCGAAAGCCTTCGGGTTTCCGCCGACGCGCCGCCGTGGTACCACCCGGGACGGTCGGGGACCGTGCGTCTGGGCCCGAAAACGGTGTTGGCGTGCTTCGGCGAGATCCACCCCGGCGTGCTCGGAAAGATGGACGTCAAGGGCCCCATCGCCGGGTTCGAGGTCTTCCTCGACCATCTTCCGAAGATGAGGGCCCGGAAAAGCGCCGCCAAGCCACATCTGGAGCTGTCGCCCTTGCAGCCGGTGGAGCGGGACTTTGCCTTCGTCGTCGACGAGGACGTGGCCGCGGATGCGGTCCTCGGCGCCGCCCGCAGCGCCGACAAGAGCCTGATCGCCGAGGTGCGCGTGTTCGACGTCTTCTCCGGCGGCAACGTGGGCGCCGGCAAGAAGTCCCTGGCCATCAACGTCACCCTGCAACCCACCGAAAAGACCCTCACCGACGCGGAGATCGATGCCGTGGCGCAAAAAGTGGTGGCCAGCGTGGAAAAGGCCACCGGCGGCATCCTGAGGACGTAATACCAAGGAAGACCATCCCAAAGGCATCGAGCGCAGGATGGTGCATCGCCTTCTCGTCCACTGGCGGGACGCCCGGGGGGACGGCGCGTTGCCAACCCTTGACGCCGTTCTCAAGCGGAATCTGGGCGACATCGGGCCTTCGATCTTTGTGCTCAGGGTCGCGGACGGCGAAGGGGAACCGGCGTTCGAGAGCGTCGGCGACTCTTTCGCCGATGAATTGCCCTCGGATCTCACGGGCCAGCCGGTCGCGGCGGTGCCCGCGGGTACCCTTTTGCACAGGCCGTGGGCCGTTACCACACGGTTCTCGCCAAAAAGGTCCCGATGACCACCAGCGGCGAATTCGGGCATGTCCAGGGCGGGACGGTTCTCTACCGCAGCATCCTCCTGCCCCTGAGCGAGGGCCGGGGCACGATCGATTTCCTCCTCGGCGCGGCCAATTGTCGAAAGAAGGCGGAGGACGCCTGACATGTCCCGCTGCGCGCCCTCCTGTGTTCACGCCGCCCCGACGTCACCGATGTGAATGCAGGGGCGATTCCATGCCGACGACCGTGGTATTCGAGGTGCCTTCCCTGGGGAACGGGAACTGGTACATCGATTCCGTCCATGATGACCGGGAACAGGCCCTGCACGAAGCCCGTGATGGTCTCGACAGACGACACCAGAGGGGCGTCAAAGTCATCCAGGAGAACTACAACGACGAAAACGACACCTCCATATCGAGAACCATATTCACCGAGGAAAGGGGCGTCGATAAGCCGAAATACAGGCGGCAAAAGCCGGATTCGCGCGTTCGCCCGGCGGCGCCGCGAAAGAAGAAGGGGGATTCCGATTTCGTCCGCTATATCGTTATACTGGTGCTGAGTGTCGGCGAAATCCTGTTGACGGTGATTGGTCTGCTGGCGTTTTTGATTATAATGTTTGGCGACAACTGAGAACGTCGCGCCGCTCGCCGGGGGCAGAGGCAAGGCGGCCCGCGAAGATTTTCAGGACACACCGCGAATGCGGGGCCATTGGCTGGGGGGCCATTGGCGGGGGACAGAGACTCCGAAGACGCCGGGCGAAACGCGCTCCGATGCTATGGACTCTCCTGACACGCCGGATGGGGCGACGGGGATAAGGATATGGCCAGGTCCGTTTCATACGAGGTGTTGTCGACCAGGGGCGACAACTGGATGATCGAATCCGTGTATGACGACCGGGAGGTGGCGTTGTACGAAGCCCGTACCCTCCTTGACAACCGCCACCTGAAGGCCGTCAAGGTCGTCCAGGAAACCTACGACGACGAAGCCGACAGGACGATTACCAGGACCATTTTCAACGAGGCGAGGGGCGCCGCGAAAGGGAAGCCGAAACCCGCGACCCAGGAAGAAACCAAAGATGCGCCCGCCGCGCCCGCCGCGCCGGCTGTGGGCAGAAAAAAGGATGGTTCCGAGGTCATCAAATACCTGATCATCCTTGTTCTCAGCATCGGTGGCATTGCCTTGGTAATGCTCGCCGTGGCGGGCTTCCTGATGGGCACCTTCGGGGGCAAATGATCCCCTTGAGGGGCGCCCGCCAATGGCGGAACGGAAGCGGCGTCACGTCCCACGCCCGCCGACCCGTACTGGAAAAGACCTGAAGCCTTCCAGGAGCGTGCCGTCGGGCGGCGGCATTCCGTCGAGGGCCGCGACCAGCCTGCCGTCCAGGCCCAGCACCTGGTCCCCGAGTTCGACCATCAACCGATTGGGACAGATGTGCGGCGCCCGTTCGCACAGCATGCGTGCAACCTCCGCCTCCCGGCCGGGGTTTTTTTGCACCAACAAAATCATCAGCGCCGCCGGCGACCGCGACCGCCCGCCCGCGCAATGCACAAGGAGAACTGTTTCCCCGTCCCACCGGGCGCCGAACTCGAGCAGACGCCGGAGGTGATCCTCACGCGGGTGGATGTAACCGGATCGTGGCGCAACGATGTCGTCCACCTCGATCTTCAGGTGCATCGCCGGGTACACGCCGCCGGGCGTCGCGATCATCGCCTCGGGCTCGAGCAGCGAGACGAGCCGCACCGGTTTCACCCGGGGGATCACCCAGTCCAGGCCCGACAGGTGGCTGAGCGCGATCATGCTTCCGTGCGACCCGGGCGAAGGTCCCGTCCCGGGCCGGCCCCAAACCGGTCCGCGCGCGGCCCGCCGATCACGGGAAGGGCTCCCGTCCGGCGAAGCGGGCCGCCGGGCCCAGGGATTCCTCGATGCGCAAGCCCTCGTTCCACTTGGCCATCCGTTCCGAGCGCGCAAACGAGCCCACCTTGATCTGGCCGGCGTCCCAGCCGACGGCCAGATGGACGATGGTCACGTCCTCGGATTCGCCCGAGCGGGCCGAAACGATGGTCCCCCATCCGGCGGCCCTGGCCGCCTCCAGCGCCGCCCTCGCCTCGCTCAGGGTGCCCGCCTGGTTGGGCTTGACCAGGACGGCGTTGCAGGCGCCGACCCCGGCGGCCCGGCGTACCCGCCCGGCGTCGGTGACCAGGAAATCGTCGCCGACGATCTGGACCTTGCCGCCGACGGCGCGGGTGAAGCGGCGGAAGCCCTCTTCGTCGTCCTCGGCCAGGGGGTCCTCGATGGAGACGATGGGGTAGCGCTCGATCCAGCCGGCCAGCATTTCGCCCAGGCCGTCCGAGTCCAACTCCCGTCCCTCGAGGCCCAGGCGGTAGCGCCCGCCGCCGCCCAACTGGGACGCCGCCACGTCGAGGCAGACGGCGATCTCCTCTCCCGGCACGAAACCGGCGCCCTCGATGGCGCGGACCAGGGTTTCCAGTCCTTCCTCGTTGGTGGCGAACACCGGCCAATAGCCGCCCTCGTCGGCCACCCCCTGAAGGGTGCCGGCCGACTCCATCAGGCGGCCGGCGGCCCGGTACACCTCCGCCGTCCACTCCAGGGCCTGATCGAAGCTGTCCGCCGCCAGGGCCACGACCATGAAGTCCTGGATGTCCACCCGGCGTCCCGCGTGGGCGCCGCCGCCGAAGATCTGGACCTGGGGCACCGGCATGCGGCCGGGCGTCTCCCCGCCCAGGTGCCGCCACAGGGGCTCCCCGGCGGCGGCCGCGGCGGCGTGGGCCACGGCCATGGACACGGCGATGAGGGCGTTGCCGCCGAGGCGCCCCTTGTCCGGCGTGCCGTCCAGGTCGACCAGGATACGGTCCACCGCTTCCTGGCCGGCGGCATCGGCGCCGGAAAGCGCCGTGGCGATTTCGCCGTTGACATGGGCCAGGGCCGTTTGCACGTCGAAGCCGCCGAGACGGTCTCCGCCGTCGCGCAGGTCCACGGCCTCGCCCCTGCCCCGGGACGCCCCCGCCGGCGCGATGGCCCGCCCCGCCGCGCCGCCGGTGAGAAGGACCTCGGCCTCGACGGTGGGGCGGCCGCGCGAGTCCCACACCCGCCGTCCCCTCACCTGGGCGATGGCGGTTTCCGTCATGCGCCGATCTCCGTCGCCCAGGCGTCGCGCACGGCGTCCAGCGTGTCCACCGGCGCCGCCAGCAGGGCCCGCGCCACCCGGCGGACACGGTCGACGTCGGACTCGCGGGTGAGGTACTCGACCGGCGACTTGCCGTCCACCCGGGCCAGGAACAACCCCGGCAGCAGGCGGGCGGTGCGGGCCTCCAGCTCTTCCCGGTCCTCCCAGTCCACGCCGGCCCGATAGGCGCCGGCAAGGGCGCCGAAGCAGGCCAGGAAACCGCCCGCCGCCCGCGGCGTCCACAGGCACTTGAGCAAAAGGTGGTTGAGGCAAAACGCCAGATCGAAGGCCGGGTCCCCGTACCAGGCGCACTCGGCGTCCAGGAACACGGGGCCGTCGGGCCCGACAAGGATATTCTTCGGGCTGACGTCGCCGTGGACCAGCGCCCGCCTGGTCCCGGCGGTGGTCTCGGCAAGGGCGCCCAGCGCGTCGGCGCGGTCGGGATGGGCGCGGCCGGCGGCGAGCAGGTAGGGCTCCAGCCGGATGGGGTGGAAGATGTGATCGGTGGCGAAACGCGCGGCGACGGCCGTGTCTCCGGCCGTCGCCGCGTGGATGCGGACCAGCCGTTCGCCGACGGCCCGGGCCGTGTCCACCTCGGCCACGCCGTCATGGAGGCGCGCCTTCCACAAGCGGTGGGTGCCGGGGTCGAGGAAGCGCATGACGAACATGCCGGCTTCGGCGTCGACGCCCAACACCTCGGGCACGACCCCGGGGACGATCGCCTGGGCGGTCTGCATCCAGGCGAACTCGTAGCCGTTGCGCTCGACGGGCGCGTACCAGTCGGCCGCCACCCGAAGCCTGGGCAGGGCGCGCTTGATGCAGGCCGGCCCCGAAGCCAGCTCGACCCGCCAGATGTCCGAAGAGACCCCGCCGGTCAGCCGCACCGCGGACAGGCGTTCGCCGGGCGCCGCCAGCCCCATGCGCGCCAACGCCGCGCCGACGTCATCGGGCAGGGGCGCGGGTCTCTCGTTCGACATCGCCTTTGCCATGGGTCGGGGAGTCTCCTTCG
>JACZQZ010000072.1 GCA_022545455.1 Pseudomonadota bacterium
GGGCGAGGCGCTGGCTGAAGGCCTGCGCCAACGCCTGGGCGATCACCCCCATGTCGGCGACATCCGCGGGCGGGGGCTGTTCCGTGGCATCGAGCTGGTCGCCGACCGGGCCACCAAGGAGCCGTTCGATCCGGGTCTGAAAATGCACGCCCGAATCAAAAGCGAAGCCATGGACCGCGGCCTCATCTGCTATCCCGCCGGCGGCACCGCCGACGGCGACCGCGGCGACCACGTGCTTCTGGCGCCGCCGTTCATCGTCGAGGACTCCCAGGTGGCGGACATCGTGGACCGGATCGGGGACGCCATAGACGCCGCCGTGCGCGAGGCCGGTGTGTGACCATCCCCCGGACCCGCGCCGGCGGGAATAGATCATTTGTAATCATTAATGAAAGGTGCGAATCATTTGTTGCAGGAGACGCTTTGCCGGGGATAAGGTACGTTTTAGACAAACCAAGGCAAATGCGCCGGCCCGCCGGCCCGGGATTAAGGGTTGTCGGCCGGTGTGGCGCCTGTAAACTATAAGAAATACCGGTCAGGACGCGTTTCTGGCCGAAGCGGGGAGGTAAAAGTATCGTGTCGGGAACAAAAATACCGGCGCATGGGCGGGCCAACGGCTCGCCCACCCAGTCACAATCCCCATGCAAGGATTTCCGGCCGTCCTGGACCTTTGGGCGTTTGCCCGGGCCGCGGGGTGGACGGTTCGGCGCTTCGATGCCGCCGTTCCATTCTTGCTTTGTCTCATTCAACTAGGGAGGACTATCCGTAATGAGAAAACTTACCGTATCCACACTGGCCCTGGCTCTGGTTGCAGGGGCGTTTTTCGGCGCCGGCACCCAGTCCGCCCAGGCCCAGAAGAAGTTCATCTCCATCGGCACCGGCGGTCCGACCGGCGTTTACTTCGTCGTCGGGAACGCGATCTGCCGCATGATTCACAGGGCCGCCGCCGAGGGCCGCAAGAAGGGCCGCAAGCACGGCATCCGCTGCGCGGCGCCGTCGACCGGCGGTTCGACATACAACATCGGTCAGATTCGCCAGGGTGAACTGGACTTCGGCGTCGCCCAGTCGGACTGGCAGTACCATGCCTACAACGGCACTTCCAAGTTCAAGGGCAACGCGTTCAAGAAGCTGCGCGCCGTCTTCTCCGTGCATCCCGAGCCCTATCACATCATCGTGGGCAAGGGCACCGGCATCAAGTCGTGGGCCGATCTCAAGGGCAAGCGGTTCAACATCGGCAATCCGGGCTCCGGCCAACGCGGCACCACGGAGGTCCTGATGGCGGCGTACGGGACCAAGAAGAGCGACTTCAAGATCGCCACCGAGCTGACCTCGACCGAGCAGTCCAAGGCGCTCTGCGACGGCAAGATCGACGCCTACGGCTACACGGTCGGCGTGCCCAACGCCGGCGTCTCGATTGCCACCGACGGCTGCGACGCCAAGATCATCAACCTCAACACCGGCGTCGAGAAGAAGCTGGTCGACGCCAACGCGTTCTACGCCTTCGCGACCATCCCCAAGGGCACCTATAAGACCACCGACGCCGACGTCACGACCTTCGGCGTCATGGCCACCTTCATCACCAGCGCCGACGTGCCCACCGACGTGGTCTACGAGGTCACCCGGGCGGTCTTCGAGAACCTCGACGACTTCAGGAAGCTCCATCCCGCCTTCAAGAACCTCGATCCCAAGTTGATGATAAAGAACGCGCTCTCGGCGCCGCTGCATGCGGGCGCCGTCAAGTACTACAAGGAAAAGGGCTGGATGTAATTTCCGCAACCTGTTGAGCACCGGCATCCCCTTCGGGGGGTGCCGGTTTCTCTTACTCATCGGCATTCGTTGGTAAATTTTCGCCATGGCTGAGTCCGCGTCGCCTATCCCGGACGTTTCCCAGGAAGAGATCGAAAAGGCGATCGAGGAGGTCGAATACACCGGGCGCAAGCACGGCCCGCGCCTGGCCGTGATCGTCAGCGGGATCGCCGCGGCGTGGTCCCTTTTCCAGCTCTGGATCGCCTCGCCGCTGCCCTTTATTTTCGATATCGGCATTATCATCGACGTGCCGGCGCGCGGCGTCCATCTGGCGTTCGGGCTTTTGCTTTGTTTCCTCATGTTCCCGGCGGCGCGGTCCCTGGCGACGCGGCAAATCCCAATCTATGACATCGTTCTGGCGCTGGTGGGCGCCGGCTGCGCGCTATACCTGTGGTTTGGCTACGAGGGGCTGGTCGATCGCGACGGGATCCTGATGAACGTCGACGTTTTCGGGTTTTCCTTTCCCTTCGAAGCGGTCCTCGGCGGCGTCGGCATGCTTCTTCTCATGGAGGCGACGCGGCGCAGCATCGGCCTCCCGCTGGTGATCGTCGCCGGCGTGTTTATCGTTTACTCCATATTCGGCCAGTCGATGCCGGACATCATCTCGCATCGGGGCCTCTCGCTGACCCGGCTGATCGGCTACCACTGGCTGGGCGGGGAAGCGATCTTCGGCATTCCCATCGACGTCTCGGTCAGCTTCGTCTTCCTGTTCGTGCTGTTCGGCGCACTCCTGGACAAGGCCGGGGCGGGCAAGTATTTCCTCGATCTGTCGTTCGCCATGGTCGGCAAGTACCGCGGCGGCCCGGCCAAGGCGGCCATCCTGGCCTCGGGCATGACCGGGGCGATATCGGGCTCGTCCATCGCCAACGTGGTGACCACGGGCACCTTCACCATCCCGGTGATGCGCTCCGTCGGCATGTCCGCGGTCAAGGCCGGCGCCATCGAGGTGGCGGCGTCCACCAACGGCCAGCTCATGCCGCCGATCATGGGCGCGGCGGCGTTCATCATCGCCGAGCTGATCGGCATCTCGTACTTCGACGTCGTCAAGGCGGCCTTCATTCCGGCCGTGTCCTCGTACATAGCGCTGATTTACATCTCGCACCTGGAGGCGATGAAGCTGGGACTCAAGGGCCTGCCGAAAAGCCAGATCCCTCCCCTGGGCAAGACCTTCCGCAGCGGCCTCCACTTCCTGATCCCGATCACGGTCCTGGTTTACCTGCTGATGGTGATGCGGTGGACGGCCGGCACCGCCGTCTTCTATTCGATCCTTCTGATGATGATCATCATCCTGATGGAAAAGGTTTGGCACGAGATGCGCGGCGGCGGGTCCGACGCCGTTCAAGCCCTTAACGACGGCCTTCGTTTGATCTACGACGGCCTGGTCGCCGGCGCCCGCAACATGGTCAACATCGCCGTCGCCGTCGCCTCCGCCGGCATCATCGTCGGCGCCGTCGGCTCGACCGGCCTCAACAACGCCATGGTCGGCGTCATCGAGGCGATCTCGGGCGGCAACGTGTATATCCTTCTGGTCCTCACCGCGGTGCTCGCCCTGATCCTCGGCATGGGCCTGCCGACGACCGCCAACTACCTGGTCGTCGCCTCGCTGCTGGCGCCGGTGCTGGTGGAACTGGGGACCGCCTCCGGTCTGGTGCTGCCGCTGATCGCCGTTCATCTTTTTGTCTTCTACTTCGGCATCCTCGCCGACGACACCCCGCCGGTCTGCCTGGCGGCGTTCGCCGCCGCCGCCATCTCGCGCGCCGACCCCATCCAGACCGGCATCCAGGGTTTCATCTACGACATGCGCACGGCCATCCTGCCCTTCATCTTCATCTTCAACCCGGAACTGCTGCTGATCGGCATCGAGAGCGTCTGGCACGGCCTGTTGATTTTCGCGGTGACCATGCTCGCCCTGCTATCGTTCAGTTCCCTGACCCAGGGGTGGACTCTGGTCAGCAACAGGATCCACGAGGGCATCATGCTGGCCGTCGTCGTGATGATGCTGTTCAGGCCCGGGATCTTCATGAACCTGATCTATCCGGATTTCGCGACCCTTGAGCTGGAGAAGTTCGTGGCCGGCGAGGTTTCGGCGAAGCAAGCCTACACCGTGCGCTTCCATATTGTGCGCACGACCGATTACGGCGACCGCTTCAAGCTCTACAGGCTGGCGACGCCCGACATGCCGGCGGCCGGCCCCGGGGATTACTACGGGGTCACCTTCAAGGCCACCGAGGACGGCCGCTACGAGGTCGACGAGCTGGCCTTCAAAGGGCTCGCCGAGCAGGCCGGCGTCGAGGTCGGCGACACCCTCACCGAGGTCGACGTCGAGCAGCTGGGGCAGCCGTCCAAGATGTGGGTCTACCCGTTCGGGCTGGCCCTGCTGGGGCTGGTCATCCTGTCCCAGTGGCCGCGCTGGCGCCGCGCCAAGGCGTCCGAGGCGGCGGCGGCCGTCACCGCCGAATGAGGAGGAGCGGACATGATCAAGAACATCCTCCTGACGGTCGATCTCAACGACGAGAGTTCGTGGAAGAAGGCCCTGCCGGCGGCGGTCGAGTACTGCCAGGCCTTCGGGTCCACCCTGCGTGTGGCCACCGTCATCCCCGACTTCGGCTTGGGCGCCGTCGGAGCGCACTTTCCCAGCGACTTTGCGGAAAAGGCGGTGGCCAAGGCGAAAGAGGATTTGCAGGCCTTCGTCGGCGAGCGCGTTCCCTCCGACGTCGAGACCCGGCGCAGCGTCGGATATGGCACGGTCTATGAGGAAATCCTCAAGATCGCCAAAGAGACCGGCTGCGACATGATCGTCATCGCCTCGAACCGGCCCGAGCTCAAGGACTACCTCCTGGGCCCCAACGCGGCGCGGGTCGTGCGCCACGCCGGCTGTTCGGTCCTGGTGGTGCGCGACTAGTGGCCTGTATCAGCTAACAACGACGCGCCGCCGCCCATCGGGCGACGGCGGCGCTTCACGGTCAGGGTTTTCCGGTTACTTGAGCGTCTTCAAATAGGCGATGACGTCGGCGCGTTGGGCGCCATTCTTCAGCTTGAACGCCATGGACGTGCCCTTGGCGCCGCGTTTCTTGACGAATTTCTTCGGATTCGTCAGGTACTCGTCCAGCGACGCCTCGTCCCAGGTATAGTCGGCGCCCTTCAGGCCCCTGTATTTCTTGTAGCCCTCGGCGGTCCCCGCCTTGCGGCCGAACACCCCGGCCAGGGACGGGCCGACCTTGTGCTTGCCCGGCTTTGCGCTGTGGCAGGCCTTGCACTTCTTGAAGACCTTTTCGCCTTTGACGGGGTCGCCGGCGCCGGCGAAAGCCGGGCCGCCGGCCAAGGTCACTGCGATGGCCAAGCCGAGGGCGGGAAAAATGCCTTTTACCATTCGTCTTGTCTCCTCGAATCTGGTGGTGCCGACATATGCGCCGGCCCATTATCGGTCTCGGGGCCAGGCCTGGCAACCGTTGGCCATGTTTTAGGCCCGCAAGGGCGGGCAGATACGGCATGTTTATATTGTGCCGGGTGGGGGCGCGGTCAAGACCCTACCCTCTTCCGGCGGTCCCGGGTCCAGGGAGGCACATCCAAGGCGATAGGCTCCGGAAGCGGTGGTAAAACCCCGGCCGGGCCACAAATTATTAGATTGGGTGGCGGTGCGCCGATATACTGCGCCGTGATCGATTCGCGTGACCGCGACGGCGCTTTTGCAAGCTTGCGGACAAACCCATGGATATGAGCCGATGACCGAAAAGACGCTGACGAAAGAAGACGTTTCCAAGCTGCTGACGGATCCTTCGGGCGACAATCGCGCCCAGACGGCGGCCAAGATCGCCGCCGATTTCGGCCAGGGGAGCTTGACCGAAAGCGAACGGACGATGGCGGAGGAAATCTTCCGCATCATGGTCAAGGATGCCGAGGTGCGGGTGCGCGAGGCGCTGGCCCAGAACCTGAAGGAAAACCCGGCGGTGCCCCGCGACGTGGCCATGAGCCTGGCCAGGGACGTGGATTCGGTGGCCCTGCCGGTATTGCAGTTCTCCGAGGTGCTCTCCGATGGGGACCTGATCGAGATCGTGCGCAGCCAGGGGCCCGCCAAGCAGGTGGCCGTCGCCGGCCGGTCCACGGTGTCCGAGGCCGTGTCCTCGGTCCTGGTGGAGACCGAGAACGAAAAGGTGGTCACCACGCTGGTCGCCAACACGGGCGCCGAGATCTCGGAGAAATCCCTGCACAAGGTGGTCGAGGACTTCGGCGACACCGAAGCGGTTCAGGACGCCATGGTGCACCGGCCCAAGCTTCCCGTCACCGTGGTCGAGCGTCTGGTGACCCTGGTCTCGGAAAACCTGAAGGAGGAGCTGGCCAAGCGCCACGAGATGTCGGAGTCGATGGCCACGGATCTGATCCTGCAAAGCCGCGAGCGCGCCACCATCACCCTTTCCACCGAATCCGACGATGACGACATCGAAAGGCTGATCCGGCAGTTGCGCGAAAACGGGCGGCTGACGCCGTCCATCGTTCTCCGCGCGCTGTGCATGGGCGATCTCAAATTCTTCGAGGCCGCCGTCTGCGAGCTGGCGGAGGTGCCGCTGGTGAACGGGCGCCAACTGATGCACGATTCGGGGGCGTTGGGCCTGAAGGCCCTTTATGAAAAGACGGGGCTGCCCGAAAACCACTTCCCGGCGGTGCGGGCGGCCATCGACGTCGCCCGGGAGACCGAATACGACGGCCGGGAGAACGACCGCGAGCGCTATTCGCGGCGCATGATCGAACGCATCCTCACCCAATACGGCGATCTGGGCGTGGATTTCGATTCCGATGATTTGGAGTATCTGCTGGCGAAGATGAACGAGCTGCCGGCGGAAATCGCGGCCACCGCCTGACGCCGGCATCGGGCCTAGTGGCCTGTATCAGCTAAAGTGCACCCCTACGATCGCTTTTCCCGTTTCCTCGGTAGGAGGGGAGGCGCAGGCGATGGCGGCCCATCGGAAAGCCTTCCCGACGCCCCGGGGGGCCACACCGGGGGGTGTCCCCCCGGCTACGTTATGCGGGGGGCGCCCCCGCGACCCCCGAGGGGACGGGAAAAGCGACCCGAAGGGCGGCGTTGCGAGGCTTCCGGACGTCGTCGCGCGCCGCTTGTGGTGCACGCACACCAAGGCGCGACGCGCTCCTAGCCGGAAACCTCGCAACGCCGTCGTATGGGTGTAATTTAGCTGATGCAGGCCACTGGGCCCCGGCCGCGGTCTCCGGCACCACCATTTGACGCGGCGCCGGGGAACCGGAACAATCGGACCCGCGGCACGCAAGGATTTGCCGCGCACTCTTCGCACGAGGCGGGGACAGGGTGAAGAACGGGCACGGAACCATCGTCAAGGACCTGGTCCTGATCGGGGGAGGGCACAGCCATGTGGCCGTCCTCAAACGGTTCGGGATGAAGCCCCTCGCCGGCGTCCGGCTGACGCTGATCGCGCGCGACGTCCACACGCCCTATTCGGGCATGCTGCCGGGCTATATCGCCGGCCATTACGGGTTCGACGACGCCCACGTGGACCTCCAGCCCCTGGCCCGGTTCGCCGGGGCGCGGCTGTATCAGGACGAGGCCGTGGGCATCGATCTCGCCGGCCGGCGGGTGCTGTGCCGGACCCGGCCGCCGGTGCCCTACGACCTCCTGTCCCTCAACATCGGGTCGGTGCCGGGGATGGCCGACGTTGCCGGGGCGGCGGAGAACGCCACACCGGTCAAGCCCATCAACCTGTTCGTCGACCAATGGACGCGGATGAGCGAGCGTATCCTCGCCCGCGATGATCCGGTGCGCATCGGGGTCGTCGGCGCCGGGGCCGGCGGCGTCGAGATCCTGCTCGCCATCCGCCACCGGCTGGGGGAGATGTTGGCCGCACGGGGCCGGGATTCGGGCCACCTGGAATTCCACCTGATCACCGATTCAGAAAGCATCCTGCCCGCCCACAACGGGGCGGCCCGGGAAAAGTTCGCCCGCCTGCTCGCGGTGCGCGGCGTCCGCGTGCACGCGGGGCACCCGGTGGTGGCGGCGGATGCGGAAGGCGTCCGTTGCGCCAACGGCAACACCATCGCGCTCGACGAAATCCTGTGGGTGACCGCGGCCGGCGCCGCGCCCTGGGTGAAGGACACCGGCCTGGAGGTGGACGAGCACGGTTTCGTGCTGCTCAGGGACACGCTGCAATCGGTATCCCACCCGGAGGTCTTCGCCGCCGGCGACATCGCCACCGTGGTCAACCACCCGCGCCCGAAAGCGGGCGTGTTCGCGGTCCGCCAGGGTCCGCCCCTGGCCGAAAACCTGCGCCGCGCGCTGCTCAACCGGCCCCTGAAACCCTTCTCCCCGCAGAAAGAGTTCCTCACCATCATCAGCACCGGCGACAAGTACGCGGTGGCGTCCAAGTACGACCTGGCGGTGGAGGGACGCCTCGTGTGGCGCTGGAAGGACTGGATCGACCGCCGCTGGATGCGCAAGTACAGCGAGCTTCCCGAGATGGCCGCCGACGAGACGGCCGACATCGCCCCGGGGCTGGTGGATGCCCAGGCGCTCAAGGAAATCTCCGCCGTCGCCATGCGGTGCGGCGGTTGCGGCGCCAAGGTGGGGGCCACCGTGCTCGCCCGGGCGCTGAGCCGCATGGAGCCGGTCGAGCGCGACGACATCCTGATCGGGCTTCACGAACCCGACGACGCGGCGGTGGTCCATGTGCCGCCCGGCAAGGTCATGGTCCACACGGTGGATTTCTTCCGCTCGTTCATCGACGATCCGTACGTTTTCGGACAGGTCGCCGCCAACCACAGCCTCGGCGACATCTTCGCCATGGGGGCCGAGCCCCAGTCGGCGCTGGCCATCGCCACCGTGCCCTACGGGCTGGAGGCGAAGGTCGAGGACGAGCTGTTCCAGATGATGGACGGCGCGCTGCAGGTGCTGAAGGCGGCCAACACGGCCCTCGTCGGCGGCCACACGTCGGAAGGCGCCGAACTGGCGCTCGGCTTTTCCGTCAACGGCCTGGCCGACAAGGACCACATGCTGCGCAAGACGGGCATGCGCCCGGGCGACCGGCTGATCCTGACCAAGGCCCTGGGCACGGGGACCCTGTTCGCCGCCGACATGCGCCTCAAGGCCAAGGGACGGTGGATCGAGGGCGCCCTCGACTCGATGCTGCAATCGAACCACGAGGCGGCCCGCTGCCTGTTCGGCCACGGCGCCACCGCCTGCACCGACATCACGGGGTTCGGCCTGCTTGGCCACCTGGTGGAGATGACCAGGCCTTCCGAGGTCGACGTGGAGATTGACCTGGAGGCGCTGCCGGTCCTGGAGGGGGCGCTGGAAACCATGCGCCTCGGCGTGTTCAGCTCCCTGCAGCCGGCGAACGTCCGACTGCGCCGCGCCATCCGCGACCTGGACCGGGCCAGCGCGCACGAACTCTATCCCCTGGTCTTCGACCCGCAGACGGCGGGGGGGCTGCTCGCCAGCGTCCCCGGCGACAAGGCGGACGCCTGCCTGGGCGCGTTGAAGGGTCTGGGGTACGGGCGCGCCGCCATCATCGGCACCGTCAGACCCGAGAGCAATCACCTGGAGCCGGTCACCCTGATCGCGTGAGCCGCGCCATTAAATCCCGCCACGCCCGGAACTCCCGCTCCGGGGTGAACAGCCGGGCCCGTTTCGCACAGTGCCGCGCCAGGGTGTCCAGATACGCCCCGTCCCCTTCGGCGCGGGCCAACAGGTCCCTCAGCGCCGCCGTGTCCCCGACCGGGTAGAAACCGGGATAGTCCCGCCCCAGCAACCCGACGGAGCCGTGGATATCCGAGGCGATCACCGGCACGCCGGCGACGGCGGCCTCGGAGATCACGTTGGCGCCGCCTTCCATCACCGAGCTCAGCACCATCAGGCGGGTCTTCGCCCATTCCCGGCGCACGGCCCAGCCGGGCACCTCGCCCAGCCAGTGGTAACGCGGGTTGCGGGCCATTTCGGCGCGCGCCTTTGCGGCCCAGGTCGCGTCGACGGCCTGGCCCAGGTGAATGACCCGGAGGCGCGACGAAGCGGCCACGCGGCGGACGGCGAACGCGGCGCGCAGGGGGTCCTTTTCGTACCGCAGGTGACCGATGACGCAGATGTCGAAGTGGCGCACGGAAGGCCTGCGGGGTCCGGGCAGGGGCAGGGCGGATTGGTGGATGACGTGCAGTTTCGCGCCGAAACGCGCCGGGATGGCCTCGAAGACCAGGTCGTGCAGGCAGACCAGGGCGTCGGCCATGTCCATGGAGAGCAGCGTCGGCTTGGGGTGGCTTTTCTGGAAACGGTAGATGTCGGTGCCGGTGAGGGCGACGATCAACGGGCGCCCGGGATGGCGTTCGCGGAAGCGGTGAATGGACCCGGCGCTGCGCCAGGCGTGCAGGGCGACCATGGCGTCGGCCGCTTCGTCCTCGTAGGCCACGGTGATGCGCACCCGGTGCCCCAGGTCCCCGAGGATGCGGGCCCAGCGCACCGCCGTCGTGCGGTTTCCGGCGCGGGACTGTTTTTTCGCCGGGGTAATCAGGCTAATCTTCATGCGCCGATGCCGATGGACGGGGGACCATGACCGAGCCTGTGCCTTCTGCCCACCTGGCCCAGATCATGTGCGACGCACGCGCACGGACGCTGGAACTGGTGCGGGGACTGGACGACCAGCAGCTTATCGGCCCTAAGCTGGAGATCGTCAATCCTCTGGTGTGGGAGATCGGGCACGTGGCGTGGTTCCACGAATTCTTCATTCTCAGGCGCATGTACGGCCGTCCCTCCCTGCTCGCCGGCGGGGACGCCATCTACGATTCCATCCGCATCGCCCACGACACCCGGTGGGACCTGCCCCTGGCGCCGCTGGACAAGATCCTGGTGTACATGAAGAATGTCCTCGATGCCCTGCTCGAACGTCTGGACGGCTCGGTGGCGAGTGAGCAGGACAGCTACCTCTACCAGTTCACCACCTTCCACGAGGACATGCACGACGAGGCCTACACCTATACCCGCCAGACCCTGGGCTACCCCGAACCCCGGTTCCACGGGGCGCGTCGGCCGGCGGACGCGGACGCCGGCCCGCTGCCCGGCGATGTCGACGTGCCGGGCGGCACGTTCGTGCTCGGCTCCGCCCGGGATACCCCCTTCGTGTTCGACAACGAGAAATGGGCCCACCCGGTCACCGTGGCGCCCTTCCGCATCGCCCGCGCGCCGGTGACCAATGCCGCCTTCGCCGCCTTCGTCGACGAAGGCGGGTATGGCCGCCCGGAATTCTGGGACGACGACGGCTGGCGGTGGCGCGAGAAGGCCGGCGCCGGGCATCCCGTCTACTGGGTGGCGGACGGGCCCGGCACGTGGGCGGCGCGCCGGTTCGACGGCGTAGCCGAAGCGGCGCCCGATCAGCCGGTGGTCCATGTGAACTGGTACGAGGCCGATGCCTATTGCCGGTGGGCCGGGCGGCGCCTGCCGACGGAGGCCGAATGGGAGGTCGCGGCGACGGCGGAGGCGGCCGCCGGCGGCGCCACCCTGGGGACGCGCAAACGGCGCTTCCCGTGGGGCGACGAACCCGTGCAGGCGAGCCGCGCCAACCTGGACGGCCACGCCCTGGGCTGCATCGACGTGGCGGCCCTGCCCGATGGCGACAGCGCGTTCGGATGCCGGCAGATGATGGGCAACGTCTGGGAATGGACCGCCAGCCCCTTCGGCGCCTTTCCCGGGTTCTCGCCCGACGCCTACAAGGAGTATTCCGAGCCCCTGTTCGGCACCACCAAGGTCCTGCGTGGCGGCGGCTGGGCGACGCGGGGGCGGATGTTGACCGCCCGGTACCGCAACTTCTTCACGCCCGACCGCCGCGACGTGTTCGCCGGCTTCCGCACCTGCGCCGTGTAAAACCCATGGGGACTCCATGACGGACCGTACCGCACTCGCCTCGTTCGAGGACCTGGCCCCCGATGGGGACGACTTCCTTGCCGAGGTCCTCAAGGGATTGGCAGACGAGCCCAAGCACCTGCCGTGCAAGTTCTTTTACGACGAGCAGGGTTCGAAACTGTTCGGGCGGATCTGCGGGCTCCCCGAATACTATCTGACGCGGACCGAGACCGGCTTGTTGCGTGCCTCGGCGCCCGAGATCGCCGCCCTGGTGGGGCCGGACTGCCAACTGGTGGAACTTGGCGCCGGGTCCAGCGAGAAGGCGCGCATTGTGCTCGACGCCCTGGAGCGGCCGGCGGCCTTCGTCGGCGTGGACATTTCGTGCGACGTCCTCGTCGAGGCGATGGCGGCGCTGGCCGCAGACCTGCCACACCTGGCGGTGCACGCCGTGTGCGCCGATTACACCGAGCCCTTCCCGGTGCCCGTGGTCGAGGGTGTGGCCAACCCGAAACGCGTGGTTTTCTTCCCGGGATCGACCCTGGGCAACTTCACCCCCGATCGGGCGGTCCGGTTTCTCGCCACGGCGGCCGAGGTGGCCGGGCCCGGCGGCGCCATGCTGATCGGCATCGACCTCAAGAAGGACGCCCGTATCCTCGACGCCGCCTACAACGACGCCCAAGGCGTCACCGCGGCGTTCAACATGAACCTGCTGGCCCGCGTCAATCGGGAGCTGGGCGGGACT
Organism: Pseudomonadota bacterium; assembly: GCA_022545455.1. Classification (GTDB taxonomy): domain Bacteria; phylum Pseudomonadota; class Alphaproteobacteria; order Rhodospirillales; family 2-02-FULL-58-16; genus JACZQZ01. The sequence goes on from JACZQZ010000072.1 coordinate 12,390, forward strand.
TTCGCGCTTGACGCCTTTCGCCACCACGCCTTTTACGACGCCGCGGAAGGCCGCATCGAGATGCACCTGGTCAGCCTGAAGGACCAGGTGGTCCGCGTCGCGGGCACGGAATTCCGCTTCCGCGAGGGCGAGACCATCCACACCGAGAACTCGTACAAGTACAGCATCCCCGAGTTCCAGGACATGGCCCGTGCCGCCGGCTTCGTCCCGGTTCAGGTATGGACCGACGAAAACGACCTTTTCAGCATCCACTACCTCGCGTCCGGCGCCGGGACCTGAAACGGGAACGCATGGCCGCCGTCGCCGCGCTTTTCCCCGCGATCAAGGCTTTTTGTCCGTCCCCCGCATAAGGGGTTGCCGGCCCCCCCTTGTCCCCCCGGGGCCGCCTTTTCCGCCGGTAACGGAATATTCGCAGATTTATTTTATACCCGGCCTTGCCGTCGGGCGGAGAGGCCATACATGCCAAGGAGCCGGCTCGGTGCGGAAACCATGAACGCGCATTCGCCGCCGCCATGATCCTGTCATAATTTTATGATCTGATTCTTGTTCCGCGCCGCGTGAATACATTGACCTGAATAAACAACGTGTTAAATATTGTCTGTAAGGCAACGGATGAACGGGAGAAGCCCGTGACAACAAGGGCCTCCACGTCCGTGGGCGCGAAGGGCGCGGCCCTTCGCGCGGCGGTCGGACGGCGCACGGTGCTGAAGGGCGCCGCCGCCGCGGGGGCGGCCCTCGCCATGGGGCCGTGGATCGTCAAGGACGCCTTTTCGTCCTCGGGCGAACTCAACATCCTGATGTGGTCGGACGCCCTGGTCAAATCCGTCGCCGACGGGTTCACGCGCAAGACGGGCATCAAGATCAAGCACACGCCTTTCGGTTCCAACGAAGAACTCATCAACAAAATGAAGGCAACCGGGGGCCGGGGCTTCGACCTTATCAGTCCCACGTCCGTGCGCATGTTGCAGTGGAAGCCGCTCGGCCTGTTGCAGCCCTGGGACATGAGCCGGGTGCCGACGGAGCGCATCATCGGGTCCATGCTCCAGGCCTCGATCAAGGCCGGCACATGGGACGGCAAGAACCACCACCTGCCATTCCTGTGGGGCAGCGAGGCGTTGGCGTGGCGCACCGACAAGTGGTCCAGGGATTACGAGGACCTGTCCTACGGCGATCTCTATATCCCTGAGATGAAAGGCAAAATCATGGGCCGCCCCCACTCCATGATGCTTGCCATCGGCCTCTACCTGGACCGCATCGGCGAGTTGCCGTCGAACCGCATGTTGGACGCCTACAAGGACGAGGACACCATGCGCGGCATCTGGGATAAGGTCGCCAAATTCGCCGTCGAGCACAAGCCCTGGCTGAAGCAGTTCTGGAACGACGCCGAGGCCCAGACCCGCGGATTCACGCAGAACGGAGTCGTTCTCGGCCAGACCTGGATCGGGCCGCCGCTCAGGCTCAAGAACGAGGGCGAGCCGATCGTCTACATGACGCCGCAGGAAGGGGCGCTGGGCTGGATCGACGGACTATCGCTTCCCCTCGGTGCGGAGCACACGGATCAGGTTTACGCCTTCCTCGAGTACATTTACACGCCGAAAGTCGGCGCCACCCTGGCCAACGAGACAAGTTACAACAGCGTCAGCGTCGGCGCCGAGAAGCACCTGAAACCGCGCGCCAAGAAAAACTTCGCCGAGGCGTACCCGCAAGACGCCCTCGAGCGGATGTGGTGGTGGCCGCCCGAAGCCCCCTGGTACGCCGACCTCCGCGCCGGGTACCGGGACAAGTTCATCGCTGCCTAGTGGCCTTTATCAGCTAAATTGCGCCCATACGACGGCGTTGCGAGGTTTCCGGCTAGGAGCGCGTCGCGCCCTGGTGTGGGTGCACCACAAGCGGCGCGCGACGACGTCGGGGGCCGCGGGGGCGTCCCCCGCATAACTTAGCCGGGGGGACACCCCCTCGTCCCCCCGGAAGCCTCGCAACGTCG
>JACZQZ010000073.1 GCA_022545455.1 Pseudomonadota bacterium
CGTCGGGTAGGAGGAAAGTTGCAGGCGATGCGGTGCATCGTCAAAACTTTTCGACGCCCTCCGACGGGCCGCATACGCGACCGCAACGGCGGCTTACCAAGGCTTTCGGACGGCGTCGCGCACGCTTTGCGATGCCCCCGCATCGCCACAGCGCACCCTCCTGGCCGAAAACCTTGGTAAGCCGGCTCGTCGGGTCATGATCAGCGTACCTTGGTATGAGATAGGATCCCTTCGCGAACGGTACGGGAAGCGATCGGGTGGTTATTCCTCGGAAATCTTGGCGGCCACCAGACCCAACCCCTTGAGCAGTTGCTCCCCCTCCTTGCCGCCGTCGCCCTTCATCTGCTTGGCGATCACCAGGTCCATGGCGTTGATGTGGAGTTGGATGACCTCGACCTCGGCCGGTCCCGCGTCTTCCAGATTTTCGACGAAGTTGCACAGGGTACCGCCGAGGATGGTCATGAGCGTGTAGCCGAAGCTTCCGCCCTGGCCCTTCATGTCATGGGAAAGCTGGAAGATTCGGGCGAGGGCGTCCTTGTGGTCCTTCTTTTCACCCTTCAGATCCTCCAGGGCCCGGTGAATCTTCGCCAGGTCCTTGGCCACCCATTCCATGTAGTTGTCGGTCATGTCGGCGATGACGGCTTCGGCCCGTTCCAGGGTGTCGAGGTCCACGGCCCCCGGACCGCCGGTCTTCACCTTCTTTTTCAGGGTATCGGGCGGTGTGATGACTTCCACTTTGGGCTCATCGTCCATGACGTAACACCCCCGCCGAGTCCCTTTACCGCCCAAGGCCGCCGCGGCCCCCGGCGCCGCGCCGCCCGGTGCAAGCGTGCGTCCTGTATGGAGGATCGACCGGTCAATGGCAAGTCGAAAGGGGGACCCGCCGCCGTCACTTTTTGACAGGGGTCTCCACCTCCGCCGCGGGGAGTCCGTCGCCCCCCTCTTCCGGTTGCTCGGCCGTGTCCCATGTACGCCGTTCCGGTCCCAAGAAGTCCGAATCCTGCCGGCGCCGGCGGTCGGGGCCGACGTACGATTGCGCGCGGACGAACGGGCGTGGGTGCTCGATGATGGCGCGGATTCGCGAATAGAGCTGGTCCGCCGAAATGGGTATGGCGAGAAATTCGGTGACGCCGGCATCGCGCGCCTCCATCACCCGTTTCGCTTCCGTGTGGGCGGTCAGCATGATGACGGGAACACAGGGATTGGGGCTGTCGGTGTCCGTACGCAACAGACGCACGAATTCAAGCCCGTTCATGGGTGACATCTGCCAGTTGCAGATGACGAGGTCGGCGGCGTAGTCGCCGAGTCGCGCATAGGCGTCGGCGCCGTCGGTCGCTTCCTCGATGTGCCTGGCGCCGAGCGCGTGCAGCACGCTTCGCACCAGGGACCGCATGTGCCTGTTGTCGTCGACGACGAGGAAGTTCAGCCGTTCGAGGTTGTACGTGCCCACGCTCCCGATATACTCTCTAAGATTGATAGTCCACAATTAAGTACAATTTTCGAAAGACCAGCCAGGGGCGCCGGCCGGCGGCCGGGCAACCCGCGCGGCGGGGACGCCGGCGCCCTCACAACAGCCCCAGGTGCCTGAGCTCGGCGGCCAATTCCCGGGGCACGCCGTCCGTTTCCTCGGCCAGGGGGCTGAGGTCCGCGGGCGCGTTTTCAGCCCCGAGGTATCGCCAGCCCTGGAACGGTCTGCACGCCTGAAGCGAGGTCCTCACCAGGTCGGGGTCAAGAACCAGGGCGCAGGACGGGCGGCCCTCGGCATTGACGCCCCTTTCCACGGCGCGGATTTCCTGGCGGACGCGGACGAACCCCTTGATCACCCAGTACAGCGAACCGCCGTCTGTCAATTCCGCCGACCGCCGGGGCGTATGACGGGTGTAATGGCGGAGCACGGCCGCCTCGCCCCGCTCCCGCGCCTGGCGAAGGCGGCCCGCCTGGATACGGGCCAGGTGCGGGACGTCGCCCACGCCGACGGCCATCTTGATCAGGTGGACGGTCACGGACCGTCCCCGCCCGCCCACGCCAGGGCGACCTTGGAGGCCGGCTTGCGGCCCAGCGCCGCGCAGATGAACCGCCCGGCCTCCACCAGGGCGTCCAGGTCGATGCCGGTTTCCACGCCGAGCCCTCCCAGCATGTAGCGCACGTCCTCCGAGGCGACGTTGCCCGACGCGCCCTCGGCGTACGGACAGCCGCCGAGGCCGGCCACCGAGCCGTCGGTGACCGCCACGCCGCGCTCCAGGACCGCCAGGATATTGGCCAGCGCCTGGCCGTAGGTATCGTGAAAATGCACCGCCAGCTTCTCCACCGGCACCACCCGGGCCACCGCGTCCACAAGGTCTTGCGCCCGGGCCGGGGTGCCGACGCCGATGGTATCGCCCAGCGAGATTTCGTAACAGCCCATGGCCAGCAGGCGCCCGGCCACCCGGGCCACGGCCGCCGCCGGCACGTCCCCTTCGTACGGACAGCCCAGCACGCAGGAGACATAGCCGCGTACGCGCATGGCTTTTGCCTTCGCCGCCGCGCACACGGGCGCGAACCGTTCCAGGCTCCCGGAGATGGAGCAGTTGATGTTCTTCCGCGAGAACGTCTCCGACGCCGCGGCGAATACGGCGACCTCCCCGGCCCCGGCCGCCACCGCCGCCTCGAAGCCTTTCATGTTGGGGACCAGGACAGGATAGCTGACGCCGGGCTTGCGCGCGATGCCGGCCATCACTTCGGCGGTATCGGCCATCTGCGGCACCCGTTCGGCGGACACGAAACTGCCCGCCTCCACCACCCGAAAGCCGGCCCCCGCCAGGCGGTCGATGAACCCGATCCTGACCGCGGCCGCCACCGTCCCGGGCTCGTTCTGCAGGCCGTCGCGGGGCCCGACCTCGACCATCTTGACCTTCGAGGGAAGACGCATCTAAGTTCCCCGCCGTCCGTGTCTGCCGGCGCACACCTGTGCCCGGGAATCGCCAACCGCCGTCAGCGGCGGCCTGGCAACCCTAGCCGGGCCGTTCGCTTTGCCGCTCGCTGACGGTGTATTCGTATGGCACCTTGCGGCGGTCCGGCCCTTCGAACGCCATGGCACGGCGGCGGCGGTCCGGGCCGAAGAAATCCGGCGACCGGATGAAGGGGCGCGGGTTTTCGATTACCGCGCGCAACCGGTAATACAAAAACGTGGCGGAAATGGGTTTGACCAGGAACTCGGTGACGCCCGCGTCCCGCGCCTGGTATATCCTGCTCTTCTCCGAATGGCCGGATACCATGATGACCGGCGTGAACGGATCGATCCCGGCGGCGCCGTCGCGAATCCGGAGAGTCAATTCCACGCCGTCCATGGGCACCATCCTGTAGTCGGCGATGACGATGTCGGCGTGGAATCCGTTCATCTCGTCGATGGCGGCCAACCCGTCATTCGCCTCGCCGATGTCCCGAACACCCAGGGCCTTTAGCATGACCTTGAGTATCGCACGCATGGGCGGGTAATCGTCGACGATCAGGATTCTCAGGTCGCTGAGATCTAAGTCCGCCATTCCTCCCGCCCCGCACGGCCCGATTACGTCTTTCTTACCGTACCGTATCCCGAGGCGACCGAATTTACACCGGAAACATTCTTTCCGCCCGGTTCCCGGTCCGCGGCCGGCGAATGGCTAGGGTGAATCCTCGCCGTCGTCGAAGGACAGCAGTTCCGCCCCTTCCTCCACCTGATCGCCGGGCGCGAAATGGACCTCGACCACGGTGCCGTCCGCCGGGGCGATGATGGCGTGTTCCATCTTCATGGCCTCCAGCACCACAAGGGTGGCCCCGCGCCGGACGCGGGCGCCGGGCTTGACCTCGACCTGGACGACCTTGCCCGGCATGGGGGCGGTGAGTCCGGCGGCCGGCGCCTCCTGCCCCGCGGCCAGGGCCGCCGGGTCGACGACGGTGAGGGTGTGACGGGCGCCGAAGGCGATGACGGTCAGCTGGGAGCCCTGCCGGGACATCGTCGCCTTGACCCGCGTCCCCGCGAGATCGGCGATCAGGGTGCCCGCGTCGTCGATCTCGCCACCCGCGGCCATGGGCCCGGAAGGCAGCTCCAGGAGGAAGCCCCGGCCCCGGTACCGCACAGCCACCGTTACCTCGGCGGCGCCGTCGACGAAGGTGAGCACGTGGCGGCTGTCCTCGTTGAGCCGCCAGCCGTTGGTCAGGTGCCAAGGCGATTGGGGATCGGCCGACCGGAGGGCCGACCGGCGGGCCTCGGCGGCGCGGCCCAGCAGCACCTCCAGGCAGGCCAGCGCCAGTATCCGCTCCGGCGCCGCTTCCTCCCTGGCCAGCAGGCCGGCCAGGTGCCGGTCGATGAAGCCGGTGTCCACGTCCCCGGCGGCGAAGGCCGGATGGGCGGCGACGGCGCGCAGGAAATCGAGGTTGGTAACGACTCCCGCCACTTCGATGTCGGCCAGCACCCGGCCCAGGCGCTGGACGGCGCGTGGGCGGGTATCGCCCCACACGATCACCTTGGCGATCAGGGGGTCGTAATGGATGGGGATGTCGTCGCCCTCGCGCATCCCGGTGTCGATCCTGACGCTTCCGGCGTACCCGTCCAGGTCGGGCAGGCGGAACCGCTCCAGCCGCCCGCCGCCGGGAAGGAAATCCCGCCCCGGGTCCTCGGCGTACAGGCGCGCCTCGATGGCGTGGCCGGCCGGCTCGAGCTCGCCCTGTCGGCGGGGCAGCGTCTCCCCGGCGGCGACCGCCAGTTGCCACGCCACCAAATCCGCGTCCACCAGCATCTCGGTCACCGTGTGCTCCACCTGGAGCCGGGTGTTCATTTCCATGAAGTAGAAGCGACCGTCTTCGGCAAAGAGGAACTCCACCGTTCCCGCGCCCACGTAGCCGATGGCCCTGGCCGCCGCCAGCGCCGCTTCGGCCATCTCCTCCCTGAGCCGGCCGGGCAGCGCGGATGCCGGGGCCTCCTCGATCACTTTCTGGTGGCGGCGCTGGATGGAGCAGTCGCGCTCGAACAGGTGCACCGCGTTGCCGTGGGAATCGGCGAATATTTGGACCTCCACGTGGCGCGGCCGGGACAGGTACTTTTCCACCAGCAGCGCGCCGTCGCCGAAGGCCGCCTTGGCCTCGCGCCGGCACGCCGCCACCGCCGCCTTCAGCGCCGATCGGTCGTCCACCACCCGCATGCCCCGGCCGCCGCCGCCTTTGCACGCCTTGACCAGCACCGGGTAGCCGATCTTTTGCGCCGCCTTGCCGAGGGTGGCCAGATCCTGCCTGGCGCCGTGGTATCCGGGCACGACGGGCACGCCGGCCTTCTCCATGATCGCCTTGGCCACGGATTTGTCGCCCATGGCGCGGATGGCCCGGGCCGGCGGCCCGACGAAGACGAGCCCGGCCTTTTCCACGGCCTCGGCGAAGTCGGCGTTCTCGGCCAGGAACCCGTAGCCGGGATGCACGGCGTCGGCCGCGGAGCGGCGCGCCGCCCCGACGATGGCGTCGATGTTCAGATAACTGTCGGCGGCCGGCGCCGGGCCGATGCATTCGGCCTCGTCCGCCGCCTCCACGTGCAAGGCGTCCCGGTCGGCTTCCGAGAAGACGGCGACCGTGCGCAATCCCAGCGCCTTCGCCGTGCGCACGACGCGGCACGCGATCTCGCCGCGGTTGGCGATGAGAAGCTTTCCGAACATGGCCGGCTATTCCCTGGTCCAGGCCGGTTTGCGTTTTTCCAGATACGCCGCCATGCCTTCCCGGCCCTCGTCCGAGGCGCGCGACCGGGCGGTGCGCTCGGCGACGTCGCGCATCATGGCCTCGTCGGCGGCGCGTTCGCCGACCGCGAAGATCAGGTCCTTGGCGTCGGCCAGGGCCCGCGGTCCGTTCCCGGCGAGCAACCCGAGCATACGCCGGGCGGTGGCGCGCAGTTGGTCCGCCGGCACCACGGCGTGCACCAGGCCCATGTCAAGCGCCTCGGCGGCGCCGAAGCGTTCGGCGGTGAGGAAATAGCGCCGCGCCTGGCGCGCGCCCATGGCGGCGACCACGCATGGCGCGATCACCGCCGGGGTCAGGCCCAGCTTGACCTCGGCCAGGCAGAAGGTGGCGTCGTCCGCGGCAATGGCGATGTCGGCCGCCGCCACCAGCCCGACGCCGCCGCCGATGGCGGCGCCCTGGACCAGCGCCAGGGTGGGCTTGGCGAGGCGGTCCAGGGTGCGCATGAGCCCGGCCAGGCCGAGGGCGTCGTCCACGTTTTCGTCGAAGGCGTAGTCCGCCGTGCGGCGCATCCAGTTGAGGTCGGCGCCGGCGGAGAAGTTCCGGCCCTCGGCCGCCAGCACCACGGCGCGGACCTGGGGCCGGCCCTCCATGTCGCGCAAGGCCTCCGTCAACTGCGCGATGAGGGCGTCGTCGAAGGCGTTGTGCACCTCGGGCCGGTTGAGGATCAGCCAGCCGGCGCCGGTGTCGTCGATTTCGGTGATCAGCGGCGTGTCGGTCATGTCTTCCAAAATTCCCAAATAACTACTAAGGCACCAAGACCACCAAGGCGCAAAAGACGCTTAATATGTTTGCAACATACTTGGTGTTCTTGGCGTCTTGGCGGTAGGCAGGTTCTTTCTTTTCCTCCGCGTTCCTTTGCGTCCTCCGCGTTGAAATTCGAAACGCAGAGGACGCAGAGGACCGCAGAGGGTTTTAAAAATAAATAATTTAATGTTCTCTTTTCCTTGGTGTTCTTGGTGTCTTGGGGGCTCGATACACGTTTTTCCTACGGAGACCTCGGAACTACATCCGGAAAATGCCAAACGTGGTTTCCTCGACCGGCGCGTTGAGGGCCGCCGACAGCCCCAGGCCGAGCACCATGCGGGTGTCGGCGGGGTCGATGATTCCGTCGTCCCACAGCCGGGCGCTGGCGTAATAGGGGTGGCCCTGGGTTTCGTACTGGTCGAGGAGGGGTTTGCGGAACGCCTCCTCGTCGTCCGCGTCCCAGGTTTCGCCGCGCGCCTCGATGGCGTCCCGCTTGATGGTGGCCAGCACGTCGGCCGCCTGCTCGCCGCCCATGACCGAGATGCGGGCATTGGGCCACATCCACAGGAACCTGGGCGAGTACGCCCGCCCGCACATGGAGTAGTTGCCGGCGCCGAAGCTGCCGCCGATGATGACCGTGAACCGCGGTACCCGCGTGCACGCCACCGCGGTGACCATCTTGGCGCCGTCCTTGGCGATGCCGCCGGCTTCGTATTTGCGGCCGACCATGAAGCCGGGAATGTTCTGCAGGAAAACCAGCGGGATGCGGCGCCGGCTGCACAGCTCGACGAAGTGGGCCCCCTTCAGCGCCGATTCGGAAAACAGGATCCCGTTGTTGGCGATGATGCCGACCGGATAGCCGAAGATGTGGGCGAAGCCGCACACCAGCGTGGTCCCGTACAGTTGCTTGAACTCGTCGAATTCGGAGCCGTCGACGATGCGCGCGATCACCTCGCGCACCTCGAACGGCTTCTTGATGTCGGTGGGGACCACGCCGTAGACCCCGTCCGCCTCGTACAGGGGATCGCGGGACTCGCGGACGGCCAGGTCGATCCGCTTTTGCCGGTTGAACGTGCCCACGATCCGCCGGGCGATGGCCAGGGCATGGCCGTCGTCGAGGGCGTAATGGTCGGCGACGCCGGAGACCCGCGTATGGACGTCGGCGCCGCCCAGGTCCTCGGCGCTCACCACCTCGCCGGTGGCCGCCTTGACCAGCGGCGGGCCGCCGATGAAGATGGTTCCCTGGTTGCGGACGATGATGTTTTCGTCCGACATGGCCGGCACGTAGGCCCCGCCCGCCGTGCACGAGCCATGCACCACCGCCACCTGGGGGATGCCGGCCGCCGACAGGTTGGCCTGGTTGTAGAAGATGCGGCCGAAGTGGTCGCGGTCGGGAAAAACCTCGTCCTGCCGGGGCAGGTTGGCGCCGCCGGATTCCACCAGGTAGATGCACGGCAGGGCGTTCTCGCGGGCGATCTCCTGGGCGCGCAGGTGTTTCTTCACCGTGATCGGGAAATAGATGCCGGCCTTGACCGTGGGATCGTTGGCGATGACCACGCATTCCTGGCCCTGGATGCGGCCGACGCCGGTGATGATGCCGGCGCCGGGCGCGTCGCCCCCGTACATGCCGAAGGCGGCGAGTTGGGACAGCTCGAGGAACGGCGAGCCCGCGTCGAGGAGCCTCTGGATGCGCTCGCGCGGCAGCAGCTTGCCGTTCTTGACGTGGCGCTTGCGTGCCCGCGCGCCGCCCCCTTGCGTGACCTTGGCGACGGTGGCGCGCAGGTCCTCGACCTGGGCCTCCATGGCGGCGGCGTTGGCGTCGAAATTGCCCGCGCCGGGCCGGACCGCGGTTTTCAGGACCGGCATGACGCCCCTACCATCCGCCCCGCTTGAGCCACCGTCTCACCATCCACAGGCGGTCGGAGCCCCAGAACCCCTCGCCGTCGACGAAGATGAACGGCGAGCCGAAGACGCCCCGCTCCATGGCCTGGCTGGTTTCCTGTTTCAGGCGTTCCTTGATCGCCGGGTCCTGAACCGCGGCCAGCAGCGCGTCCCGGTCCACGTGCAGGGGCTCGGCCAGGTCGGCCACGGTCTCCGCCGGCGTGATGTCGCGGCCCTCGCCGAAATAGGCGGCGAACGCCGTCTTGGCGAACAGCCTGGCCTGCGCCCGGTCGCGGTCGTCCAGCCAATAGAAGGCCCGCGCGGCGGCCAGGGTGGCGATGGGGAAGGGGTCGGGCATGACCCAGGGCACCTCCATGAAGCGGCCCAGGCGCTCCCAGTCGTGGACACAGTATTCGCCCTTGATCGGTTGGGCGACGGCGGGCAGGCCGCCGGTCCGCTTGAGGACGGGCCCCAGCATGATGGGCTTCCATACCGCCTCGCGCCCGTACTTGGCCGCCAGGTCGTCGATGGCGTGGCTGGCGAAGTAGCCATAGGGCGAGGAGAAATCGAAATAGAACTCGATGGTCTTGGTCATCTCTTACCTACCCCGCGAAGCGACCGAAGTTTCCGACAGAATCCAAGTTTATTTATTAACCACAGAGATCACAGAGAACGCAGAGAACGCAGAGAACGCAGAGAACGAGAAAACAACTACGACCAATACACAAATAACATTAAGTAAAATAACATATTAAAGCATTTTTTCATCAAATTAATTGTTTTATTTCCCTTTCTATTCTGTTATCTTTTTGTCTTTATACTTATATGGTGAATATTTCTTCCTTCTCTGTGCTCTCTGTTTTCTCTGTGGTCTCTGTGTTCTCTGCGGTGAAATATACTATTCCTGCATCGCCCTACCACGGGATCTCGGGTCCGTCGTAGTTGAAGAAGCGGCCGCTGTCCTCCATGGTCAGGCCGGCGATGACCTTGCGCATGGCGGAGACGCTTTCCTCCGGATCGATCAGGGCGCTGGGTCCGCCCATGTCGGTCTTGACCCAGCCCGGGTGGATCACCACCACGGTGATGCCCCGGGGCCTGAGGTCCACCGACAGGCTTTTCATCACCGCGTTCAGCGCCGCCTTGGAGGAGCGGTAGATGTAGGAGCCGCCGGAATCGTTGTCGGCGATGCTGCCCATGCGGCTGGTGATGGTGACGATGCGCTTGAGATCGCTGCGCGCCACGTGATCGTCGAAGCCTTCCGAAACCGTCAGCGGCGCCATGGCGTTGACGCGAAGCACCTCGGCCCAGGCGGCGTAGTTCACCCCGCCGAGGGGCGCCGGGCGCGGCCCGTAGATGCCGGCCCCGTTGATCAGCACGTCGATGGCATCGCGTTTCAGGGTCTTGGCCAGGGCCTGGATGCGCCCATGATCGGTGACGTCCAGGGCATGGACGTCGACGCCGCCGCCCAGGCCCGCCAGCTCGCGGGCGCCGGCGGGATTGCGGCAGGTGGCGATCACCCGCCAGCCGTCGGCGGCGTACTGGCGCGCGAACTCGAGGCCAAGGCCCCGGCTGGCGCCGGTGATCAGCACGGTGGGCATGGCGAAACCCCCTTTCCCCGCGATCCGCTCGGTCGGGCCGCGGGCACCCAGTATACGGAGCCCGTACGCATTCAGACCACCCGTTCGATGGCCATGGCGGTGGCCTCGCCGCCGCCGATGCACAAGGCGGCGACGCCCTTCCTCAGGTCGTATTTTTGCAAAGCGGCGAGCAGGGTGACGATGATGCGCGCACCCGACGCGCCGATGGGATGGCCGAGCGCGCAGGCGCCGCCGTGCACGTTGACCTTGTCATGGGGGATGTCCAGGTCCCGCATGGCGGCCATGGTGACCACGGCGAAGGCCTCGTTGATCTCGTACAGGTCCACCTCTCCCAGGCTCCAGCCGGCCTTGTCCAGGACCTTGCGCACGGCCTCGATGGGGGCCGTGGTGAACCAGGCCGGGGCCTGGGCGTGGGTGGCATGGGCATCGACCGTGGCCAGGGGCGCGATGCCCCGCCTGTCGGCCTCGGACCGGCGCATCAGCACCAGCGCCGCGCCGCCGTCGGAGATGGAGCTGGAGTTGGCCGCCGTCACCGTGCCGCCCTCGCGGAAGGCGGGCTTGAGGCCGGGGATCTTGTCGGGCTTCGCCTTCAGCGGCTGCTCGTCCACGGCCACCACCGTCTCGCCCTGGCGCGTCTTCACGGTGACCGGCTCGATCTCGGCGGCGAAGGTGCCGTCCTCGATCGCCTTCGCCGCGCGCCTCAGGGATTCGATGGCGAACGCGTCCTGGGCCTCGCGGGTGAACTGGTAGGCCTCGGCGGTGTCCTCGGCGAAGGTGCCCATCAGGCGGCCCTTGTCGTAGGCGTCCTCGAGGCCGTCCACGAACATGTGGTCGTAGATCCGCCCGTGGCCCATGCGAAAGCCGCCACGGGCCTGCAGGTACGGCGCGTTGCTCATGCTCTCCATGCCGCCGGCGACCTTGACCGCGCCCGACCCGGCGGTGATGGCGTCCATGGCCAGCATGGCCGCCTTCATGCCCGAGCCGCACATCTTGTTGACCGTGGTACAGCCGACGTCGTCGGGGACGCCGGCGCCGAAGGCGGCCTGGCGGGCCGGCGCCTGGCCTATGCCGGCGGCCAGCACCAGGCCCATGATCACCTCGCCCGCGTCCTCGGGCTCGACGCCGGCGCGATCCAGGGCGGCGCCGATGGCGGCGCCGCCGAGCCCGGGCGCCGGCACGTCCTTGAGCGCGCCCTGGAAGCCGCCCATGGGCGTGCGGGCGGCGCCGACGATGACGATGGGATCGGGGGCGGTCATGTCACGTCCTTTCTATCCCTCAATAGGGTGTGCCGTCCCGGCGGACGAACCTGGGTTCGCCATCGATAGGACGCCGTTGCATGTCGATGTCGGGGTAATCGACCTCGTCGCCGGCCCTGCGGTCGCCGACCTCGATGTAGAGGGCGTCCCGGTCCGACCGGTTGATCAGATGGTGCCCGTCGCCGGAGTCGGCCGGAAATCCGGCGGCCATGCCGGCCGACAACGTCTGCTCGCCGGCATCGGTGACGAGGACCAGTTCGCCCTCGACCACGTACACGAATTCGTCCTGGCGGCTGTGCCAGTGGCGCTGCGAAGACAGGACTCCCGGCGCCAGCCGCACCAGGTTGACGCCGAAGGTCCTCAGTCCAAGGGCGTCGCCGAGGGCGCGCTTCTCCCGCGCCGCCACGGCCGCCGCGAACGGTTGCGGATAGGCCGAGCCCACCTTGGCCGGCACCGTCGAGGGGTCGACGGCGGGCAGGCGGAGCTTGCTTTGTCTGGCGTTTGTCATCGGTTCCGTCTCGCGTTTGTCAATTGCGTCCGTCCCAATTCCCGCTCAGCGGATGAGCTGGATCTCTATGCCCACGTCCAGGTCCGCCCAGGTCCGGTCGGCGGTCAACACCGGAAGCGCCAGATGCCTGCCAAGCGCCAGACAGGCGCGGTCGCCGAGGGACAGGCCGTGGGATCGGGTCCCCTCCCGCAAGACCCCCGCCGCGAGCGCCAGTTCCCGGTCGAGGGGAACGGTCTCGATTTCCAACGACTCCGTGGTGCGGCGCGCATCGGCGGCCGGAATCCCCTTGTTGATCAAACTGGTCACGATCTCGGCCAGATTGACGGTCGACATCACGGTTTCGGCCAACGCCGCCTCGACCCGCTGGTGACCCGGCTCGCGATCCAGCATCGCCAGAATGGCGGAGGCGTCGGCGACGTGCGTGGTCACTGGGCGGCCTTGTGCTTCGCCTGCCACGCGGCCGATTCGGCGGCTTCGGCCTCTTCCTGCTCCACCTCGCGCCGGCGGTCCTCCAGGAGTTCATCGACGAGGCTTTCCCCTTCGGGCACATACCGGCGCACCAGTTCCTGCGCCCGGCGGATGGCCTGTTCGCGCGTGTACAGCCGCGCTTCGCCGCCCTCGAGCCGCATGAGGATTTCGTCCCCCACCTCGAGGCCCATGGCCTTGCGCAGGGCCGCCGGGACGACGATACGGCCCCCAGGGGCAAGTTTTGTCCTATACGTTTTCATCTGCCAGTATTATCTGAATATGTCATATTCTAAATATATGCCATAAAATGGAAAATATGGCAAGTACTTTGCCTCGGGAGCCCTTCCTATGCCGTCTCCTCGAACAATTCCCGGCCGATGAGCCAGCGGCGGATTTCCGATGTCCCGGCGCCGATCTCGTACAGCTTGGCGTCGCGCAGGAGGCGGCCCGTCGGATGCTCGTTGATGTAGCCGTAACCGCCCAGGCACTGAATGGCCTCGAGGGCCATCCAGGTGGCCCTTTCGGCGGCATAGAGGATGGCCCCGGCGGCGTCCTTGCGCGTCGTCGCCCCGCGGTCGCAGGCGCGGGCCACCGCGTAGACGTAGGCCTTGCAGGCGTTCATGGTCGTGTACATGTCGGCGAGCTTGCCCTGCATGAGCTGGAAGGTACCGATGGGCTGGTCGAACTGCTTGCGCTCGTGGACATAGGGCACGACCACGTCCATGCACGCCTGCATGATGCCGAGGGGCCCGGCGGCCAGCACCGCGCGCTCGTAATCGAGCCCGCTCATGAGCACGTCGACGCCGCGCCCCGCCCCGCCGAGCACGTTTTCGGCCGGCACCTCGCATTCGTCGAACACCAGCTCGCAGGTGTCGGAGCCGCGCATGCCCAGCTTGTCCAGCTTCTGCGCCGTGGTGAACCCCTTGAACCCCTTCTCGACGATGAAGGCGGTGATGCCCCGGGCGCCGGCGTCGGGGTCGGTCTTGGCGTAGACCACCAGGGTATCGGCCGCGGGCCCGTTGGTGATCCACATCTTGGTGCCGTTGAAGACGTAGCGGTCGCCCTTCCTGTCGGCGCTGAGGCGCATGGAGACCACGTCGGAGCCGGCGCCGGCCTCGCTCATGGCCAGGGCGCCGACGCGCTCGCCGCTGATCAGCCCGGGCAGGTAGGCGCGCTTCTGCGCCGCGGTGCCGTGGCGGCGGATCTGGTTGACGCAGAGGTTGGAATGGGCCCCGTAGCTGAGGCCCACCGAGGCCGAGGCGCGGCTGATCTCCTCCATCGCCACCACGTGCTCCAGATAGCCCATGCCGGCGCCGCCCAGGTCCTCCTCGACCGTGATGCCGAGCAGGCCCAGGTCCCCCATCTTGCGCCACAGGTCGGCGGGGAACGCGTTGTCGCGGTCGATATCGGCGGCGCGCGGGGCGATTTCCCGGCCGGCGAAGCCGCGCACGGTCCGGCGCAGCATGTCGGCCGTTTCGCCAAGGCCGAAGTCGAGGCCGGGAAAGTCTTTGGCAACCATGGCCGTTCCACCTGTTGGGGTAATCCCGCACGTCCCATCCGCCCGCCCCAGGGCGCCCGAGCCCGCCAGCGGCGCCGGCGCGGGGTACCTCCGGCGGCGTCCCGGCGCCGACCAAACGGAGGCCCGGCCGCGGCGGCGGCGGACACCATCTTACTTTACGTTTACGTAAACGTCAACTACGCGGTTGGAGGCCCCGGATGGGCCGGCCCCGGCCCGGGCCGGGGTGGGGTTGTACCTCACGCCAAGGGTTTCTTGGGGCCCTAGGCCTGGGGGGCGCGGGGCCTACGGCGCCTTAAAAAGCCCGTGGGCCAGCGCTTGGCACAAGGAGATTCTCTTGCGATGACCAGGCGTACCCAGGGATCGCGATCCCTGGTACCAGCGCAACCAATCAGGCGCCGGCGGCGGCCCGCTCCTTGCGCCTGAGAAGCTGGGAGCATTGGGCCTTGAGGCCGTCCAGTTCGCCGACGATGGCGGCGATGTCCCTTTGCTGGCGCGCCAGCACGGCGCGGCGTCCGGCGATCTTTTCGAGGAAGAGGCGGAGCTGCGACACCTCCGTGGGGTCGGTGTCGTAGAGGTCGATGATCTCGCCGATTTCCTCGAGGGAGAACCC
>JACZQZ010000074.1 GCA_022545455.1 Pseudomonadota bacterium
CCCTCGGCGTCAATGCCACGGACGTCACCATCACCATCATGAATTCCTCCGGCCTGACCGTGTTCGTCGGCGAAGGCGAAACCGGGACCGGCAAACACAGTTTCGTGTGGGACGGCAAGTCGGCCGGCGGCGTCGAGCAGCCGGACGGCGCCTACACCGTCGTCGTCGGCGCCCTGGACAGGGCCGGCAACCTGCTCGAGGTCGAGCAGACCGTCTTCGGCCGGGTCACCGGCGCCGGCGCGGACGACGGCGCCATATCCCTGTTCCTGGGCGACGTGACCGTGTCCATGGACGACGTCCTCTCGGTCAAGGAGACCCCGGCCAGCGCGCCGCCGGACGCGGTATCGTCAAGCGGAGCCACCAATCCTCCGCCCGACCCGACCCTATAACGCACGCGGCCGAAGAACCGGCAAATCGAAGGAGAACGAAAATGAGCTTATTTGGTGCACTGTCTTCTGGCGTTTCCGGGCTGACGGCCCAGAGCAGCGCCATGGGCGCCATCGCCGACAACATCACCAACGTCAGCACGGTGGGCTACAAGAACACCCGGGTCGACTTCCAGACCCTGGTCACCAAGCAGACCTCGTCGACGTTGTTTTCGGCCGGCGGCGTGCAGTCGAAACCGCGCCAGGACACCGGCGTACAGGGCCTGTTGCAGGCGTCCACCTCGCAAACGGACATCTCCATCTCCGGTCAGGGCTATTTCGTCGTCAACGAGGTCAATACGCCGACCATCAGCAACGAGTTCCTGTACACCCGCGCCGGCTCGTTCTTCCAGGACAAATCGGGGTTCCTCAGGAACACGGCCGGATTCTACCTGCAGGCCTGGCCGACGGACGCCAACGGCAACGTGATTCCCGCCAACACGTCGCTCACCGTCTCCAACCAGAACATCGTCTCCACCGACTACCTGGGGACGGTGAACCTGAGCCAGGTCGGCGGCACCGCGTCGGCGACCAGCACGATCGGCATCGGCACCAACCTGCCGGCGAACGACACCGCGGGCGCGACCCACAAGACCGATGTGCAGTTCTTCGATTCCCTGGGCAACGCGGCCAATATCAGCTTCGTCTATACGAAATCGCCGACCGAAAACCAGTGGGACCTGTCCGTGGCGCCGCCCTCGGGGGCCGCCGTCCTGACCATCGAGGACGGCACCAGCCCCACCGCGCTGGTGTACGCAAGCACCGGCCAACTCGAGTTCAACACCCTTGACGCCAACGGCATCGCCAGGCGTCCGAACGACGGCGCTACCGTGATCATCGAGGGCATCACGTACACTTTCAACACGAGCGGCGTCCCACCCGCCGACACCGCGACCGTCAAGCAGGTCGACGTCCGCACCAACACCACCGTGACCCAGGACGTGGCGTCCCTGGTGGCCGCGGTCATCGCCAGCGATTCGGACTTCGACACCACGAACAACCGGATCGTGGTCAGCTCCGCCAGCACCACCACCATCCTGTTCAAGGACGACGGCACGCGGGCGATCGCGATCGACCCGACGGGTCTCCTGGACGGCACCGGCACCCGGATCACGGCGCAGGACAACGCCTTCACGGTGAAAAAGCCGGCCACGGCCTACCAGGATTACATCCAATTCAGCTTCCCCGGCGTCCCCGCCAACACCGAAACCATGACCATCAACGGCATCACCTATACCTTCGATTCGGGCGAGGTAAGCAATGACAACGATTTGAACATCCGCATCGATTCGCTGGCCAACATGCTGGCCGACCTGGAGGCGTCCATCGAGGCCAACGACCCCAACTACGCCGCCGGCGGCACGGCCATCAGGACCAGGCAAAACAACGACGCCTCGGAACCCACGCCGTCGGGTACGCCCAACACGCTGGTGATTTCGTCCCTGGCCAGCGGCACCTTCGACGTCGTCTTCTCCGGCACCTTCACCAACATCCCCACGGAACCGGACGGCACGGCGACCTATGCCGCCGGCGGGACGTACGCGGTAAATACGAACCACGGCATCATCTTCAACAGCGACGGCCTGCCCAGCGCCTTCAACGTGAAGAAGCTCGAGATCCTGGACCTCGCCAGCGGCGCCTCGGACATGAACGACGCCGCCGGGGCGTCGAAGAAAATCACCCTGGATCTGGGCACCGTCGGTATCGCCGACGGCTTCACCCAGTTCGGCGCCTCGTTCACCCCCGTGTTCATCAACCAGAACGGATCCCGGTTCGGCACCTTTGCCGGGGTCACCATCTCCACCAGCGGCCTGGTGACCGCCCTGTTCGACAACGGCGAAACCCGGCCCATCTACCAAATCCCCATCGCCACGTTCGTCAACGTCAACGGGTTGGAATCCAAGACCGGCAACGTTTGGAGCGCCACCGAGGGTTCGGGCGACGTCACCCTCCGCGTGGCCGACAACGGCCCCGCCGGCCAGATCATCCAGGGGGCCCTGGAGGCCTCCACCGTCGACATCGGCGAGGAATTCACCAAGATGATCGTGGTTCAGAGGGCCTTTTCGGCCTCCGCCAAGATCATCAGCACAACCGACGACATGCTGGAGGAGCTGTTGCGCGTCAAGCGGTAACCCGCTCACCTAACGAAACCTGACAACCACAACCACGACCACGACCACGACCACCGTCCCCACCCTGGTCCCGGCGCGGCCCTCCGGCCGTCGCCGGGACCATTTCGTTTTCACCCCGAGGTTTTGCGCGCCATCCGCACGGGGCAACGTCCCGATGCCGTTAACCGAATTCAAACCCTATTCATTAGCGGTTCTTTAACGCGGGTTCGCATATACGGAAGGTGAAAGCGCCTAGGAATACCGAAACGGCCAATGACCGAGAACAAGCCCCATTGCCCCGGCAACGCGCGCTCCCGCGAGGCCCTGAGCCCCACCGGCGCGCCGATGACCCGGGACGACCTGCCGCCGCCGAATACCAAGCGGTGGGTCATGCGCCGCAAGGCGGAAGTCGTGGCCGGGGTACGTGCCGGGCTGATTTCCCTCGAGGAGGCCTGCGACCGCTACGCCCTCTCCGTCGACGAGTTCCGCTCCTGGCAACGCCTGCTGGATACGCACGGCCTGGCGGGACTGCGCGCCACGCGCACCAAGGAGTACCGCAATGGCCCCGAACCCCGCATTGGCCCCGAATCCCGCCTCGGGCCCGTTTCCACCCTCCACCAAATCGTCCGCACCTACACGAAATAGTGCAGGTAAGAACTAGTAAGAACTAGGCAAAATCTGCCGGGTGTTAACCACTTTTTCACGATCCCCTCGCTAGGCTCTCCCTGCCGATAAAGGGATTGGCGCGGCCGCGGAAAACGGCAGGCGTTTCGAGCTCGGAACAAGGGGAATCGAGTGGACAACATCACGCAGGCCCTGCGTAATCTGGGCCCCATGCGCTTGGCGGTGCTGGGAGGCGTGGGCGTTGCCCTGATTGCCTTTTTCATCTTTTTGACCGCCCGGCTGGCGGCGCCGCCGATGGCCCTTCTGTATGGGGACCTGGATTTGGGCGATTCGTCGCGCATCGTGGCCCAACTGGAAAGCACGAAGACGCCATACGAACTGCGCAACGGCGGCACCCAGGTCTACGTCGCCGAGGACACCGTGTTCAGGCTGCGCATGAGCATGGCGGACCAGGGTTTGCCCAACGGCGGCACCATCGGCTACGAGATCTTCGACAACGCCGATTCTCTGGGCACCACCAACTTCGTCCAGAACATCAACCTGGTGCGCGCCCTGGAAGGCGAGTTGAGCCGCACCATCCGCACATTGGGCAGCGTGCGTTCGGCCCGCGTGCACCTGGTGATGCCCAAGCGGCGGCTGTTCAGCCGCGAGGCGCAAAAACCCAGCGCCTCGGTCATCCTCAGGATGCGCGGCGCCGGCCGCCTCGACAAGTCGCAGGTGATGGCCATCCAACACCTTGTCGCCGCCGCCGTACCGTCGTTGGTCCCGAGCCGCATTTCCATCGTCGATGACAAGGGCACCCTGCTGGCCCGCGGCTTCGACGACGACGGCCCGGGCGCCCTGGCCGCCAAGGCCGAGGAACGGCGGCGGACCTTCGAGGGCCGTCTCGCCCGGACCATCGAGGAACTGCTCGAGAAGACCGTGGGATTCGGCAAGGTGCGCGCCGAAGTGTCGGCCAATATGGACTTCGACCGCATCAGCATCAGCGAGGAACGGTTCGACCCCGACGGCCAGGTGGTGCGCTCGACCCAGAGCACCGAGGAGACGTCGAGCAGCAAGGACGCCGAGGGAAACCTGCCCGTCAGCGTGGCCGGCAACCTGCCCGACCCGAACCTGAGCGGCGGCGACAACGCCAGCAGGAGCACGTCTGAAAGCCGCATCGAGGAGACCGTCAACTTCGAGATTTCCAAGAAGGTCATCAACCATGTGCGCGAATCCGGCATCGTCAACCGGCTCTCGGTCGCCGTGCTGGTGGACGGCTCCCGCAAGCTCGGGGCCGACGGCAATCTCACCTACCAGCCGCGCAGCGAGGCCGAAATGGAGTTGCTCGCGACACTGGTGCGCAGCGCCATCGGCTTCAGCGCCGACCGGGGCGACACGGTCGAGGTCATCAATATGGAGTTCGCGGACGTTGACGACACCTTGGAACAGCCCCTGGAGTTGTTCTTCGGCCTTGAAAAGAACGACCTCCTGCGCATGGCGGAGATCCTGGTCCTGAGCATCGTCGCCATCCTGGTCATACTGTTGGTGGTCCGGCCTCTTGTTACCCGGGCCTTCGAGGCCATTCCCTCGGCGGTCCCGGCGGGCGGCGCAAAACTGCTTACCGATCAGGCCAGCGCCACACCGGCCCTGTCCGGCCCCAGTAGCGCCGCGGTGCAGGCGCCGGGCGAGAGCGCGCCGGCCGAAGAAGAACATTTCGAGGAACTGATCGACATCGACCAGGTCGAGGGCCGGGTCAAGGCTTCGTCGGTGAAAAAGGTGGGCGAGATCGTCGACAAGCACCCCGAGGAAGCCCTTTCCATAGTGCGGTCCTGGATGTACCAGGACGGCCGGGCAACCTGAGCCATGGCCCAGGTCAAAGACGATTACCGCAGCCTTTCGGGCGCTCAGAAGGCATCGATCTTCATGCTCGCCCTGGGCCAGGACCACTCGTCCAAACTGTTCGAATTGATGGAGGACGAAGAGATCCGGGAGCTTTCCCAGACCATGGCCAATCTGGGCAACGTCAATGCCGTCGTGATCGAGCGTCTGTTCGTGGAGTTCGCCGACCAACTGTCTTCCGCGGGCTCGTTGGTCGGCTCATACGACACCACCGAGCGCCTGCTCTACAGCAGCCTGCCCCAGGATCGGGTCGAGCAGATCATGGAGGAAGTCCGCGGCCCGGCCGGGCGCACCATGTGGGACAAGCTGGGCAACGTCAACGAGGCGGTGCTCGCCAACTATTTCAAGAACGAATACCCGCAAACGGTGGCCGTGGTGCTGTCCAAGCTCAAGGGGGAGCATGCGGCGCGGGTGCTTTCGGTGCTGCCCGAGAACTTCGCCATGGAAGTGGTGATGCGCATGCTGCGGATGGAAGCCGTCCAGAAAGACATCCTGGATCACGTGGAAAAGACGCTGCGCGCCGAATTCATGACCAACCTTGCCCGCTCGACCCGCCGGGACGCCCACGAGATGATGGCCGACATCTTCAACAGCCTGGACCGGGCGACCGAGAACCGGTTCATGACGGCGCTCGAGGACCGCAACCGGGAAGCGTGCGAGAAAATCAAGCAGTTGATGTTCACCTTCGACGACCTCGCGCGCATCGACTCCAGCGGCATCCAGATGCTCCTGCGCGAGATCGAGAAGGACAAGCTCGCCCTGGCCCTGAAGGGCGCCTCGGAGGAGCTCAAGACCCTGTTCCTCGATAACATGTCGAAGCGCGCCGCCAAGATGATGAAAGAGGACATGGAGGCGATGGGGGCGGTGCGCCTGAAGGACGTGGACGAGGCGCAATCCATCATCGTCTCCGCCGCCAAGGCCCTGGCCGACAGCGGCGAGATCATGATCTCCAGCGGCGGCGAAGACGACGAACTGGTGTATTAGGCGAATGTCACGGACATGACGGCGGTAAAAAAATTCCTCTTCGATACGACCTTCGGCGCCTCGGAGACATGCGAAGGGGAAGCAAACCAAAAAGAATCCGAAGGCCGGGTCCCGACCTTCAGCCAGGCGGACGTGGACGCGGCGCGCGAGGAAGGCTTTGCCGCGGGTAAGGAAGAGGGAATCCGCGCGGCCGCGAACACCACCGAACACCGCATTACGGAGTCCCTGAGGTTGCTAATCGAGCGCCTGTCCGAGCTTTTCCGGATGCAGGACGAAGCCAACACCGACACCGCCCGCAACGCCATCACCGTGGCCATCACCATCGCCCGCAAGATGTTTCCCGACCTCGCCTCGCGCAACGCCCTGGGCGAGGTGGAAAGGGTGGCCAAGATGGCCATGGAGAAGGTGTTGAACGATTCCCCGGTGGTCGTGCGTGTGAACCCCGAGTTGCGCGATCCCCTGGCCGAACGGATCGACGGCCACACCGCCGGCACCGCCGCCGAAGGCAGGATAACGGTATCGGGGGACGCCGATCTGCCGGTGGGCGACTGCCGCATCGAATGGCGCGACGGCGGCGCCGAGCGGGACGCCGACGCCATGTGGAAGGATATCGACGAGATCATCGAGCGCAACATGGGTGGCGCCGCCGAAACCTCGGACCCGGAGGCCGGCCGGGACCGCGCCGAGGCGGCCCGGGACGGCGCGCCCGAAGCGCCGGGCGAAAGCGCGCAAGGACCGACCGTGCCCCACCCGCAGGACGGCGCCGAGGGCGAGACGGATGAAAACAGGGACGTTTCGCAACCGGCGGCCGAAGGGACGCCGGACATCGCGCAGCCGGGTGGCCCCGCGGCGGTCGCCGGAGAGGCCGGGAAAACGCCCGCCGAGGGCGCAGAAGGCGGCGGCGACGCAGCCGCCGGCGAACCACGCGCCGAGGGCGCAGAAGGCGATGCCGGTAACGGTCGGGATGACGACGGTGATGGCGGCGTGCACGAAACGCCGGCCGACACCGGCCCTGCCGGCGTCCAAGAGACGACCGCCACCACGGCGGGCGGTTAACCTCTGATTCAAGGAGCCGACCATGGCTGAAGAGAAAGACCTCGAACTCGCGGAACTCGAAGAGGGCGAGGTCGAACCGGCGGCCCCGGAAGCGGAGCCGAAACCGGAGACGGCCTCCGACGGTCCCGGTTTGCCGCGCAATGCCCAGGACCTGGAGGCGGTCTACGACATACCGGTCCAGGTATCCGCCGTGCTTGGAAAGTCGACCATGCAGGTAAGCCAACTGCTCAAGCTGGGCCGTGGCGCCGTCGTCGAGCTCGACCGCAAGGTGGGAGAGGCGATCGATATCTACGTCAACAACCGCCTTGTCGCCCGCGGCGAAGTGGTGGTTGTCGAGGATCGCCTCGGCGTGACGATGACCGAGATCATCAAAACCGACCGGGTGTAAAGGCAGACCTCATGGCACAAGGCGGCGCACGTACGATGGCACCGGGCGGGGCGAACCCCGCCGCCCCTGGCGGCGCACGTACGATGGCACCGGGCGCGGCGAACCCCGCCGCCCCTGGCGGCGCACGTACGATGGCACCGGGCGCGGCGAACCCCGCCGCCCCTGGCGGCGCGCCCGCGACGGCAGGTGGCGGAGCGAAGGCGACGGCAGGTGGCGGAGCGAAGGCGACGGCAGGTGGCGGAGCGAAGGCGACGGCAGGTGGCGGAGCGAAGGCGCGCACCGGCGGTGTCCCGCGCTTCCGCGCCGGCCGGGCCAAGCCGGCCATGGACCTGGGCACGATCATCGGTCTGATTTGCGGTTTCGGGCTGGTGATCGCCGCCATCGTCATGGGCGGATCGGCGAAATCGTTTATCAACGCGCCGGCGATTCTGATCGTTCTGGGCGGCACCTTCGCCATCACCACCGTTTGCTTTTCGCTGCCGGAAATGTCCCGCAGCGCAACGGTCATTGCGAAAACCATTTTCCACACCAACCGCGACCCGGAAGAAGCCGCAATCCAGGTACTGCAGATCGCCGAGATGGCGCGCAAGCAAGGGGTCCTCTCGCTGCAGAACGTGCTCGGCTCGCTTAAGCGGGAGCCGTTCCTGCACAAAGGCGTGACCATGGTCGTCGACGGCACGCCCGGCGAGGAAGTGGAAAACATCATGCGCCAGGACCTGCACGCCACCATCCAGCGTCACAACAAGAGCACCAACGTCCTGCGCAAGGCGGCCGAGTTCGCCCCCGCGATGGGCTTGATCGGCACCCTCATCGGCTTGGTGCAGATGCTCGCCAACCTGGACGACCCGTCCTCGATCGGCCCCAGCATGGCGGTGGCGCTGCTCACCACGTTTTACGGCGCCGTGCTCGCCAACATGGTCTTCATGCCCCTGGCCGCGAAGCTGGAGCGCAACTCGGTTGAAGAGGCCCTTGTCCACAATGTCTATCTGATGGGAGCGGCCTCCATCGGCAGGCAGGAGAACCCCCGCCGGCTCGAGATGCTGCTGAACAGCATCCTGCCACCGTCGAAGCGCGTGCAGTACTTCGACTAGCTGTAGCGCTTGGAAGAGGTGAAACATGCACTTACTCATCATTGGAACCCTTGACGGCCAGATCGGCGCCGCCAGCCAGATTGCCATGTCGCGTGGCGTCACCGTGGCGCATTCGGATGACATCCAGGGCGGCCTGCGCGCCCTGCGCTCCGGCCAGGGCGCCGACCTGGTGATGATCGACGTGCAGCTCGACGTCGGCGCCCTGGTCCGGGACTTACAGGCGGAGCGCATCACCGTCCCCGTGGTGGCCTGCGGAGTCGGCGCCGACACCCAGGCCGCGGTACGCGCCATCAAGGCGGGCGCAAAGGAATACATACCGCTGCCGCCCGACGCCGACCTCATCGCCGCCGTGTTGGCCGCCGTCGCCGAAGAGAACCGCGCCATCGTTTCCGAAGATCCGCGCATGGCCGCAGTGCTGAAGCTGGCGGACCAGGTGGCCCCCAGCGACGCCACCCTTCTCGTCGTCGGCGAATCGGGCACGGGCAAGGAATTGTTGGCGCGCTACCTGCACGATAAAAGCCGCCGCGCCCAGGGCCGCTTCGTCGCCGTCAACTGCGCGGCGATCCCCGAGAATCTTTTGGAATCCGAACTGTTCGGCTACGAGAAAGGGGCGTTTACCGGGGCCGTCGCGCGGCGCATCGGCAAGTTCGAGGAAGCCAGTGGCGGCACCCTGCTGTTGGACGAGATCAGCGAGATGGACCCCCGTCTGCAATCGAAACTCCTGCGCGCCATCCAGGAGCGCGAAATCGACCGGATCGGCGGCACGCGGCCGATCAAGGTGGACGTGCGCATCATCGCCACCAGCAACCGCAACATGGAAGACGAGGTGGCCAAGGGGAACTTCCGCGAGGACCTCTATTTTCGCCTCAACGTGATGAAACTGGAGATTCCCCCTTTGCGCGAACGTCCGGGAGACATCGCGACCCTGACCCGGCACTTCATAAGGAAATACGCCAAGGCCAACGGGGTGAAGCCCCTGCCCCTCTCGGCGGACGCCAAACGGGCGCTGTTGGCCCATCCCTGGCCCGGCAACGTGCGCGAGCTGGAGAACGCCATGCACCGCGCGGTGCTTCTCGCCGACGGCGAAAGCATAGGCCCCGAGGCGATTCGTCTCGGCAGCCCCCGCGTGACCGCCCACGCCGGCGCCGAAGGCGGCAGCGGCAGCGGCATGGTCGGGCGCACCGTCTCCGCCGTGGAGCGCGACCTGATCATCGACACCGTGCAACACTGCCTGGGCAACCGCACCCACGCCGCCAACATCCTTGGCATATCCATCCGCACGCTGCGCAACAAGCTGAAACAGTACAACGAGCAGGGCTTCCGGGTGCCCATGCCCGGCGAGGCCGAGCGCTCGGCGGTTTAGGCCTGGAACGTTACCCCGAAGAAACTGAAAGCGAAGGCATCAGGCGGCCATGGCCGAGGCTTCCCCCGCAACGGCACCGGTAGAGGGAACGGGCACCAAGCTGCGCGAATACTTGCTGGCGGTGGGACGCCGCGGCGATATCGCGCTGGCGCTGGGCGTCGTTACGATTCTGGTGGTCCTGATCCTGCCCCTGCCCACGTGGCTGCTGGACCTGGGCCTGGCGATTTCCATCACCTTTTCCGTGCTCGTTCTGATGACCGCCCTCTTCATCGAGACGCCCCTTGATTTCAACACCTTCCCGACGGTCCTTTTGCTCGCCACCATGGTCCGCCTGTCCCTCAACGTGGCCTCCACGCGGCTGATTCTCGCCAACGGCCACGAAGGAACCGACGCCGCCGGGCGCGTCATCGAGGCCTTCGGCGGCTTTGTCATGGGCGGCAACTTCGTCATCGGCATCATCGTCTTCGGCATCCTGGTCATCATCAACTTCATCGTCATCACCAAGGGTTCGGGCCGCATCGCCGAGGTTTCCGCCCGCTTCACCCTTGACGCCATGCCGGGCAAGCAGATGGCCATCGACGCCGACCTGTCGACCGGACTGATCGACGAAGACGAGGCGCGCGCCCGGCGCAGGACGCTGGAGGACGAAAGCACCTTCTTCGGCGCCATGGACGGCGCCGCAAAGTTCGTGCGCGGCGATGCCATCGCCGGTCTGCTGATCACGTTCATCAACGTCATCGGCGGCATGATCATCGGCGTCGCCCAGAAGGGCCTTAGCTTCTCCCAAGCGGCCGACACCTATACGCGGCTCACGGTGGGCGACGGCCTGGTCACGCAAATCCCGGCCCTGATCGTCTCCACCGCCGCCGGTTTGATGGTCACCAAGGCGGGCATCCGCGGCCCAACGGAGAAGGCCTTGTTCGGGCAGCTCGGCGGCCAGCCCAGGGCCCTGGCCTTGTGTGCCATCCTGCTCGGCGCGCTGGCGCTCCTGCCGGGCATACCCATGGTGCCGTTTTTGTTCCTCACCGGCATAACGGGAGGGATGGCGTGGCACATCAGCAAGCGGGAAGCGCAAAAGAAGGAAGCGGACCTCCGGCAGATCGAAGACACGGTCGAAACGGCGGCGACGGCCGAAGAACCCATATCCGCGGCCCTCAGAATCGACTACCTGCGGCTCGAGCTGGGCTACGGGCTGCTGTCCCTGATCAGCGCCCCCCACGAGGGCCAGCGGCTGACCGATCAGATCAAGGCCCTGCGCCGGCAGTTGGCGGCCGACATCGGCTTCGTCATGCCCTCGGTGCGGATCCAGGACAACATGCAGTTGCCCGCCAATACGTACGTTATCCGGGTCAAGGAGATCGAGTCCGGGCGCGGGGATCTCAGGCCCAACATGCTCCTGGTCATGGACCCCCGCGGCGAGGAGATCACCCTGGCGGGGGAAAAGACCAAGGAGCCCACGTTCGGCCTGCCGGCCCTATGGCTCGACGAATCGAACCGCGAGGAGGCCCTGTTCCGCGGCTACACCGTGGTCGAGGTGGCCACCGTCATCACCACCCACCTGACCGAGGTGATCAAGGACAACATGGCCGAGCTGTTGTCGTACGCGGAAACCCAGAAACTTCTGGACGAGTTGGACAAGGAGCATCAGAAACTGATCGGGGAAATGGTTCCCAACCAGATTTCGTTGGGCGGCGTCCAGCGGGTGCTGCAAAACCTGTTGGCGGAACGGGTTTCCATCCGCGACCTGCCGACCATCCTCGAAGGCATTTCCGAAGCCTGCGGCCAGAGCCGCAACGTCGCCATGATCACCGAACACGTCCGCTCCCGCCTAGCGCGCCAGATCAGCAACATGAGCACCAACGAACAAGGCTATATCCCCCTCGTCACCCTGTCGCCCGAATGGGAGCAGACGTTCGCCGAATCCGTGACCGGCACCGGCGAGGACCGCCAGCTTTCCCTGCCGCCGAGCCGCCTGCAGGAATTCATCGCCGGCCTTCGCAACACCTTCGAACGGCAAGCCATGATGGGCGAAACCCCGGTGCTTTTGACCAGCCCGGCGGTTCGTCCCTTCGTGCGGTCCATCGTGGAACGCTTCCGTCCCATGACCGTGGTTATGTCGCAGAACGAAGTGCACCCCAAGGCCCAGATCAAGACCGTGGGACAGATTTAACCGAGCCATGCGCCTCAAGACCTATACCGCACCGACCATGGCCGAAGCCATGGAAATGGCGCGCCAGGAGATGGGCGAGGACGCCATCATCGTCTCCACCCAGCGCGGAACCGGGGGTCGCGGCGCCCGGGTGACCGCGGCGTTGGAGGAGGTGCGTCCGGAGGACGCCGCCCTCGAGGAGCTGTATGAAGAGGAAAGGCCCGACGCCGTGGCGACCATCCGCCAGGCCCTCACCTTTCACGGGACGCCGCCGCGTCTCGCCGAGCGCCTGGTCCAGGCGGCCGGCGCGGTGGACACCGACGATCCGATCCTGGCGTTTGCCGGCGCCATGGACGCCACTTTCACATTCGCGCCGCTGTCGGAACACGGCGAGGCCAGGCCGATCATGCTGGTCGGCCCACCCGGCGCCGGCAAAACCATCACCACGGCCAAATTGGCCGCCCGCGCCACCCTGGCCGGCACGTTCGTGCGGGTCATCACGACGGACACCCAGCGCGCCGGCGGCGTCGAACAACTGGTCGCATTCACCCGCCTCCTGAAGCTCGACCTGGAAACCGCCGACACCATCGAGAGCTTGCGCAAGGCCGTGGCGGCCGCCGACCCGAACGACCATGTCTACATCGACACGGCGGGGACCAACCCCTTCAGCGACACCGAGATGGACCACCTGAGCGGGCTTGTCCAGGCGGCGGGCGCCGAGCCCGTGCTGGTGCTGGCGGCCGGCGGAGACGCCATGGAATCCGCCGACATCGCCGCCTCGTTCGCCGCCATCGGCGCCGGCCGGCTTGTCGTCACCCGCCTGGACATGGCGCGGCGGCTCGGCAGCATCCTGGCGGCGGCCGATGCGGCGCGCATGCGCTTCTCGGACGTCAGCATCACCCCCCAGGTGGCCGACGGACTCAGTCCCATCAACCCCCTTTCCCTGGCCCGCCTGATCATGCCCCACACCCCGCAATCCCATCGAACCTCTTATCAGAGCGAGGCAGCATCATGACCTCCGCACCTTCTCTCGCCCCGCGCCCGACGGCCAAGGGACGCAACATACTCGCCATCGCGTCGGGCAAGGGCGGCGTCGGCAAGACGTGGCTGGCTATCACCCTTGCCCACGCGCTGGCGCGGAAGGGCGAGCGGACTCTCCTGTTCGACGGCGACCTTGGGCTCGCCAACCTGGACATCCAGCTGGGGCTCATGCCCGAACACGATCTGGGCGGCGTGATCGCCGGCCACCTGACGCTCAACCAAGCGGTGACGGCGTTCGAGGACGGCGGTTTCGACATCATCGCCGGTCGGTCGGGGTCCGGGGGGCTTGCCAACATGCCGGCCAGCCGCCTGCAAATGCTGAGTGACGACCTGATCCTGCTGGCCGCCAACTACGACAAGGTGATCGTCGATCTGGGCGGCGGTGTCGAGCGCACCGTGCGCCAGCTCACCCACAGTGTGGGCGCCTGCCTGGTGGTCGCCACCGACGAGCCGACATCGCTGACCGACGCCTACGCCTTCATCAAGATCACCCATATGGATCGCCCCGAGACCAACATCCGGATCGTCGTCAACATGGTCAAATCCGACCGCGAGGGCGAGCGCACCTACAATACGCTGCTCAAGGCCTGTGAAGGCTTCCTCAAAATCTCGCCGCCGCTTCTCGGCGTGATCCGCCGCGACCCCAAGGTGCGCGAAGCCATCCGCAGCCAGACCTCCATCCTGACCCGTTTCCCCAACAGCGAGGCCGCCAGCGACGTGGAAGCCATCGCCGGCAAGCTGTTGACGTAGGCCATGACGGCCGTCGTCCCGCCATCGCCTCCGACACAGCCGCCGGCGCCGCCGGCGCCCCAGCCCGCGGTGGTGGTGCCCGACCCGCCGGTTCCGCTGACCCGGCTTTCGCCGGGCGCCCGGCTCGACGGCATAGTCATCGCCCGGGACGTCACGGGCCAGGTGCAGATACAGACCTCCCTCGGTACCCTCGCCGTGCAAACCAATGTGGCGCTGCCCAGGGACGCCGCCGTCGTGCTGGTGGTCCAGTCCCTGGGCCCCCAGGTGCAGTTGCACATCGTCTCCATCGACGGCCGGCCGCTGGCGGCCGTGCTGCGCCTGCCTGTCCCCAGCGCCCCGGCGCCATCGGCCGCGCTCCTTGCCGCCACCGGCGCCCCGGCGTCCGCCGGAACCGGTGCGGCAGCCGCGAAGGGTACCGCC
>JACZQZ010000164.1 GCA_022545455.1 Pseudomonadota bacterium
GCCCTAAATCGGTACGGTAGATCGCGCTCCGCCCTTTATCGGGCTGATATGGCGATGGGAAACCCTGCCCAATGGTCGTTTCACGCGCTGAGGGTGCACCCTGGCCTGGGCAGCGCACACCTGTCCTGTCGGGCGACCTGGATGCTACTGGATAGGGCGCCGTCATGGCGGCAAAGGCGCTGGCCGCAGCCCGTCAATGAGGCGCAGGATCTCGGCGAACAGAAGTCTTGGGACACATGTGGAAGCGCGAAATGAAATATGTAAGACCGCCCCTAAGGACGATGAGGGAAGTCCTGGAAATCGACGTCAACAGAGCTGTGGATGTTGCCCTGGATGTGTACTGCACTCAAAACTGGCTGTTTCGTGAGTTCTTTTGGATGCGTCTGTGGCTCCTGGTATTGCTTATGCGGTGGTTCCCGAAGGAAAGAAAAACCTGCCTTGATTTTGGCGGAGGAAGCGGAATCCTTATTCCAAGCCTGCGAACGGGCTTTGACCATGTTTCACTTATTGACATCAACGCGACGCATGCCGAGACACTAATGGACCTTCTGCAGATACGGAATGTGTCCATCGTAAAAGAGGACATCACCGCGTTCGATTTTCCAGACGGGTCCTTCGACGCCGTCGTTGCGGCGGACGTGCTGGAACATTTCCAGACCCTCGCCACGCCCGTCGCGAAAATCAGGAAATGGCTGGGAGAGACCGGGTATCTATTTACGTCGCTGCCAACGGAAAATTTCGCATACAAATTATTACGGCGTGTTTTTGGAAAACAAAAACCAGACGACCACTACCACAGCGCCAGGGAAGTCGAGGACTTCATAAAAAATTCGGGATTCAAGAAAGTCCTATCGATTTACCATCCTCTTTTCGTTCCCGTGCTTCCCCTCTTCCGAATCAGCGTTTGGAAAAAGGCGCCCGACTGACGGGAGCCCGTGGCACCATTGAAACAAACCAGCCGAGGTAAACACACCAGCGGCTCCCGGGCGTGGGTCGTTCACCGTTTTCGGTAAAAGTGCAGGATGATGTCGCGGGGCAGCAGACGGAGCAGCGGCGCGAGCACGACCACGCCCAGGTAAAGGGCGCCCGCCACCGGCAGCGGCGGGGACGGACCGGCCCGCATGCGCGCCCACAGCCCGGTGATGCGAACGGTCTTGAGACGGCCCCGGCCGACCTCGGCGAATCCGTGGCGTTCGGCCATCCGGGTCAGGTTTTGCGGATTGAAATAGCTGAGGTGGGGCGAGCTCAGGTGCACCTGCCACAGCCGCTCGAGGGGAAAGGACAGGCCGAGCCGGTCGAGCACGGCGGCGGTCCGGTAAAAAATGCCGCCGCTGTTCGGCAGGTTGAGGATCAGGATGCCGCCGGGCTCCAACAGGCGGCGGCAGACGTCCAGGGCGGCCGACGGATCGGGCAGGTGCTCGAAGGTGTCGTTGAAGCCAATGATGTCGACGCGCTTGCCGGGCTCCACGGCCTCGGGGAAAAAGCCGACGCGCACGTCGTGGCCGGCCCGTCCCGCCGCTGCCGCCGCGTCGGCGTCCGGTTCGATTCCCGTGCCGGCGATCCCCCGGCGGCGCGCGGCGTCGAGGAATATCCCGCGCGCGCAGCCCACATCGAGAAGACGCGGTTTGTCCGACCGGACCAGCGGTTCCAGCCGGTCGAGAACGACCTCGAAGTTCTCCCGCCTGAGCGCATCCAGCCCTTCCACGTCGGCCCCGCCCCCCGGCGGCAGATCGGCCTTGAGGAAACGGCACGCGGGACACGCGTACAGCCACGCCTTGCGGCGGGTCATCGGCGCATCGCACACCGGACAGGCAACGGCGGACGTTCCGCCCGGGGACCGATCGGTCGGGTGTGTCGCCATCGTCCGCACCACCGAATGTTTGTCCATCCCTAGACGATCAGCGCGACGCCGCCTCGGCGCAGGTCCCCGGCGCCGTCGAACCGCCCGGCATCGGCGTCGAAGCGCACCGAATGCACGCCGCCGAAGAAAAGGTTTTTTTCCTCCCACATTTCGGTGTTGGGGAAGATCTTCGAGACGGCGGCGAGCTGGTCCGGGTCGAAGCCGTCCTCGATGCTGAGCAAATCGTTCTCGAAGTGGATTCTCGGGCGTGCCACGGCGTCCTCGATGGACATGCCGAACTCCAGCAGGTTGAGGAGCACCTGCAGGATGGCCGTGCGGATGCGGTTGGACCCGCCCGAGCCCAGGGCCGCCGTGGCGCCGTCCGCCTCCACCACCACGGTCGGCGCCATCATGGAGCACATGCGCTCGTCGACAGGCCACCGGTGGAAGCCGTGGGGGTTGATATCGTCTTCGCCCAGCAGGTTGTTGAGCATGATGCCGGTGCCGGGGATCAGGTAGCCCGACCCTTCGCCGTTGGAGACCGACAGGCTGGCGGTGTTGCCTTCGGCGTCGATGACGCTGATGTGGGTGGTGCCGCGCCGCGCCGCCGGGCGCCCCAGGATCTGGCGGCGGTAGGCGTCCAGGAAGGCGGGGTCCAACAGGGACTCGGGCGCGTCCGATTCGTGCAGGCGGCTTTCGATCCGCGCCTTGTTGGTCAGCGCCATGGACCGGGCCAGCCGTTCCAGGTGCGCCGCCGACCCGAAACCGGCGGCGGCCAGGTCCGCCTCCTTGAGCAGCTCCAGCGCGAATGCGATGAGGATACCGCCGCTCGCCGGCGGCGGGTTGGTGAACAGCCGGGCGCCCCCAAAGGCCAGTTCCAGCGGCGTCCGCAACGCCACCTCGTAGCCTTCCAGATCGGCGCCGGTGAGGGTGCCGCCGGACGTGCGGCAGTCTTCGATCACCGTGCGCGCGATATCGCCCCGGTAGAACAGGTCCTCGCCTTCCCGCGCCAGGGCTTCCAGGGTGTCGGCGAAGGCGGGCAGGGTGAACACCTCTCCCTCGCCCATCAGTTCGCCGGGGTGCTCGCGGCTGCCGAACACGGCGCGGCAGGCGGCGTTGCCGCCGTAGATCTTGCCGACGATCCGGAAAATGTAGGCAAGCAGGCGATCGACCCGGAACCCGTCCCGGGCCAGGGCCGCCGCCGGCTCGACGATGCGCGCCATGGGCATGGAGCCGAGGTCCCGGTGCACCCGGAACAGGCCCTTCACCGTGCCCGGCGTGGCGATGGACCCCATGCCGATATGGAATTCCTGCTGGGCGGTGCCGAAGTCGGCGACAATGGGGAAGAATTCGACCTCGGCCTCCGTCCTGCGGAGCTTCGGCGTCTGGGCGAAAAAATCATAGAGGACGGCTTCGCCGCCGGTGCGGCGGGCGAGCAGGAAGCCGCCGCCGCCGAGGGAGATCAGCACCGGCTCCGCCACGCACGCCGCGCACAGGCCGGCCAGGGCCGCATCGAAGGCGTTTCCGCCTTCGGCCAGGATGGCCGCCGCGGCGCGCGCGGTCTCCGGGTGTCCGGCGGCGATGGCGCCTTTCGATGTCATGGCCTCACACGGGTCGGCGGACGGGACTGCCGCATGGCGGCTGACGCTGGGTAGCGGCTGCGCCGGGCCCTGTCAATCGGGTTGGGCGCGGCGATACGGCGCGCAAGTGAATACTAGGGCCCTTGGCGCTTTCGTCGGCGATGATTCTCGGGCATCCCTGGCATCCACCCCTGCCGCGGAACGACCATGCGAGAGACGGATGGGCAAATGGTTGGCGCCCCTTGCCGGGCCGGTCCTGGCCGCCGCCGTCGCCGCCGCCCCCGCCGCGGGGACGGCGGCGGAGGTCTGCGTGCCGCCGGGCCAGTGGCTGGACCCGGCGCGCAACAGCCCAATTGGCCACGCCGACCTGATCGCCGGGATGGCGAAGCGTCCGGTGGTCCTCCTCGGCGAAGTGCACACCAGCGCCGAGCACCACCGCTGGCAGCTTCACACCATCGCCGCCCTGCACGGGCGCAACCCCACCATGGTGCTGGGCTTCGAGTCCTTCCCCCGCAGCTTCCAGCCTGCCC
>JACZQZ010000165.1 GCA_022545455.1 Pseudomonadota bacterium
AGGAGCGCGTCGCGCCTTGGTGTGCATGCACCACAAGCGGCGCGCGACGACGTCCGGAAGCCTCGCAACGCCGCCCTTCGGGTCGCTTTTCCCGTCCCCTCGGGGCGTCGGGAAGGCTTTCCGATGGGCCGCCATCGCCCGCGCCTCCCCTCCTGCCGAGGAAACGGGAAAAGCGATCGTATGGGTACACTTTAGCTGATGCAGGCCACTAGAAAAAGGGCGCGGGCGACCCTCGGCACCTGCGGCGCCGCCCACTTCCTCCACGACGGCTTTTCCGACGTCCTCTACGTCCTGCTTCCGCTCTGGGCCCAGGAGTTCGGGCTGTCGCTCACCCAGGTCGGGCTTTTGAAGTCCCTGTATATGGGGGCGTTGGCGATGTTCCAGATACCCGCCGGGCTGCTCGCCGAACGGTGGGGCGAGAGGGTCCTGCTGGCGGCGGGCACGGCGGTGGCGGGCCTCGGGTTCGTCTTCCTCGGCATGAGCGGCGGTTTCGCCGGCCTGATCGCGGTGCTGTTGTTCATCGGCTCGGCCTCGGCCCCCCAGCATCCCCTATCGTCGACCCTGGTCGCCCGGGCCTACGAAGGGGGGAGGCGGCGGGCGGCGCTGGGTATCTACAATTTCACCGGCGACCTGGGCAAGGTGGCGATGCCGGCGCTCATGGCATTGGGGGTCGCCGCCATCGGGTGGCGCGGCTCCGCCATGGCCTTCGGGGCCTTCGGCGTGCTCGGCGCGGTGGGGATTTTCCTCGCCTTGCGCACCCTCGGCGCCGGGGCGGCGCCCGCGGCGGGACCCGAAAAAAGCCCCCCGGCGGCCGAAAAAAAGGGTTGGGGGATCCACGACCGGCGGGGTTTCCAGGTGCTTTCGGCCATCACCGTCGTCGATTTCTCCACCCGCACCGCCTTCCTCACCCTGCTGCCGTTCCTTCTGATCGCCAAGGGGGCGGCGGCGGAGAACGTGGGGTTCGCCCTCGCCCTGGTGTTCGCCGGGGGCGCCGCGGGGAAGTTCCTGTGCGGCCTGCTGGCCGAGCGGTTCGGCATCATCCGCACGGTGGTGCTGACCGAGCTCGTCACCGGCACCGGGATCCTCGCGCTGCTGGCCCTGCCCCTCAATCCGGCCCTGGCCTTCCTGCCGGTGGTCGGACTGGCGCTCAACGGCACGTCTTCGGTGCTCTACGGGACGGTCACGGAATTCGTGGTACCGGAGCGCCAGCCCCGCGCCTTCGGGCTGTTCTACACCATCGGCACCGGCGCCGGCGCGGCCGGCCCGCTGGTCTATGGCCTGCTCGGCGACCTGACCAGCGTGCCGGTGGCCCTGGCGACCGTCGGCGTCGTGGCGCTCACCACCATTCCCCTGAGCCGGTTGCTGGCGCCGTCCGTCGCCGGCGGCGGCAGGGAACGGGCGTGATTTAGAACCGTTTAAAACGATGCACGCCGCCGGGTCCGTGGTAGGATGGCCGCAAAGGGCGCAACCATCCGAGCCCTGTGCGGCGACAGCGGGAGGACCCCATGGATACGAGCCAGCGGCCCGCCGTGGAAGTGAACGGTGTCACCTACCGCTGGCCCGCGCGGCCCGTGGTGGTGGTGTGCATCGACGGCGGCGATCCCCGATATCTCGACCGGGGCCTGAAGGACGGCATCCTTCCCAACATCGGGAGGTTCATGAAAGACGGCTTCAGCGCCATCGCCGACGGCGTCGTGCCCAGCTTCACCAATCCCAACAACATCTCGATCATCACCGGCAGCCCGCCCGCGGTCCACGGTATCTCGGCCAATTTCTTCATCGATCCCGAGACCGGCGCCGAGGTCATGATGAACGACCCGAAGTTCATCTGGTCGGACACGCTCTTGGGCGAGTTCTCGAAGACCGGCAAGGTCGTCTCCATTACGGCGAAGGACAAGCTGCGCCGCGTGCTCGGCAAGGACATGGACTTTTCCGGCGGCAGCGTGAATTTCTCGTCGGAAAAGGCGGACGGCTGCACCATGGCCGAAAACGGCATCGAAAGCGTCCTCGACCTGGTCGGCCTGCCCCTGCCCGAGGTGTATTCGGCCGACCTGTCCCTGTTCGCCATGGAGGCGGGGGTGAAACTGCTGGAGCGCGAGCGGCCGGACCTCATGTACCTGTCGCTCACCGACTACGTCCAGCACAAGCACGGGCCGGGCGACCCGGTGTCCGACGATTTCTACGCCAAGCTGGACGACGCCTTCGGGCGGCTGGAGGCGCTGGGCGCCGTCGTCGCGCTGATCGCCGACCACGGCATGAACGACAAGGCGAAGGCGGACGGATCGCCCAACGCCATTTTCCTCCAGGATATTCTCGACGCGGAATTCGGTCCCGGCGCAACCAAGGTGCACCTGACCATCACCGATCCCTACGTGGTGCATCACGGCGCGCTGGGCGGCTTCGTCGGGGTCTATTGCACCGCGGCCGTGACCCCCGGCCAGGTGATGGAATTCGCCGCCGCCCTGCCCGGCATCGAGGCGGTCTACGACAGGGACGCCGCCTGCGCCGCCTTTTCCCTGCCCGCCGAACGCCAGCCCGACGTCGCCGTGATCAGCGACGCGGCAACGGTCATCGGATCGTCGGCGGCCGCCCACGACCTCTCGGGCCTCGAGGGCCACCGCCTGCGCTCCCACGGCGGCATCGCCGAGCGCCGGGTGCCGTTCATACTGTCGGCGCCCCTGAACGCCGCCTACGCCGCCCGCGCCGCCCGTGGCGGCCTCAACAGCTACGAGATCTTCGACTACGCCGTCAACGGCACGGGGTGAGGCGGCCACACGCCCTCAGAACACGGCGCGGCGGATCAGGTTGAGCCCGATGACAAACAGCGTGATCAGCAGCGCCTTGCGGAAGGTCTCCTGGTCGATGCGGCCGCGGATCTTCTGGCCCACCCACATGCCGGCAAGACCGGGGACGCAGGCCAGCAGGGACAGGGGCGCCACGTCGGCCGTCAGGATGCCGTTGTCCACATAGGCGGCGATCAGCGGGATGGAGCCGACGAACCAGGTCAGCCCGATGGTGCGGATGAACGTCTCCTTGGGCAGCCGCAGCATGACCAGATACATCACCATCGGCGGCCCCCATATGGTCGAGAGGCCGCCCAGCACCCCGCCCAGGGTTCCGGCCAGCGCCCCGGCCCACTTTTCCGCCGATGGCGGCACCCGCATCGCGGGCGTGAGGAAGCTGGTCGTGGTGAACAGCACGACCACGGCGCCGAGCAGGCCGAAGAGCGTGTTGGGGTCGATGTTGACCACGATCCGCGCGCCGACCCAGATGAACACCAGAAAACAGGCGACCATCGGCCAGAAGCGCCGCAAGGGCTCCATCATGTTGCCCGATTGCACCACCATCCAAAGATTGGTCAGCGCGATGGGCAGGGTGAGAAGCCCGAGCACCAGCGGCGCCGGCAGGAAGCTGGACAGCACGGCCATTGCGACGATGGGCAGGCCGATGCCCGTCACCCCCTTGACCACGCCGCCAAACGCGAAACCGACCAGGGCGACGGTCACGGTCATCGTGTCGAAAACGGGCATGGGCGTACTTATACCAAGGAGCGCTGATCATGACCCATAGAGACGGCTTACCAAGGTTTTCGGCTAGGAGCGTGCGCTGTGGCGATGCGGGGGCATCGCGAAGCGTGCGCGACGCCGTCCGAAAGCCTTGGTAAGCCGCCGTTCCGGTCGCGTATGCGGCCCGTCGGAGGGCGTCGAAAAGTTTTGACGATGCACCGCATCGCCTGCAACATTCCTCCTACCCGACGAGCCGCCTACGCGATCTCTATGAGCCATGATCAGCGCTCCTTGGTATTAGGTCGTGTTCTCATAAACGAGAGTCGGGTCGGCGGCGGGGCGCCGATGCCGGCTTTAGGGGCAACACCGGACGTTCAGCAGACCCGCGCTGGATGTCCGCTCATAGCCATAAGCGGACATCCAGCC
>JACZQZ010000075.1 GCA_022545455.1 Pseudomonadota bacterium
GAAGAGCTGCCCTTCAACAAGAACCTGCTGCGCAAGATGGACGAGCTGGAACTGTCGGTGCGCTCGGCCAATTGTCTCAAGAACGACAACATTATCTATATCGGCGATCTGGTCCAGAAAACCGAGGTCGACATGTTGCGCACGCCCAATTTCGGCCGCAAGTCCCTGTACGAGATCAAGGAGATGCTTACCCAGATGGGTCTGCACCTGGGCATGGATATTCCGAGCTGGCCGCCGGAAAATATAGAGGAACTGGCCAAGAAGCTGGAAGACCCGTTTTGACGCGTTGGCGCCACCCCGGCGCCGCCGCGAGCGGGCACTGTCAGACAAACCTGAACCGGCCTGCGAAGGGTGCCGGTCTGAGGCGTTCAGGCCGCCAGCTGACGCCACTCGGCCAGGGCGGCGGAACGGTTCTGTTTGAAGATGTCGCGGCGATTGAGGTGACGGTCCTGATTGAAATGATTATGGATCGAGGCGTGGACGGCGGCAAACTTCTGCAGAGTCTCCGACGCACCGAGCGCCCTATCTGAAGGCCCCGATTTGGGTTGTAGGCTCACGCTTTCGATCAAAACACAGGTGTGCTACCGTCTTCGGTGCTTGGGAGGAACCATCTGGGAAATCCCGGCTGAATGTCCGCTAATAGCCATAAGCGGACATTCAGGAGACGAGTTATCCCCGTATTCCACAGGGGTGTGGATAGAATTGGGGTTATGGCTACGAAATTTGTTTGGTAGCGTCACCGTTGAGTTCAGAGTGTTCGTTGGTTCGCCAGTGGAGGTTTTGGACTTCAATTCGGAATTTCCCAGGGGCCCGAAAGGGTTTTGAAGAGGTTTTGAGTTGGGAGCGGCCCGGCCGAGCAATCGGACGGGCCGCTTCATTTTGCGTTGCCGGGTTGCCGATATACCGTGGGTTAAGCGGGGGGCTTGCGCCGGGACCAGAGGGACCTCACGTCCAAAGAATCTCCAAGCCGTAAGGCTCCAATCTCCGGTCATGGGTGACCAGGGTCAGGCCTTCGACCTCGGCCTGGGCGACGAGCATGCGGTCAAAGGGATCTCCGTGACGGGGCGCCAGTTCACCGGCCCTTGCTGCGTGGGCGAAGGATATCTCGAGTTTTTGGAAGCCGTTGGCGTCCACGGCGTCCTCCACATCGCCCGGCACATGCAACCGGCCAAGCGCCGACTTGATGGCCATTTCCCAGGCCGACACCGCACTGACCAGAACCTGGTTCCGGGGCGCGGCAATGGCGTGACGGACGTCATCGCCAAGGCGCGGACTGTCGGCGCACCACCAGAGAAAGACATGGGTGTCGAGCAAAAGCCGGATCACGATCCCCGCCCTTCGAACGGGGCCTGGATATCCTCGGGCAATGGTTCGTCGAAATCGTCCGCAATTCGCACTTGACCTTTCCAAATGCCCGGCTGCCGGGGGCGGTCGTCGGGCAGGAACGGCACCAGTTTCGCCCGCGGCCGGCCCGCCTTGGCGATCACGATCTCCTCGCCCGCGGCGGCCCTTTCCACGAGACGGGACAAATGCGTCTTTGCGTCGTAAAGATTGACCGTTTTCATCAACGGGCCTTAGTGTCCTGTCTCAGAGATTCGTACGCTATACGACGGCCTTGCGAGGTCATCCGGCGAGGAGCGCGGCGCGCCGTGATGCTGGAGCATCACAAGCGGCGCGCGACGACGTCCGGGGGCCTCGCAAGACCGCCCTTCGGGTCGCTTTTCCCGTTCCCTCGGGGCGTCGGGAACGCTTGACGATGGCCCCGCATCGCCGGCGCGTCCCCTCCTGCCGAGGAAACGGGAAAAACGATCGTATAGTGCACGAATCTCTGAGACAGGACACTAGTTGGTCAAGGTTGACCAATTATAGCCCATAAAACACAGTTGGTCAAGTTGGTCAGGTCGTAAGGAGGGGATGGGTAGCGGGCCGGACGGCCCGGGTTCACCCTCCCGTCACGCTCATGTGGCGGGCGACGGCGGGCCGGTTGTGGTCGCGGTCGATGATGAAGTCGTGGCCCTTGGGCTTGCGCGCGATGGCCTCGTCGATGGTGGCGTCCAGAAGGTGGTCGCTTTCGCTGGCGCGCAAGGCGGCGCGCAGGTCGGCGGCATCGTCCTGGCCCAGGCACATATACAGCGTGCCCGTACAGGTCAGGCGCACCCGGTTGCAGCTTTCACAGAAATTGTGGGTGAGCGGCGTGATGAAGCCGATGCGCCGGCCCGTTTCGGCGACGTCCACGTAGCGGGCCGGGCCGCCGGTCTTGTAGTCGGTGTCGCGCAGGGTCCAGCGTTCGGCGAGCCGCCGGCGGACGACGGGCATGGGCAGGTAGCGGTCCGTGCGGTCCTCGTCGATCTCGCCCATGGGCATGGTCTCGATGAAGGTGAGGTCGAAGCCTTCGTCCCCGCACCACGCCACCAGGTCGTTGAATTCGTCGTCGTTGACGCCCTTGAGGGCCACCGTGTTGATCTTGATCGCGAGCCCCGCGTCCTTGGCCGCCGCCAGGCCTTCCATCACCGTGTCCAGCCGGCCGCGGCGGGTGATCGCCGCGAACTTGCCGGCGTCCAGCGAATCGATGGAGACGTTGATGCGCGTGACGCCGTAGCCCGCCAGCTCGTGGGCGTACCGGGAAAGCTGGCTGCCGTTGCTGGTCAGCGTCAGGTCGTCCAGGGCCCCGCTCTTCAAATGGCGGCTCAAGGAGCGGAACAGGCTCATGATGTTGCGCCGGACCAACGGCTCGCCGCCGGTGAGGCGGAGCCTGCGTACCCCCTTGCGGATGAAGGCGCTGCACATGCGGTCCAGCTCCTCCAGGGTCAGGAGCTCCGCCTTGGGCAGGAACGTCATGTCCTCGCACATGCAGTAGATGCAGCGGAAATCGCAGCGGTCGGTGACCGATACCCGCAGATAGGTGATTGTCCGTCCAAAAGGATCGATCATGGTGTGGCCGGCCCCTCCCTGGTGGCTACGCCCTTTATGATCCGGCGTTATGCTCAGCCATATATAACGGTATCCCACCATACCGGCCCGCAGGGCAAGTGTCGCCCCTAAATTTCGTGGGGATACCGGGGGGGGCCTTCGTGAAATATCCGGCTCAGGTCTCGGATTTCTTGTCCGCCTCCATGCCGGCCATGGCTTCGGCGGCTTTTTTCCGCAACTCCTCGCGCTCGCGCAGATAGTCCTCGGTGGTGCGGGTCAGGGGCCGCGGGGGCCCGGCCATGGGAAGTTTTTCCTCCTCCGCCTGGACGACGATGCGGCAGTCGTCGCACATCTTGATGAGGTCGAGCCTTCCTTCGTCCTGGAACATGGAGTGGCCGGCCAGCTTTTCGACCATGCGTTCGATGGAGGGGCGCGAGCCGAACGGCTTGCCGCAGCGGATGCAGGCAAAGGGCTCCTCCTCCTTCACCGTCTGATGGGCGCGCGCCGCTTCGGTGAAGCTGAGCCGGGGCACCAGGCCGATGACGCGTTCCGGACAGGTGACCATGCACAGGCCGCACTGCACGCAAGCCGCCTCGCGGAAACTGAGCTGCGGTTTTTCCTGGTTGTCCTTCAACGCCCCGGTCGGGCAGACGCCGACGCAGGCGAGGCAGATGGTGCAGCCCTCGACGCGGACCTCGACGGTGCCGAAGGGGGCGCCGGCGGGAAGCGCGATCACGTCGACCGGCGCCGGCGCGTTCTCGTGCAGGCGGTCCAGCGCCAGCTCCATGATGGCGCGTTTCTTGCCCATGGGCAGGAAGTCGCCGCGGACCACCGGCGGCAGGGGCTCGAGGGCGTAGAGCCAGCCCTCCACGGCGGTGGGGTCCGACCGGTCGACGATGGCGACCCGGCCCTCGCCGTAGCCGAGCCCTTTGAGGATGGTGTCGGTCAGTTCCACCTGCCGCTCGAGCCCCGCCGCCTCGTCCTCCTTGCCGGGGGGCAGCAGCAGCACCGTGCGCGCCGCGCCGTAGGACGCCGCGGCGAGCAGGGAATCGAGGCCTATCTGGGTCACCTGGTTGACGGCGAACGGGATCACGTTGGCGGGCAGGCCGCGGCCCGAACGGGCGATAATGTCTATCATTTCCTCGCCGAACCCGATGTCGTGGACAAGCAGGACCGGGTCCTTTCCCCCGGCGTCCGCGTAGGTGCCGAGCACGGTGCGCAGACGCTGGAACAAGGCGTCGCCGGCGGGCAGGGCGAAGGTGGCGGCGCCCGTCGGGCAGACGCTGGCGCACGCCCCGCAGCCGGCGCACACGAAGGGGTCGATGGCCACGTGGTCGCCGTCCGGCGTGATCGCCCCGGTCGGGCAAGCGTCCAGGCAGTTCGTGCAGCCGACCGTGTTGTTGCGGGAATGGGCGCACAGATCGGCCGTGAAATTCACGTACCGCGGCTTCTCGAACTCGCCCACCATGTCGGTAAGGTCGAGCAGGGCCTTTTGCACCAGGGCCGGGTTGCCGGGATCCGGGTTGAAGTAGCCATCGCGCTTTTCCGGCGCCGGGAACAGGGGCGTGGCGCCGCGCAGATCGAGAATCAGGTCGCAGACCGAGGTGCCGGTCTGCCCGTCGCCCGCAAACGTAAGCGCTCCGCGCGACGAGGGCGCGGCGGGCTCGAACCGCTCCACCGTCACCTGGAAGGCGCCGAGGTGGCCCGTCGCCTCCTTGACCGCGCCCCTGAACACGGGCACGTCCATGAGCCTGGGCGGCGTCACCTCGCCGGCGTCCGTCAACAGCACCGTCACGTCCATGCGCCCGGCCACCTGCTTGGCCGCCGCGATGGCGTCTTCGCCGCGGCCGATGACCAGCAGGATCCCTTCCGAGGTCATGGTGACGGACGTCGTCGACGGGATGTCCATGGCCGCCTCGGCCAGCAGCGCCGCCATCTTGGGCAGGGCCTTGGCGCCGTGGTCGGACCAGCCGGCCCGTTCGCGGATGTTGACGAAGTGGGCGTCGGGCGCGTCCTCCATCTTCTCCAGGGTCTCCAGGAAAAGGGGCGCTTCCTGGGTGCAGGCGACCAACAGGGGCGTGCCCTTTCCGGCCACGCGCTGGAACTCC
The DNA here is from genome assembly GCA_022545455.1 of Pseudomonadota bacterium. Classification (GTDB taxonomy): domain Bacteria; phylum Pseudomonadota; class Alphaproteobacteria; order Rhodospirillales; family 2-02-FULL-58-16; genus JACZQZ01. Next base: position 5,019 of record JACZQZ010000075.1, read on the forward strand.
TCCACCTGCGCCCGGCAAAGCTGGCTGTTCACCGTCAGGTCCTTGGCCCCGCACGCCTTGGCCAGGGCCTTGGCGTCCACGTCCATGGTGCCTTCGCAGTCGCAGACGAGTACTTCCTTGCCGTTCAGTTCCATCGGTGGTGGGACCTCCCGCGTATTTTTGCCGGCGCCCGGCCGCGCCTGTTCGTTGCCGTCCCTACACATGGGCAGACACAGGGGCTTTGTCCCGCATTTCGTACGGCGGTTCAATGCCCCATGGGGACGGGTGGAAAAATATACAGTATAATGCAGAAAAATACAGGATCGGGGGACGCGGCCTTGGGGGACCTCATGAACACACGCGAGGTGGCCGAATACCTGCGCATCAAGGAGCGCAAGGTCTATGCCCTGGTGCGCGAGAAACGCATTCCCTGTACCCGGGTCACCGGCAAATGGCTGTTTCCCAGGCACCTCATCGACCTGTGGGTGGCCCAGGGCACCCGGTTTCCGAACCTGCGCGAGGCCGTGGCCGCGCCGCCGGTGGTGGTCGGCAGCCACGACCCGCTGCTCGAGTGGTGCCTCAGGGAATCCGGGTGCGAGCTGGCCATGATGTCGGGCGGCAGCCTGGACGGCCTCAAGCGCCTGACCGCCGGCGACGCCGTCATGTGCGGGCTGCACGTGTTCGACGCCGGCGCGGGGACCGGCGGCGCCTACAACGTGGCGGTGGTGCGCGACAGCTGTTCCGGGCTCGGCATGGTCCTCATCGAATGGGCCTGGCGCCAGCAGGGGCTGGTGCTGGCGCCGGGCAACCCGCTGGGCATCGCCTCGCTGCGGGACCTGCGCGACAGGAAGGCGCGCGTCGTGGCCCGTCAGCACGAGGCGGGCAGCCAACTCCTGTTCGAGCACCTGTTGGGCGAGGCCGGACTGAAGCCCGGCGACCTCACCATGCTGGACCATCGGGCGCTGAGCGAAACCGACCTCGGTCTCGCCGTGCTGGAGGGGAAGGCGGACGCGGGCCTGGCGGTGGCGGCGGTGGCCCGCCAGTTGCGCCTGGACTTCGTGCCCCTGCATCGGGAACGCTACGATTTACTGGTGCGCCGGCGGGACTATTTCGAGGAACCGGTGCAGAAGCTGCTGGCGTTCGCCCGCACGCCGGCCTTTCGAACCCGCGCCGCCGAGATGGGCGGCTACGACGTCGGCGGCCTCGGGCGGGTGACCTACAACGGCTGAGAACGGGGGCCGGGGACGCCCTTCGGGTTCCCGCCTTCAGGACACCTGGGCGAAAGCCAGCACCAGGGCCCTGATCTCATCGGTGCCCCGCCAGATCATGTCGACGGCCACATAGCCGACGATGACGAGGCCAATATACGCGATCCACTTGTGACGCTCGAGCAGCCGGGCGATATACGTGGCCGCCACCCCCATCAGGGCTATGGAAAGGATCAGGCCGAAGATAAGCAGGCCCAGGTGGTCGCGGGCCGCGCCGGCGACGGCGAGGATGTTGTCGAGCGACATGGAAACGTCGGCGACGATGATGTTGATCATCGCGCCGCGCAGGGTCTTGGTGGGCCGCACATTCCGTGCCGCGGGATCGCCGTCCTGGCGGGCGTCGTTGGGGATGGGCGCCGATGGGTTCCGCAGGTCCCGCCACATGCGCCAGCACACCCACGCCAGCAGCAGTCCGCCGGCCAGGGTCAGGCCGATGATGGCGAGCAGTTGGAATGCCACGGCGGCGAACAGGATGCGGAGGACGGTGGCGCCCGCGATGCCGTAAATGATGGCGCGGCGCCTGAGCTCGGGTTCAAGCCCCGCCGCCGCCATGCCGATGATGATCGCGTTGTCGCCCGACATCACGATGTCGATAGCGATGATCGTCGCCAGGATGGTCAGGTCCAGGCTGAGGAGTGATTCGAGCACGGTTACAGGGACCCTCCTGGCGGGCGGGGCTCGATGGGCAGTTGGCCGGCGATGCCGAAAACCCGCTCGATGAGGGCGGCGGCGGCGAGCAGCCGGGCTTCGCCGCGCGGCGGGCCGACGAGTTGAAGGCCCACGGGCAGTCCGTCGCCGGTGAATCCACAGGGTACCGAGATCGCCGGGAGGGACGTGACCGTGATGGCGTAGGCGATGGTGAACCAGTCGAAGTAATTGTCGAATTTGTGCCCCTCCACCTCGTCGATGGCGCGGATGTCGACATCGAAGGGGGCGACGCTGGTGGCGGGGGAAACCAGCAGGTCGTAAGTCTGGAAGAATTCCGCGACCCGCGCATAGAGCCTGCCGCGGGCCCGTTCGGCCTCGCCCAATGTCTCCGCCGTCAGCTTCAGCCCCTGTTCCAGGTTCCACAGGATCTCCGGCTTCACCCGGTCGCGGTGGGCCTCGACGATGGGCGCCAGATCGCCGACGAGCAGGTTGGCGCGCAGGGCGTGGAAGATGGCGGGGGTGTCGCCCAGGTCGGGGCAGGCTTCTTCCACGGTGGCGCCCAATTCGGCAAAGCGTTCGCCCGCCGCGGCGCAGATTTCGGCCACCTCCCGGGCGACGGGCACGAGTCCGCCAAGGTCGGGGGTATACGCCACCCGCCGTGGCGGCGCCGGGTCGTCCACGGCCTCGACGAAAGGCCTGGCCGGCGCGGCGATGGAGATCGGGTCGAGCGGGTGCTCCCCCACCATGGCGTCGAGCATAAGGGCCACGTCGCCGACGTTCCGCGCCATCGGGCCCTGGACCCACAGGGTATCATAGGGCAGGCGGGTCGGCGCCCGGGCGACGCGTCCGGGCGAGGGACGCAGGGCGACGACGGAACAGAAGGCGGCCGGCGTCCTGAGGCTGCAGCCGAGGTCGTTACCGGTGGCCAGCCAGCACTGGCCGACGGCGAGCGCGACGGCGGAACCGCCCGACGATCCGCCGCAGGTCATGGCCGTGTTCCACGGGTTGCGGGTCTGGCCGAAAACGTCGTTGAAGGTGTTGGCGCCGGCGCCGAACTCCGGCGTGTTGGATTTGCCGATGACGATCGCCCCGTTGCTCTCCAGGGTCTCGACCATGACATCGGAACGCTCGGGGACGTGGTCGGAAAACAGCGAAGAGCCGTACGTCGTGCGCACCCCGGCAACGTCGTTCAGGTCCTTGACCGCCAGCGGCAGGCCGGCGAGCCACGCGCCATTGCCGGCCTGCGCCGAGCCGCCGGCCATGATCCGCCGGGCGTGATCCCGCGCCCGCTCGATGCACGGCGTCGGCAGGGCGTTGAGGGCGCCGTCGGTCGCCTCGATGCGCGCCGCCGCCGCATCGACCATCTCGAGGGGGGAAACCTCCCCCTTGCGCAGGAGGTCGACGGCGGCCCGCGCACTAACCCGAAACAGATCGCTCATCGCGGCCCTTTGCCCTCACCTGGTGCAGGCCCCAGTAGCGTTGTTTGTGCCGGGCCGTCAAGGGTCATCATCCTGGTTTTTTTTGGAACCCGGTGTTGAGTATTCGGCAACGCCTGCAATGAACAGTTTGTGGCTCCGTGAATTATTATTCCGTATTCGCTTCCCCTATATATACAACAAATAGACGATTTTCGATCGGACATTTCTCCTAAACAAATACTGCCGACAACAATATTGCTATCGGGCGGTTGGTTCACGGTATGAAACGGGTGGGCTTGCGTTGACAGGCCTTTCCGCGCCGGTTACGTTCGATCCTTCTAATGTACAAGAAGTCTAATTCAATCCGTGGGAGGAACACGTCATGAAAAGCCGCATTTTGGGTGTGGTGATTACGGGCCTCGCCGTCTTCCTGTTGGCCGGCGCCACGCCGGTGTCCAAGGCGGAGGCGGCGAAGACGATCAAATGGAGGATTCAGACCGCGCTGCCCGCCGCCAGCATGTACATGGACATTATTAAAAATTTCGGCAAGCGGGTCGACGCCATGTCCGGCGGGCGGCTGAAGACCGAGGTGCTTCCGGTCGGCGCGGTGGTCGGGTTCTTCGAAGTCATGGACGCCGTCGACAAGGGCATCGTCGAGGGCGGGTTCACCTGGGCCCATTTCTTCTCGGGCAAGCGGCCGGCCGCCTACCTGTTCGCCGACCAGCCGACCATCGGCGGCATGGACCAGTTCACCTACCTCGCCTGGTTCTACGAGGGCGGCGGAAACGAGCTGTACAAGGATTTCATCGATAACGACCTGAAGGCCAACATGGTCGCCTTCATCAATTTGATGTCGGGGGGTCAGCCCCTCGGGTGGTTCAAGGAACCGATCAACAGCCTCGAGGATTTCCAGAAACTCAAGTACCGCTCGCCGCCGGGCCTGACCGGCGAGCTGTTCACCGGCATGGGCATCTCGGTGGTGGCCCTGCCCGGGGGCGAGATCGTCCCGGCGGCGCAGCGCGGCGTCATCGACGCCGGCGAGTGGATCAATCCCGGCGAGGACATCAGGCTGGGACTGCACCAGGTGTGGAAGAACTATTACCTGCAGGGCTTTCACCAGGCATCGGATCTCGGAAGCATCATCGTCAACAAGGACTTCTGGAACAAGCTGCCGGCCGACCTCCAGGCCATCATCGAGGTCGCGGCCATGGCGTCGGTCACCGAGTCGATCGCGGTGAACATCCACCGCAACGCCGCCGCCCTGAAGGAGATGCAGGAAAAACACGGGGTCAAGGTCCATGATACCCCGAAGGATCTCTATCCGGCTTTCCTGAAATCGTCCAAGGCGGTGCTCGCCAAATACTCGGCGAAGGACCCCTTCTTCAAGAAGGTGGTGGAGTCGCAGGAGAAGTTCGCGAAGTTGACCGTCCCCTATTGGACGAAGCTTCTGGGGCTGTATCTGTCTCTGGGCGAGGCTGCCACGAAGTAAGGCGGAAGCCCCCGAACGGAGCGTCGTGGGGCAGGAAGGGAGGGAGCGCTGCTCTCGTGCAATGCGCTTCCTTTTCTTCGCCTTCACGACGGTCTTGACGGGGCGGCGCGGGACGCGCGCCCCATAGCCCATGGCTGCGGCGCGGGACGCGCGCCCCATAGCCCATGGCTGCGGCGCGGGACGCGCGCCCCATAGCCCATGGCTGCGGCGCGGGACGCGCGCCCCGGCCCATGGCTTAACAAGGGAGAAGGGCGCCCTTCGCCGGGGTCCGCCCGCGGCAACGAAGTGACTCCTACCGGTTCATTCCCCCTGCCCCTGCTCCGGGTCGTGAATACGCTCGACGCCATCAGCCTATGGTCGGGGCGGATGTTCGCCTGGCTCATCATCCCCATGGTCGCGGCCTTGGTGTACGAGGTATTCGCCCGCTACGGTTTTAATAGCCCCACGGTGTGGGCTTACGACGTGACCTACATGCTCTACGGCACCCATTTCATGCTGGGCTCCGCATACACCCTGGCCCGCCAGGGCCACATCCGGACCGACTTTTTCTATCGCCTGTGGTCGCCGCGCTGGCAGGGTACGGTCGATGCGTTCCTGTACGCCTGCCTCTTCTTCCCGGCGATGGGTTTCTTCCTGTGGGATTCGTCGGACTTTGCCATGGTTTCGTGGATACGCGGCGAGGTCGGCATCTCCAGTCCCTGGAGCCCCCCGATCTACCCCTTCAAGACGGTCATGCCGGTGACCGCCGTACTGTTGATCCTCCAGGGCACATCGGAGTTCGTCAAAAGCCTCCATGCCGCAATTCGGGGTGAGTGGCCTTGAGCCCCGAAATACTCGGCCTGGTGTCCCTCGGCGCCCTCTTCGTCGGGATCTTCATTGGCTTTCCCATTTCGTTCACCCTCATCTTCCTGGGGGTCGTCTTCGGCTATATCGGTTTTGGCCAGGTGGTCTTTTACCTCATGGTGCTCCAGGTCTTCCAGACCATGAGGGAGACGCTTCTGGCCGCGGTGCCGCTGTTTATTTTCATGGGCTATATCCTGGAACAGGCCGGGCTCATGGACCGTCTGTTCACCGGGTTCCGGCTGCTTTTGGCGCCGGTGAAGGGGTCTCTCTATATCGCCGTCCTGGTTACGGCCACCCTGTTTGCCACGGCGACGGGGATTGTCGGTGCCTCGGTGACCATCCTCGGCGTGATGGCGGCGCCAATCATGATGCGCAGCGGTTACAGCGTCAGGCTCAGCGCCGGGACCATCGCCGCCGGGGGGACTCTGGGCATGCTCATCCCGCCCAGCGTCATGCTGGTGGTCATGGGACCGGTGATCGGCGTCCCCGTCACCGAGCTGTTCGCCGCCGCCATGGTGCCGGGGGTGCTCCTCGCGGGCCTCTATATGGCCTACGCCATCATACGAAGTTACATCCAGCCCGAGCTGGGGCCGGCTTTGCCGGTCGACCAACGGGCCGAATCGGGCTACCAGATCGTGCGCGAGCTGGTGGTCGGCATTTTTCCCCTGGCCGTCCTCATGATGTCCGTCCTGGGGAGCATTCTGGCGGGCCTGGCCACGCCGACCGACGCGGCGGCAATGGGCGCCTTCGGCGCACTGCTGCTTGCCGTCGCCTACCGCCGTCTCACCTGGCCCCGGCTCAAGGAGGCGGTTTACCGGACCATACAGACGTCGAGCATGATTCTGCTGCTCGTCGCCGCCTCGAATTTCTATGGCGCGGTGTTTGCCCGCCTGGGGACGGCCACCATGATCGCGGAATCCCTGCTGCAGATGCAACTTCCGCCCCTGGCCCTGCTGGCGCTCATCCTGGGCCTCGTATTCCTTCTCGGCTGGCCCCTGGAGTGGGTGCCCATTGTCCTTGTCGTGATCCCTATCCTGCTGCCGTTGGTGATCGACCTGGGGATCGACCTGGTGTGGTTCTCCATCCTGGTGGCGGTGTGCCTGCAGACCGCCTGGCTGTCGCCTCCGGTGGCGTTGTCGGCGTACTACATCAAAGGCGTGGTCCCCGACTGGGACTTGAAGGACATTTATATCGGCATGATGCAGTTCATGGTCATTCAGCTCATCGGCCTGATTTTCATCCTGTTTTTCCCCGCCCTGGCCCTGTGGCTGCCGACCCTCCTTTTCCGGTAGGGTGCCCGCCACGCGCCTCCCGGACCGCCTACGGCGCCGGGCGCGGCCCGAACAGGATGACGGCGGTGCCGACCAGACAGATCAGGGCGCCCAGCACATCCCATCGGTCCGGGCGCGCGCCCTCGATCATCCACAGCCACAGCAGCGAGGCGGCGATATAGACGCCGCCATAGGCGGCGTAGGCGCGTCCGGCGAACAGGGCGTCGATGCGGGTGAGCAGGAGGGCGAAGACGATGAGGGACGCCGTTCCCGGCACCACCCAAAGCACGCTCCGCCCCAGGCGAAGCCACGCCCAGAACGCGAAACAGCCGCCGATCTCGGCGACCGCCGCGGCTAGGTAGAAAGCAATGGACCGCATGGTCTGACAACCGTGGCCCGGTTCGCCGGATAGGGACGGCAGGGCCTCCGGGGTCTCATACACCGTTTCAAGGCGCCGCCCAAGGACCTCCCCTCACTCCGCCCGGCGCGCCGCGGCCGGAGCCCCGGCGGGCACGCTGGCCGGCACCGCGTGGCCGGCGGCGGCTTGCCGCAGTTCGCCGACGGCCTGTTTGAGCACGTGGCGGCAGGCGGTCAGCGCCAGGGTCGCCATGACCGCCGCCACGGCCACGTCCGGCCAGCCGGTTCCGGTCGCCACCACGCCGCCGGCGGCAAGCATCACGGCGACGTTGCCGATGGCGTCGTTGCGGGTGCACAGCCACACCGAGCGCATGTTGCTGTCGCCTTTGCGGTAGCGGAACAAAAGCACGGCGCTGCCGACGTTGGCGGCGAGGGCGGCCAATCCCACCGATCCCATCACCAGGGCCCCGGGCAGGGTGGCGAAAACGGTGTTGTAGACCGTGGCGCCGATGACCCACAGGCCGAAGAGCCCCATGAACGCGCCCTTGAAAAGCGCCGCCCGGGCCCGCCAGCGGAGCGACAGCCCGAGGACCAGGAGGCTGATGCCGTAGTTGAAGGCGTCGCCAAGGAAATCCAGGGCGTCCGCCTGGAGGGACACCGAACGCGCGGCGAGGCCGGCGGAAATCTCGACCAGGAACATGCCGGCGTTGATTCCCAGGACCACCCACAGCACGCGCCGGTAGGTGGCCAGCGCCTCCGCCGCGTCGTCGCCGGACCAGGGAGACGTGCCCATCAGCCCGCCTCCGGATGCTCGTCGGGCTCTTCCACGTGCTCGGCCATGTCCCTGAGGACCGAGCGGATGTGCTCGTCGGCGGCCCGGTAGAACACCTGCTTGCCGCGCCGTTCGCTGCCCAGCAGGCGGGCCGCCCTGAGCAGGCGCAGATGGTGGCTGACCAGGGACGGCGACAGCCCCAGCCGCGCCGCCATGTCGCTGACGCACACGGGCTCGTCCAGGCAGGCGAACACGATCCTCAGCCGGTTCGGGTCGCCGATCAGGTGGAACACCTCGGCAAGCTGAATGGCGGTGTCTTCGTTGAGGGTGGGCATGGCCGGCCGTCGGTTAACCAAATAATTGAATACCTGTTCAATTATAACTATTTGTCGAAGATCGTCAAGGTCCCGGGGGTTTTATGCGGCACCCGTTTTGGGCCCAGTGGCCTGTATCAGCTAAATTGCACCCATACGATCGCTTTTCCCGTTTCCTCGGTAGGAGGGGAGGCGCAGGCGATGGCGGCCCATCGGAAAGCCTTCCCGACGCCCCGGGGGGCCACCGGGGGGTGGGTCCCCCCGACACCGTATGCGGGGGGCGCCCCCGCGACCCCCGGGGGGCCACCGGGGGGTGTCCCC
>JACZQZ010000076.1 GCA_022545455.1 Pseudomonadota bacterium
TCGGCTTTTGCCTCCAGACGAGAGAGGAAGCGCGTAAGTCGCCCTTCCCACTCGCCCTTTACCGGTTTACCCGTCGCCCCAATTCCCTTTGCCGTATCATCGTGCTTGAGCTTCGCAAGTAGGTCCGACAACTTATACGGAATCGGCGAATCGACGGTGAAGGTCGCTTTGACGTCGTCCTTTTTTTCCGCGTCAAGTGTGGATTCTTTCAACTCCCGTACGTGCAACGTGAACCGCGATGCCTGATTGGGCGCGTTCTGATCGCTGCGGTCCAAGATCATCGAGAGCATCTCTTCCCGGTTCAGGAGCCAGTATGGCAAGAAGAGAGCGTTCTCGGGAGGCGCATCCAGATCACCTGGACCTGCGATCCTTTACGCGCTGGCAATCGCCGGCGGAGCGGTGTGCCCTTCTGTGGCGGACGGGTTAGCCAGCGAGGCGTACTCGCCGTGCATGTCGAACACAACGAGATTCGCGTACTTCCGAGCGTGTGCCCGTTCCAAAATCAACGACACAGCCCAGCTCTTGCCGGAACCGGTACTGCCGAGGATCGCCGCGTGCCGTTGGAAGAAGCGATCGCCGTTGGCGATCGCGGCAGCCGATTTGTCGATGACGAAGTGGCCAAGTTCGAGCCGCTGGCTCTCATCCCACTCTGCGCCCAGTAACCCCATGAACCGTTGAAGGTTGCCGCCTTCGATGAGGAAGCAATTCCGATCAATTTGTGGGAATGAATCAGCACCCCGCTTGAACCGATTGCGGACGGTTCCCTCAATGCTTCGGTAGGTGCCGACTAGAACGGCCCGGAGGAAGTCGTCTGGCACGACCTCGACTGCGATCGTCGTAGGCGCCAGCGGATCAGGCTGCGCCGTTTGCTCCCTCAACTGCCGGGTTACTCGCTCGGTCATGCCAATTAGGAACTCCTGAGCGGTTGCCCCCTGGATCGCAACGAGGCTTCCAACCGCGGCGCGCGGCAAGAGTGCAGCGTTTTCCACCGTGATGAGCACGCGGCTCGTGTCTACGGAAGCGACCTTGCCGAGCCTGTTCGATTGGTCGAAATTAAGAATGGGTGTTTCGCTCATGCCAGCAACTCCTTCGTGAGAACGCTAAGGTCCCACAAGTCGGGCCCATCATGCTCGACCTCGCACCCGCTTGTCTTCATTACGATTCCGGTCGATGCCAGCCGTTTTGCAAGGCAAACACAGCGGGGCGACCCGTCCGCCAGATTCTTGACCTTCGCGTTCAGCGATCGGTTTAGAATCAGCGTGGGCGTGCCATCTTGAATTTGTCTCACAAGGTGCGTTTGTAGGTGATCGTCGTTGAAGCCGTACCCCACGACCAGAAAACGAGTGGCTTGCTTGATGTAGTCGTTAGCTAACTCACGGTGCTTGTCGAAGGGCGCGCTGTACCCCGCCCGGTATTTGTTGAGACCAGGGGTGATGATTAACCGTTCAGCGTCTAGATCCATACTGCAGCGCCGAGCGTCGTTGCCGACTTTATACCAGTCGAAGCTTCCATGGGGTTTCAGGACGATCGCACGCGGGAAGTGGTCCAGAACTGTGATCTTCGCGCGTCTTGTGATGCCGCGGCATGATCCCATGAAACTTCGGGTATGGTCGAACGCGCCCGCATAGTGCCCGATGGCTGTAGTGTCCACATGGAATCCTGCCATCTCGCAGGCAACCTCGATAAGGCGGTCGTAGTTGGGGGTCAGAATCGGCAATCCGGTTGCCGGCTTCAGTATTTTGGCCAGGAATGTAGTCAAGCGAAGCGTACGTTCCCGTAGTCCATGTTCATAGTCAATGTCGCGACCGTCTCAATGGCAGCATCCTATCAGCATGTGTTTTCGAATCCTCGGCTAAGCTGATCGGGTGCTTGATGACGACCCTGCACGGCTACGGTGTCCGTCAAACAATGATTAGATGGGCCCGCATAAGATGCAGAAAACTGGTTTGCAGTCCATATAACCTGCCGTTCAAGCGGCACATAGGGCGACGATATCGTAGCAGCGTCCAGCGGATGCGTCGCCGATAAATAGCCGCTCCGGGTCATTTGCCGACGTCGGGTGCGGCCCGCCTTAATGACCGCTTCGCCTCAGCAGCGGACCTCGACGGGCCGCGCTCCATATCCAACGCCACCACCCTTCATGGGCACACGCCCCGGAACTTCAGCCGTAGCGGTGCATGGATTCCCCGTGCCGCCTGATCCACGCGCGGGCGCCGTCGGGGTCGTCCGTCAGCCGCGCCACGGCGCCCCAGAAGCGCGGTCCGTGGCCGCGGTAGGCGAGATGCGCCACCTCGTGGGCGACCACGTAGTCGAGCACCGCTTCGGGCATCATCACCAGGCGCCAGGAGAACGAAAGGTCCCCGTTGGCGGCGCACGACCCCCAGCGCGAGCGGGTGTCGCGGATGGTCACGCGTCCCGGCGTGCGGCCGAGCCGCGCCGCCTTGTCCGCCACCCGGGCCGTGATCTCGCGCCGCGCCGTCCGCCGCAGCCAGTCGGTGAGCCGCCGGGCCAGGTGCTCGGGGCGCCCGGCGACCACGATCTCGCCGTCTTCGCGCCACACGGTGCCGCGGCGCCCCGGACAATGGCGCACCCGGTGCTCCACCCCGAGGACGGGCACGACCGCGCCGTCGGCGAACGGCGTCCGCGGCGGCAGGGCGTCCAGGCAGTCCAGGATCCACCCGGCCTTGCTGCGCGCCAGCTCCACGCCTTCGCGCACCGCGACGCGGTCGGGCACGGTGACCACCACGCCGCCGCCGGCGGTGTCGATGGTCAGGACCAGGCGCCGGGCGCGCCCATTGCGGCGCACCCTGAGCGGCACCGCGCGCCCCTCCAGGTCCAGGGTGAAGGTCTTGTCCCGGCCCTTGCGCTGCCCCGGCGCCGGCTCAACCCCGGGCCCCCAGGTCATGGCGCGGGCGGCAGGGAGAAGCCGGTGCCGTCGAGCGCTTCCATGAGCGCCGCCGCCTGGGCGTCGTCCAGGCGCATGAGCGGCGGGCGGACGGTGCGCCAGCCGTCGTCGCCGGTATGGCGCGCCATGATCTCCTTCAACGCCGCGCTCAAGGGATAGGCGGCGATCACGGTGCGCACCGCCTCCAGGCGCCCGTGGGCCGCCTGGGCGCCGCCGTCGCGCCAGCCCGCATAGACCTCCGCCGCCAGGGTGCTGGCGACGTTGCCGACGGCGGTGATGCACCCGGCCCCGCCGGCCTCGAGCAGGGGCAGGAGCAGGTCGTCCCAGCCGCTGAACACGGCGAAGCCGGGAAGCGCCCGGGCGATGCGCGTCATGTTGTCGAGCTCGCCGGAACTGTCCTTCATGCCGGCCACCGTGCCCGGGTAGCGCTTAAGCAATCGTTCGATCAGGGCCTGGCCGATGGGGACCGCGGACATCTGGGGGAAGTGGTAGAGATAGACCCGCAGCCGCGCGTCGCCGACCCGCTCGATGACCTCGGAATACGCCGCGAACAGGCCGTCGTCGCTGACCTTCTTGTAATAAAAGGGCGGCAGCATCAGCACCCCGGCCGCCCCCAGCTCCAGCGCCCGGCGGGTCAGGGCCACGGTGTCGGGCACGGCGCAGCAGCCGGTTCCGGGAAGCAGCGCGCCGGCGGGGATGCCGGCCTCGGCCAGCCCTTCCAAGATGGCCAGGCGCTCGTCCACCGAGAACGCGTTGGCCTCGCCGGTGGTGCCGAGCACCGCCAGCCCGTCGCAGCCGTTGGCCAGCAGCCAGCGGCAATGGCGGGCCAGGGCCGCGTGGTCCGGCGCCAGGGCGGCGTCCAGCGGCGTCAAAACGGCGGCAAAGACGCCGCCAAGGGTGGGGGGGGTATCGCTCAACGCTCGTTCTCCCCAGACGGATGTTAAAAAAAGCCTCGCTGAAGTCGCACTTTTTTTCATCGGGGACAAGGAGGAAAGAAAGCTTGGGGCGGCGACGGACTTTTCTCTCCCTATGCGGGCCAACGGACCACGTGGTCCTCGAGGTCGCCGGCCACCGCCTCGGGCACCGCGCGGCCGCGCACCGAGACGCCGGCCCGGTGGACGGTTTCGGGATCGCCGGACACCAGCGGGTGCCACCACTCAAGGTCCTTGCCTTCGCTGATCAGGCGGTAGGCGCAACTCGACGGCAACCACGTGAGGCGGGCCACCGTCCGCGGCGTCAGGACCACGCAATCGGGCACGAACCGCGTGCGGTTGGCATAGTCGGTACAGCGGCAGGTGCCAAGGTCCAAAAGGCGGCAGGCGACTTCGGTGTAGCTGATTTCGCCGGTGTCGTCGTCCTCCAGCTTGGCCAGGCAACATTTGGCGCACCCGTCGCACAGGGATTCCCACTCGCCGCGCGTCATCTCGGCCAGGGTCTTGCGCCGCCAGAAAGGTTCTTCAGCCATCGCCTTCGCCGTCTATCAGATGGACGAACGAGCCCATCACCCGGCCCTCGGCCAGCCCCGCCGGACCGAGCCCCCGCCCCGATGCGTCGGCGCACTGGAAAAGCGGCGCCCCGGGTCCTTCGTCGATAATACGCGCATAATGGAACTCGTGCCCACGGAATCCTGTCCCCGCGGCCCCCAGCGGACCCTCGGCGGCCAATGCCACGCGGCGGTACCCGAGACGCATCTCCGGCTCGGCGAACGAGGTCTCGAGCGGCAGAAGGCCGGCCATGGCGTGGCTTTCTCCGTTGCCGTCGACCAGGGCGCGCCCCAACACCATGTAGCCGCCGCATTCTCCGAACACCACGGCGCCGCGCCCGGCGGCGCCGCGCAGACCGTCGAGGAAACGTCCGTTGGCGGCGAGCCTTCCTGCGTGCAGTTCCGGATATCCCCCCGGCAGGTAGACGGCGTCCGCGTCCGCCGGCGGGCCCTCGTCGGCGAGCGGCGAAAAGGTGGTGATCTGGGCGCCGGCGGCGCGCCAGCCATCGAGCACATGGGGATAGCGAAAGGCAAACGCCTCGTCGTCGGCGACGGCGATGCGCTGTCCCAGCGGCGGCAGGGGCACGACCCCGTCGGCGGCGGACGCCGCGCCGCCGTGGCCCGCCCACGGCCGGGCCAGGCGGATAAGCGCCGCCACGTCGACCTCGGCGGCGACCAGGGCGGCGGCCCGCTCCAGGAACGCCTCCAGATCACCGTGCTCGCCGGCCTGCACCAGACCCAGGTGACGTTCGGGCAGGGTCAGTTTGTCCTGCCACGTCAGGCAGCCGAGCACCGGGACCTCGGGCACGGCCGCGGCGCAGGCCTGGCGCAGGATCTGGGCGTGGCGTTCGCCCCCGACCCGGTTGAACACCGCTCCGGCGATCCTGACGCCGGGGCGGTGGGTGGCGAACCCCCTCAGCACCGCCGCGGCGGACGCCGCCTGGGCACTGACGTCGATAATCAGGACCACGGGCCAGCCGCTCAGCTGCGCCAGGTCGGCCGTCGATCCCTCGGTGGCGGTGGCGCCGTCGAACAGGCCCATGACCCCTTCGCAGATCACCGTATCGGCGTCGCCGGCCAGCCGGGCGGCGGCGGCGGCAAGCGTCCCGGGACGCATGGCCCACGGGTCCAGGGTGAGGCAGGGCCGCCCTCCGGCGGCGGTGTGAAACGCGGCGTCGATGTAGTCGGGTCCCACCTTGGCCGAGGCGACCGCCATGCCCGACCGCGCCAAATGGCGCACCAGTCCCAGGGTGAAGACGGTCTTGCCGCTGCCCGAGGCCGGCGCCCCGACGATCAGCCCGACCGAGGAACGGCCGGTCACGCCGGGGCTCCGCTCACAGGTACTCCCGGATGCGTTTCGCCATGGCCTCGGGGCCGATGCCGTTCTCGAAGTGGGCGCGGAACGCGCCGTCGGGACCCATGAGGAAAACGAAGGCCAAGTGGTCCATGAGGTAGTCGTCCCCGGACGCGCCGTCCTCAGGCGCCTTGGCGTAGTAAATCCGATACGCCTTGGCGGCGGCGGCCACCGACTGGGTCGTGCCGGTCAGGCCCACCAATCGCGGGTGGAAATAGTTTACATACATCTTGAGGTGCTCGGGCGTGTCCCGCTCGGGGTCCACGGTAATGAAGACGGGCACGACGCTATCGCCGTCGCCGTCCAGGATGTCGATGGCATCCGCCATGGTGGTCAACGTGGTCGGGCAGACATCGGGACAGTAGGTGTAGCCGAAGTACACCAGCATGAACCGGCCGCGGAAATCGCCCGCGGTGACGGTCTTGCCGTTCTGGTCGACCAGGGTGAAGGACCCGCCGATGGTGGGACCCGCCGCCCCGGCGGGCTCCAGGGTCACGCGGGAGGCCTGTTGCGGGCCCAGTTCGTGGCGCCAGAGAAGGGCGACGGCGACCGCAATCGCGGCCGCGCCACCCCATGCAAAAAGGCGATTGACGGGATACTTCACGGTGGATGCCTCCGCATTGCACGGGCCCTCTTCTCCCGCGACGTGACCTCCCCCACATGTGTATGTTTATATAAAGCGGCGCCGGCGACCATCAAGAGGTCTTGGCGCACCGCGTGACTCGCCGGGCGGCGGTCCCGGCCCCGGCGTGTGCTACTCGGCCGCCACCTCCGTGCGCTTGGGCGCCAGCACCGCCGCCCGCGCGTCCAGCGCTTCCGCGTCCTCGACGCGATCCAGGACGCGCAAGAGCGAGGCATAATTCATCAATCCCGAGATCAGGGCGGGGTGACCGGGCTCGAAGACCTTTTCCTTGATTTCCAGGGCGCGCTTGAACAGGGGCTCGGCGGCCTCGAAGTTTCCCTGTTTCTTGTACAAAAGGGCCAGGTTGTTGAGGTCCGTGGCGACGCCGGAATGATCGGGGCCGAGGGTCTTTTCGTCGATTTCCAGCGCCCGCTCGTACAGGGGCTCGGCGGCCTCGTAGTCGGCCTGGGAGTAATGCAGCAATGCCAGGTTATTGAGGCCCGTGGCCACTTCGGGATGATTCTCGCCGAGGGTGGATTCGAGAATCTTCAGGGCCTTCTCGAAGGACGCCGTCGCCGTCGCGTGGTCGCCGGCGTGATAGGCCGCGGTGCCGTGCTTGTTCAGGTATTCCGCCAGCAGGTCCTCGCAACCGCCGGGCAGCGCCTCCACGGCTTCCTGGTAGCACTGGGCGGCCTCTTCATAGGCCAGTTGCGCCAATTGCAGGTCCCCCGCCACCACCTTGGCCGTCGCCGCCGTGCGCAGGCGTTTCTCGGCCGCTTCGCGCAACTCCTGCCCGGCGGCCGCGTCGCTTTCACCCGCCTGGCCCAACAGCGCCACCGCGCGGCCGAAGTCCCCCATATCCAGCGCCGCCCGTGCCTCCTCCAACAGGGCCTGAACCGCCGGATCATCGGCGAAAAGCGCGTGCAGTTTTTCCCGCAATTCACCGAATTGCCGGCCGAACTCCCGCATCTTGGTGTCCAGGTCCTTGGGCGAGACGTCCTTTTCCTCGAGAATCTTCCGGTAGCTGCGGAGCGCTATGTCCTCCGGCGAGGGTTTCTCGATCTGGGGCGGCGACACGTGGGCAATGGCTTCCGCTTCGCCCGCGCCGCGCCGCGGACGGCTTAGCCACGCGCCGACCAGCGTTCCGATAAAGGCGGCGCTACCCGCGACCAAGGCAATTTTGACCCACTCTTCTGCCAAGGCGATGCTGATCCACTCTGCCAAGGTGACGCCGCCCAGCTAAATGAAGACGTCGACGATCCCGGGCGCATAATCGCACAGCATGCATCCGGCGGCAACCACACCGCGCGCATTTCCGTTGACGGAGCCGTCCCGGCGCTTTCATTCTCGAACCATGTTTACGTTCGGCCTTTCCGGCGGCGCTGAGGCGTTTGATTCGCTGGTCCTGTTGCTCATCGCCCTGGCCCTGGAAACCTACATCGGGGAGGCCCGGTTCCTTTTAAAAACCGGCCGCCATCCGGCTCAGGTGTTCCACCGTCTGGTCGCCGCCCTGGACCGCAAGCTCAACCGGGAGCGCCGCGGCCAGGCCGACCGCGCCCTGCGCGGGTTTCTGGTGGTGGTTTTCGTTGTCGCGGCGTGCGCCGCAACGGGCTGGGCCGCCGCCTGGCTGACCCAGAACCATGCCTTCGGCTGGATCGTGGAGCTGGTCTTTCTTGTCATGCTGCTGGCGCAGCGCCGCGTCTACGACGACGCGCGCGCCGTCGCCGACGCGCTTTCGAAGCACGGGCAGGAACCGGCCCGCAAGGCCCTATCCCGAATGGCCGGGCGGACCGGCACGCAGATGGACGAACACGGTGTCGCCCGCGCGACGATCGAACGCGTGGCCGAAAACATTTGCGCCGGCGCGGTGGCGCCCGTGTTCTGGTACGTGCTGTTTGGGTTTCCGGGCATCCTCGTCTACAAGGCGGTGAATTTCATGGACGCCATGATCGGCCGCCGCACGCCCCGGTACCGCGCCTTCGGCATGACGGCGGCGCGGCTGGACGATGCGCTGACCCTGATCCCGGCGTGCCTTGCCGGCCTGTTCATCGTGCTCGCCGCAGTGATCGTGCCCACCGCCCGTCCCGGACGGGCCTGGAAGGTGATGCTGAGCGACGCCGGCAAGCATACCTCGTTCAACGCCGGCTGGCCGGCGGGCGCCATGGCCGGGGCGCTGGATCTGGCGCTTGCGGGACCGCGCCGTTACGCCGAGCGCACGGTGAAAGCGCCGTGGATCGGCGGCGGCAGCGCGCGCGCCACCGATCGCGACATCGGCCGGGCCCTCTATGTTTACGTCATCGCCTGCCTGATCAACGCCCTCGGGGTGGCCGCCATCGCCTCTGTCCGCCTCGGGGCGCAAGGATAACCACTGGCAAGGATTCGGCGGCGACCGGCCGGCGTCGCGGCATTTTAGGGCGCAGCCTAGGGCGCGGCGAGGGCGGTCCGCAACGGCTCGGCCTTCGGGTTTGTGTACTTGTTTTCGAACACGATGGCGCGCGTCACGGCGCCGGGCGCGTAGAAGGCCTCGTTGAGGTCCGTGCGCCGGACCAGGACAGCGCCCTCCAGGGACGCGCCGCCATAGAGGCCGAGAATCGAGTTGGCGAAGGCCAGGACATCGGGGCCGAGGGCGGTGGTGGTCGATGCCTCCACGCCCATGCCGACCACGCCCACGGTGATGCCCGCATCGGCGCCGAGCTTGGCCTGGTGATCGAGGATGGCCTTCAGAGCCTTGTCGCTGCGCAAGACGAGAACGATCTCGGTGTCCTGGAGGCCGATCTGCAGGCCGAAGCTGGCGCCGGCCAAAGTGTAAAAGGCGGGATAGCTCCAGACACCCTCGGCGCCGCGGACGACTAAGACACCGTTGCCGCCCTCGCCGCCGACGAAGTATCCGGCCTTGAACACCGAGGGCAGGACGACGATGGCCTTGGCGGTGGCGATTTCGCCTTTGAAGTCGGCCATCTGGGGGAGCGTCTTGAACCGTTCCACCGTGTCCGCCGCATGGCTCACCAGGTTGTTGGCCACGGTGGGCGGTGCATGGCGAAAGTCGGCGCAGGACGAAAGCCCCACGGCGGCAATGAAAACAGCAGCGGGGAATGGAACCTTTTGCATTCCGGAAACTCCCTGAACGCCGAAAGAAGCCCTGGGCGGGGGCACGGTAGCACAGGGGCCGGCGCGAAATCCAGCGAGGGGGAACGTTGGTGGTGTCTCGGTTTGAAATCCTGCCGAACCAACGCCCCGAACGTCCGCTTTTTAGCGGATCATGTCTGCTTTACGCTGGGCGGCAGACATTGGCGCAGGGTCATCGGCACTTCTGCTCCTGACCCTATGCGGCCCTCAAGCATTTCGAATGCCGAAAGCCAGCCTTCGGCCATGAGCGGACGCGAGCCTATCCAGTTCCTATCCTCTTTCGGTATGAGCTGGCTCGGCGCCCCAGCTGGCGGGGCGCCACAGATCAGCCGCCGCAAGCCGATTTGTATGCCTGCTCAAAAATGATGACCCAACCTGAGCCGTAGCCATCACGCATCATCTCGGCCATTTCACCAAATGCTTCCCAATTGCTTTGGGTGAGTTCGACTCGCGTTCGTTCATTTTCAAGTGCGGTAAACCGCACTTCAACAAGGCTTGCGTTTTCTGCTGGTAATCCCATGTGAAAGTCCATGCTGATCGAGTCATGCGGATCGTATGACTTTATCGTGCCCCACAGGTGCTCGGTGTCATCGTGGCCGATCTCCACGATCTTGCCGCCCTGCTTCGGTTCAATAGACAACGACTTGGCAGGCTTGCCGCTTTTCATTGACATTGAGCGCTTGTCCAGCGGCCACCAACTGCCCATTTCGTTCACAAACACCCCGAATGCCTTTTCTTGGCTGCAGGGGACTTCGATTGTTTTGATAATCGGATCAAGCACCATGTTCTCCTATTTGTTTTTCATGCGTCGCGCAATTTCAGCGCCATAAGCAGACAGGGCATCTGACCGGAAACTCTCCAGATACTGCCGCAGATCATCCAACCCATCGCGCTTGATTGAATACAAGCGACGATTACCCTGTGGCTCAACACTGACCAACCTCGCGGACTCAAGCACCTTCAGGTGTTGCGACACGGCAGGCCTGCTCACCGGCTGGCCTTCCGCCAACTCACCGACGGTCTTGGGCTGCTCGCGCAACGCCTCGAAGATGTGCCGGCGGGTTGGGTCTGCCAACGCTGAAAGAATTTCTGCGTAAGCCATGACTTACCGTAAGCTAGGGCTTACAAATATGCCAAGCCATTTAGTCTAGTAGTGGCGAAATATAGGAAGCGATCGACACAGCAAGTTTCACAACCGTTGAAGTGAAACCGGTTTGGAGAGAACTAGCTACATAGGCGAATGACGGATTTGGGTCGATTTGAGCCTTTCGGCTGACGGGATTTAGTCCGCGGCGAACTTCCGGGTCTGGCTGGTTCCGGACTCAATCACCGCACCGGAACGACGACCGCTTTCATCCGCAAAGCCGACATTCGAGCCCGCTTTGCGCTTTCAGCGCATCAAATTTAAAACTGAGACACTACCGGAACATTGACCCCGACCACCCGCCAGGCGCCGCCGCGCCTGGCCGCCACCGCATCGCCGACGTGGTTGATCCGGGTCAGCGAGAGGTTGTCGACCTTGATCGAAAGCGCCTGTCCGGGATCGAGCTCCAGGGCCAGGGTCAGGGCGCCCCGAATGGTGCCGCCGTGGGTGACGGCGACGATGTCGGCGCCGGCGTGCTCGGCGGTAAGGCGCCCCATGACGGCGGCGACCCGCCGGGCAAGGTCGGCGAAACTTTCGCCCCCCGGCGGCGCGTTCAGCCCCGGCGCGCGCCAGAACGCCTTGGACGCGGGATCGTCGGCGGCGTCGACGTCTTTCCACCGCAGTCCCTGCCACCGGCCGAAGTTCTGTTCCGCCAGGTCCCTTTCGACGATGGACAGCCGCGCCGGCACGCCGGCGGCGGTGATGGCCTTCGCGGTCGCCACGGCGCGCGCCAGGTGGCTGGTCACCCACACCGCGTCGGCGGGAAGGGCCGCCGCCAGCGCCTGGAACGCCCGCGTGTCCGAGGTGTCGCAGGGAACGTCGTTGTGGCCGTGGATGCGGCCTCCGTTCCCGACCACGCTTGCATGGCGCACCCACCACCACCGCGTCACGCCGGTCATACGCCCGTCCTTATCTCACTCGCCCTGCTGCATAAGCAGGCCGCGCTGGCGCGCCACATGGGCCATGTGCAGGAAGAAGGCGCAGGCGAGCGCCAGATAGAGTACGTTCAATGCCAGCGCGCCGAGGAAAAGGTCGACGCGGAAGACACCGTCGAACAGCACCGAGCGCATACCCTCGAACACGTGGGCCGACGGCAGCGCCCAGGCGAGCGGCTGGAGCCAGCCGGGAAGCGAGTCGATGGGATAGTAAATGCCGCTCAGCGGCGCAAACAGAAAGACGCCGAGCCAGCACAGGCTCTCCGCGCCCAAGCCGTGGCGCAGCACCAGGGCGGACGCCACCAGGCCCACGGACCAGCCCATGACCAGAAGGTTGGCGAAGAACGCGACCAGCGGCGGCCCCAGCTTGAACACCCAAACGTCGTAAAGGGGCAGGGCCAGGAGCGCCGCCGGCGTGACGCTGATAAGGGTGCGGATGAAGCTCATGATCAACAGCGACGCCACCATCTCGTGAACGCGCAGGGGGCTGACGAACAGCTGGGCCAGGTTGCGCGCCCACATCTCTTCGGTGAAGGGCAGCGATACGCCAAGATTGGAGCGGAACAGGACGTCCCACAGCAACACCGCGCTGATCAGGACGCCGGTCGCCTGGGCCACCCAGGAGCTGTGCTGGACGAAAAAGGTGGTGATGAACCCCCACAGCAGCATCTGCATCAGGGGCCAGTAGGCGAGTTCGAGAATGCGCGGCCACGAGCGGCGCAGGACGTAGAGATTCCTGAGGATCATGGCGCCTATGCGCTGCCACGAGAACAGGACCGCCGGCGCGTGGATATCGCGGGCCGCCCTCACTGGGCCGCCGGCAGGACGTTTCCGTCCCTGCCGTCCCCGGCGGCGCGGCGATCCCCGGGGCTCCTTCGGTCGCGGGCGATGTCCAGGAACACTTCCTCCAGGGTGTGGCGGCCGTAACGGGTAACCAGTTCCGCCGGCGATCCGCGATCGACGATTTTCCCTTCGTGCAGCATCACCACGTGGTCGCACAGGCGTTCCACCTCGGCCATGTTGTGCGAGGCCAGCAAAATGGTCGCCCCCGTCCGCCGCCGGTAGCTTTCCAGGTAGCCGCGCACCCAGTCGCTGGTGTCGGGATCGAGGGACGCCGTGGGCTCGTCCACGAGCAGCAGCCTGGGTTCGTTCAACAGGGCCTTGGCCAGCGCCACCCGGGTGTTCTGGCCCGCCGACAGGGTGCCCGTGGGGCGGTCGAGAAACGGCGAGATCTCCATGTCCCGGGCCACCCCCGCCACGCGCTCGGGGATGCGGTCGAGTCCGTAGAGATGGGCATAAACGGTCAGGTTCTCGGCCACGCTCAGGCGCTTGGGAAGGTCCACGTAGGGCGACGAGAAGTTCATGCGCGGCAGCACCCGGTAACGGTGCCGCAGCATGTCTTCGCCGAAGACCGTGACCGAACCCGAGGTCGGCAGGAGCAGTCCAAGCAGGATGGAAAGGGTCGTCGTCTTGCCGGCGCCGTTGCCGCCGAGCAGCGCCGTGATCGAGCCTTCGGCGACCGAGAAGCCGATGGAATCGACGGCGGTGACCTCGCCGAAGCGCTTGGTCAGATTGTCGACGGTGACGACGGGGGTTGCCGAAGATCCGGTCATGGACAGTTTTCAGCCGGGGCCGGGACCGCGGATGGCGGGGCGGCCGAACCAGACCAGGACAAAGCGGAACGACGCAAGCGAACACTCCCTTGGCATCGACTATGGAACGGGTATGCAACGGGGAATTTAACAGAATCCGGGGAAATGAGGGGCGTTATTGCGGGCGCCGGATGGTATGGCGGCGCCAGGACACTAGCCCCAAGTGGGCGTCCGATCACCTTCACAGCAGAGCCGCCGGATTTACGGATACGTTGATCAGTGTCTATGTCCGCTTTACCCCAGAAAGCGGACATCGAGATGGGTGCCGCTTTACGTCTGCTTTTGACCCAAAGCGGACATCGCGCCGTTTCGAGTTGCGCTATCTCTAGACTTCGGTAACCACATCGCCAATATGCGTCCCCAGCCTTTGTGAAACTCTCTCCGTGATGACTTTCATGGCTTCGG
>JACZQZ010000011.1 GCA_022545455.1 Pseudomonadota bacterium
GCCTTGGTAAGCCGCCGTTGCGGTCGCGTATGCGGCCCGTCGGAGGGCGTCGAAAAGTTTTGACGATGCACCGCATCGCCGGCAACTTTCCTCCTACCCGACGAGCCGCCTACGCGATCTCTATGGGCCATGATCAGCGCCCCTTGGTATGAGGGAACCGGGATGGGGCTTTTCGACCATACCCTCGCCACGGCCATGGCCACCCTGGTGGACGTGGCGCCCATCGTCGCCATCCTGTTCGGCTTCCAGTTCCTGGTCATCCGGCGGCGCCCGCCCAATCTGCGCAGGATCGCCGTCGGCTTCGTCTACGTCCTCGTCGGGCTGACCCTGTTCCTGGTCGGGCTGGAAGAGGCCCTGTTCCCCATCGGCGAAGCCATGGCGCGGCAGCTTACGGCGCCCGCTTTCATCGGCCCGGGCGCCGGCGGCGGCACCGTGCGCTGGAGCGATTACCTTTGGGTTTACGGGTTCGCGGCGGCCATCGGATTTGCCGCCACGGTCGCCGAGCCTGCCCTGATCGCCGTGTCCATCAAGGCGCAGCAGATTTCGGGCGGCAGCATCAACGCCGTGGGCCTGCGCCTGGTGGTGGCGGCGGGCGTGGCGGTGGGCGCCGCCCTGGGGGCTTTCCGCATCGTCACCGGCACGCCGCTGCCCGCCTTTATCATGGCCGGATACCTGATCGTGGTCGTGCAGACGGTGTGGGCCGCCAAGACCATTGTCCCCCTGGCCTATGATTCGGGCGGGGTCACCACCTCGACGGTGACGGTGCCCGTGTTGACGGCCCTCGGACTGGGCCTGGCGTCCGCCATTCCGGGGCGCAACCCGCTGATCGACGGTTTCGGATTGATTGCATTTGCCAGCCTGTTTCCCATTATATCGGTCCTGGGCTACGCCCAGCTGACCTCGTGGCTGCAGGCCAGGCGGCACAAAGAGGGAGATCACAGCGATGAACCTTAAACTCATCATGGCCCTTGTCGGCGACGAGAAGACCGAGGCGGTGGTGAACGCCGCCCGGGAGGCCGGCGCGACCGGGGCGACGGTCATCACCAGCGGCCGCGGCGAAGGACTGAAGCCGGAGAAGACCTTTCTCGGCCTCGACCTGAGCGCCCACCGCGACGTGTTGTTGTTCCTGGTCGTGGAGGAGCGGGCGCGCGAAATCCTGGAGACCATCGCCGCCGCCGGCAATTTCGACGAGGAACCGGGGGCCGGTATCGCCTTCGAGATCGCCATCGAGGACGCCGTCGGCCTGAAAACCCAGGCCGCCACCCTGTTGAACGAAATCGAGGAAGACCAATGACCGAGCACACCCACGTCACGGTCGGCGACGTCATGACCCGGTCGGTGCGCACCATCGGGGGCATGGCGACGGTCGAGGAGGCCATCGAGATGATGCGCGGCGCCGGCGTCAGCTCCCTGGTGGTGGAGCGCCGGGACAAACACGACGAGTTCGGCCTGCTGGTGGTATCCGACGTCGCCGGGCAGGTCATCGGCAAGGACCGGGCCCCGGAAAGGGTGAATGTCTACGAAGTCATGTCCAAACCGGTGCTGACGCTGCCGGCCGACATGAACATCCGGTACGCCATCCGGCTTCTGGTGAAGTTCGGCCTGTCCCGGGCACTGGTCACCAACGAGGATCGCACGCCGGCGGGGATCGTGACCTTGCGCGATATGGTGCTGCGCCATGTCGGGGACGAGCCGGCGGCCTGAGCGGAACCCCCGTGCCCGCACCCACGAACGATTGCGCCGCCGCCCTGGGCCTCATGCGCCGGGCGCGGTGGGCGGCGCTGGCGACGGCCCTGGCGGACCCGGCCGAGGCGGCGGAGGCGGTAACCGCCGGGTGGCCCTACGCGTCGCTGGTCACCGTGGCCTGCGACTGGGGGGGAAGCCCCATCGTGCTGCTGTCCGGGCTGTCGGACCACACCCGCAACCTGGAGGCCGACCGGCGCGCGTCCCTGCTGTTCGAGGAGGCGTCGCGCCGGGCCAATCCGCAGACCGGCCCGCGGGTGACCGTGATGGGGCGTCTGACCAGGACCGCAGATGAGCGCCTTGCCGGCCGCTTTCTCGCCCGGCATCCCCAGGCGCACCGGTACGCCGGGTTCGGCGACTTTCATTTCCACACCATGGCGGTGGAACGGGCCCGCTACGTCGGCGGCTTCGCCCGCGCCGTGTGGCTGAAGGGCGCGACGCTGGCCGCCGACGCCGACGCCGCGGCGGCGCTTGCCGACTGCGAGCAGGACGTTCTCGATCACATGAACCGGGACCACGCCGAGGCGATCGCGCTCTACGCCAACGTGCTCCTGGGGCGGCGCGGCAAGGCCTGGAAAATGATCGGCGTCGATCCCCATGGCGTCGACCTGGGGCTTCGCGGCAGGCTTGCCCGCCTGGACTTCGACGCACCCGTGCACGACGCCCCATCGTGCCGGGCGGAGCTGGTGCGCCTGATGCAAGAGGCGCGGAGGCGCGAAGCGCCGACAGGGATCGCATAAAACCGGGCGCGCAGGCGCAAAGCGCCGACAGGGATCGCATAGAAGAGGCGCGCAGGCGCGGAGCGCCGACAGGGACCGCATAAAACCGGGCGCGCAGGCGCACGGCATCCGCCGGGGGCAAAGGAAGGAGGCGCCCGGTGCGGCCGCCGGAAACCCCGCTGTTTTCCTTGCAAGCGGCCCGGTATTGCGGCACAAATCAGAGCAATTCGCATTGGAGCCGCCGCCCGATCCCGCACGGCGGCTTTGTGTCCTCGGGGGGAGACGGTCCGTTGGGGGGATGTCCATGACGGGTGGTGAGCAAACCGGCAACGCCAGGCTGTTGGCCTGGGTGGATGAGGTCGCGGGCCTGTGCAAGCCCGACGCCGTCCACTGGTGTGACGGCTCCGAGGAGGAATACGACCGCCTGTGCCGGCAGATGGTCGACGGCGGCACCCTCATCAGGCTCAACGAAGAAAAACGCCCGGGAAGCTATCTCGCCCGTTCCGATCCCGGCGACGTGGCCCGGGTCGAGGACCGCACCTTCATCTGTTCGAGGAAGGCCGAGGACGCGGGACCGACCAACAACTGGACCGACCCCGACGAGATGAAGCGGACGCTCACCGGGCTTTTCGACGGCTGCATGCGCGGCCGCACCATGTATGTGTGCCCGTTCAGCATGGGACCGCTGGGATCGCCCATCGCCCATATCGGCGTCCAGATCACCGATTCCGCGTACGCGGCGGTCAACATGAAGATCATGACGCGGATGGGGAGCAAGGTGTTGGAGGTCCTGGGCGACGGCGATTTCGTCCCGTGCCTGCATTCCGTCGGCGCGCCCCTGGCGGCGGGCGAAGACGACGTGCCCTGGCCGTGCAACGAGACCAAGTACATCGTCCACTTCCCCGAGGAGCGCTCGATCTGGTCCTTCGGCAGCGGCTACGGCGGCAACGCGCTGCTCGGCAAGAAGTGCTTTGCCCTGCGCATCGCTTCCGCCATGGCGCGCGACGAGGGCTGGCTGGCCGAGCACATGCTGATCCTCGGCCTGGAATCGCCGGACGGCGAAAAGACCTACGTGGCGGCCGCGTTTCCCAGCGCCTGCGGCAAGACCAACCTGGCCATGCTGATCCCGCCGGCGGGCTTCGAGGGCTGGAAGGTGTACACGGTCGGCGACGACATCGCCTGGATCAAGCCCGGCGCGGACGGGCGTCTCTACGCCATCAATCCCGAAGCCGGCTATTTCGGCGTCGCGCCGGGCACGTCGATGGAATCGAACCCGACCGCCATGAAGATGCTGGAAAAGAACTGCATCTTCACCAACGTCGCCCTGACCGACGACGGCGACGTCTGGTGGGAAGGCATGGACGGCGATCCGCCGGCCCACTGCATCGACTGGCGGGGCAACGACTGGACGCCGGACAGCAAGACCCCCGCCGCCCATCCCAACTCGCGCTTCACGGCGCCGGCGACCCAATGCCCCAGCCTCGATCCGGCCTGGGAAGACCCCAAGGGCGTGCCCATCGGCGCCTTCATCTTCGGCGGCCGCCTGAGCACCACCTTCCCGCTGGTGTTCCAGTCCTTCGACTGGCCGCACGGGGTGTACCTGGCGGCGACCATGGGGTCCGAGGCCACCGCCGCGGCCGAGGGGCAGGCGGCCATCCGCCGCGACCCCATGGCGATGCTGCCGTTCTGCGGCTACAACATGGCCGATTACTGGAACCACTGGCTGCAAATGGAGAAAAAGATCAGCGACCCGCCGTTGATCTTCCGGGTCAACTGGTTCCGCAAGGACGAGAACGGCGAATTCCTGTGGCCCGGGTTCAGCAACAACATGCGGGTGCTCAAATGGATCGTCGACCGCGTCCACGATCGCGGCTCCCGCGCCGAGAGCCCCTTCGGCTACATGCCCCACCACCGGGACATCACCTGGCAGGGCCTGGAGTACGACGCCGGGACCTTCCATGAGCTGATGCAGGTCGACCGCGCGGCGGGCAAGGACGAGGCCGAGGACCAAAGGACCCTGTTCGACCGGTTCGGGGACCGTTTGCCCAAGGAGCTCGAGCGTCAACGCGAGCTGCTGATAGAGCGCCTCGAGGCCGCGCCGGAGGTGTGGGAGCTGGAGGGATAGCGCGTATCCGCCGGCCCAATGCCGGCCGTCCCTACTTCCGCGCCACCGCCACCCGGATCAGCGCCGCCCAGCCCACGAAAAAGCTCAACCCGCCGGCCGGCGCCGCCCCGGGCACGGGCACCGACCCGGTCACGCCGAGGGCATAGAGCGACCCCGAGAACAGCACGATGCCGGCGGTGAACGCCCACCCGGCGACGCGCACCGCCGTCGACCCGGGCGCGTCGGGGCGCGACGCCAGCCACGCCACGGCGAACAGGGCCAGCGCGTGCCACATGTGGTATTGCACCGCCGTCATGAAGACGTCGCGGTGGGCCGACTCCGTGACCACCGGCGCATGCGAGCCGTAGGCCCCCGCCGCCGCCGCCAGCAACCCGTTCAGGGCCGCGAGGAAAAGCCACAACCGCATGACGGTCCGTCCAACCGCGTGGCGTGTGATACGCAAAGCATGAAAATTCGGGCCATTATCGAGCCATCATGTATTGCACCATGGGGGCACAGGGAACACGGAGCCAGAAAGGAAATCAAAAGCGGCGCGACGCGCCGCCTCATACCAGCGATTGGACACAGAGGACTCAGAGAAGACACAGAGATCACAGAGAGCGCCGATGGCGCACGGGAGTCACGAGCCCCTGCGTGCCACCCCGACGCCGGTGCCGGAAACGGTTTGGAGCACGCTCGACATCGACGACCCGATTACGGAAGCCACGGAGGCGACCACGCCCGTCAATGGTCCGTGACACGCAGACCTCCGGCATTCCAAGGGAAACGCGCGAAGCGCAACAAACATTTCTCTGTGACCTCTGTGTCGCCTCTGCGCTCTCTGTGTCGAAGTCCACCAATGCGGTGCGCCGTGTCGGAGCAGTGATTCGACACAGAGGACTCAGAGAAACCCGGAAACACCGAACCGTTTCCGTTCGCCGCGACCGCGTTATCCTGGCGCGTCCCCGTCTACTCGCCGGCGACCGCCGTGACTTGGCTGTCCCCGGCCCGGGTCACCGGGTGCTCGAGCTTGTCCAGCATCTCCTTCGGCACGACCTGGAGGAACTTGTCCTTTTCCAGGTCCCAGTCGCGCAGGAGCGCCTCGGCGAAGCGCGACTGGGTCTCCTTCACGTGCTCGGCGAGGAGCCCGCGGACGACGCCCTCCCAGTGTTCGGTCTCGATGCGCTGCCAGACGACCGAGTCGTCGTTGACCTTGCGTTCGAACACCTCTTCGGCGTCGTAGACGAAGGCCATGCCGCCGGTCATGCCGGCGGCGAAGTTGTCGCCGACGGGTCCTAAGATCACGGCGACGCCGCCGGTCATGTATTCGCAGCCGTTGGCGCCGCAGCCCTCGACCACCGCCATGGCGCCCGAGTTGCGCACGCAGAAACGCTCGCCGGCCTGGCCCGCGGCGAACAGGCTGCCCGCCGTGGCGCCGTACAGCACGGTGTTGCCGATGATGGTGTTGCGGTTGGTTTCCAGCCCGCTGGAGACGGGCGGCCTGAGCACGATGATGCCGCCCGAGAGGCCCTTGCCCACATAGTCGTTGGCGTCCCCGAAGACGTCCAGCTTCAACCCCTGGACGGCGAACGCGCCCAGGGACTGGCCGGCCGAACCCCTGAGGCGCACGGTGATCTGACGCGGCGGCAGGCCGGTCATGCCGTAGCGCCGGGTGATCATGGAGCTCAACTTGGTGCCGATGGTGCGCTGGGTGTTGCGGATGTTATAGGCGAGTTGCATCTTCTCGCCCGCGGAAAGCGCCGTGTGGGCGTCCTCGATCATCTGGGCGTCCAGGGTCTCGGGCACTTCGTTGCGGCCCTCGATGGCGAAGTAGGGCGGGAACTCCCCGGGATCGGCCCGCGCCAGGAGCGGGTTCAGGTCCAAATCGTCCAGGTGCGGGCTGCCGCGGCTGACCTGGAACAGAAGGTCGGTGCGGCCGATGATCTCCTTGAGCGAGAGCACCCCCAACGACGCCAGGATCTCGCGCACCTCCTCGGCGATGAAGGTGAACAAATTGACCACCTTTTCGGGCGTGCCCGTGAACTTGGCGCGCAGGGATTCGTCCTGGGTGCAAATGCCGACGGGACAGGTGTTGCTGTGGCACTGGCGCACCAGGATGCAGCCCATGGCGACCAGCGCCGCGGTGCCGATGCCGAACTCCTCCCCGCCCAGCATGGCGGCGATGACCACGTCGCGCCCGGTCTTGATGCCGCCGTCGACCCTGAGCTTGACCCGGTGGCGCAGGCGGTTCAGGGTCAGCACCTGGTGGACCTCGCTCAGGCCCATCTCCCATGGGACGCCGCAGTACTTGATGCTGGACTGGGGACTGGCGCCGGTGCCGCCGGAATGGCCCGAGATCATGATCGAATCGGCCTTGGCCTTGGCGACGCCGGCGGCGATGGTGCCGATGCCGGCGCGCGCCACCAGCTTCACGCAAACCCTGGCGTCCGGGTTGATCTGTTTGAGATCGTAAATGAGCTGGGCCAGGTCCTCGATGGAATAGATGTCGTGATGGGGCGGCGGCGAGATCAGCGACACGCCCGGTGTCGAGTGGCGCAGATGCGCGATCTCCGCCGATACCTTGAAGCCGGGGAGCTGGCCGCCTTCGCCGGGCTTGGAGCCCTGGGCCATCTTGATCTCGATCTCGCGGCAGTTGTTGAGGTACTCCGCGTTCACCCCGAACCGTCCCGACGCGATCTGCTTGATCGTCGAATTGGCGTTGTCGCCGTTGGGACGCGGCTTGAAGCGCTCGGACGACTCGCCGCCCTCGCCGCAGTCGGACTGGGCGCCGATCTGATTCATGGCGATGGCCAGCGTCTCGTGCGCCTCGCGCGACAGTGCCCCGTGGGACATGGCGCCGGTGACGAAACGCTTGCGGATATTGGTGGTGGATTCCACGTCGTCGATGGAGACCGGAGCCCGGCTGGGATCGAAATCCCAGAGGTCGCGCAGGTGTATGGGCGGCATGTTACGGACCGCCTCGGTGTAGCGCTTGAAGGTGCGGAAACTGTCCGTGCCCACCGCCGTCTGCAGGGTGTGGATCTGCCTGGCCTCGAAGGCGTGGACCTCGCCGCCGTGGCGATAGCGGTAAAAGCCGCCGACGGGCAGGGTAACGACGTCCTCGGTCCACGCCAGGGCATGCATTTCCAGCACCTTGTGCTGAATGCCCGGGAGCCCGATGCCGGAAATGCGCGACGGCATGCCGGGGAAGAACTCCGCCACCAGGGCGCGCGACAGGCCGACGGCCTCGAAGTTGTAGCCGCCGCGATAGGAGCTGATGATCGAAATGCCCATCTTCGACATGATCTTGAGAAGCCCGTCATCGATGGCCTTCTTGAAGCGGCTCAGGCAGGTCTCCAGGTCGACGGTGCCGAAGAGCCCGCGGCGGTGGCGGTCGGCGAGGGATTCCTCGGCCAGATAGGCGTTCACCGTCGTCGCCCCGACGCCGATGAGGACGGCGAAGTAATGGACGTCCATGCACTCGCCCGAGTGCACGTTGAGCGAGGTAAAGGTGCGCAGGTGCTGGCGCACCAAATGGGTGTTCACGGCGCCGGTGGCCAGGATCATGGGCACGGGGGCGCGCCCGGGGCCGATGTTCCTGTCGCTCAGGATGACATGGACGCAACCGCCCCTGACCGCGGTTTCCGTCTCCTGCTGGATACGGACAAGGGCCTCGCGGAGCACGTTGCTGTCGGCTTCTCCGCCGCCCACGGCGTCGAGGGTGCAGTCGATCTCCACCGCCGTGTCGCCCAGGTAGGCCCGCATCCCCTCGAATTCGGCGTTCAGCAGCACCGGCGATTCCAGCTGCATCAGCCGGCACTGGGATTCGTCCTCGTCCAGGATGTTGCCCAGGTTGCCGAGCCGCGTTCGCAACGACATCACCTGGCGTTCGCGCAAGGAGTCGATGGGCGGGTTGGTCACCTGGCTGAAGTTCTGACGGAAGAAGTGATGGAGGCCGCGGTATTTGTCCGACAGCACGGCCACCGGCGTGTCGTCGCCCATGGAGCCCGTGGCCTCCTTGGACTCCTCGGTCATGGGGTGGAGG
This sequence comes from Pseudomonadota bacterium, assembly GCA_022545455.1. GTDB lineage: Bacteria > Pseudomonadota > Alphaproteobacteria > Rhodospirillales > 2-02-FULL-58-16 > JACZQZ01. The sequence continues at coordinate 8,612 of JACZQZ010000011.1, forward strand.
ATGAGTTCCAGGTCCTCCATGCTCCACCCGGCGGTCAACTGGCGCCGGCGCAATTCCTCGGCGTCGAACCGCTGCAGGGCCTTGGCGGCCGACGTAATCCGGCCGTCAATCCGGTCGATGTGCTTGACCCAGGAGCCGAAGGGCTGCTGTGCGGCCAGCATGTCCTTGAGTTCGTGGTCGTGGTACAGCCGGCCTTCCTCCAGGTCGACGGCAATCATCTGGCCGGGCCCGACGCGCCCCTTTTCGACGACCTTGGTTTCGTCGATTCGCACCATGCCGGTCTCGGAGCCGACGATCAGCAGTCCGTCGCCGGTCACCGTATAGCGCAGCGGCCTGAGCCCGTTCCGGTCCATGGCCCCCAGCACCCACCGGCCGCCGAAGGCGGTGATGGCGGCGGGCCCGTCCCAGGGTTCGATGACCGCATTGGCGTAGGCGTACAGGTCCCGGTGGGCCTCGGGCATGGCCGGCTTGTTGCTCGACGCATCGGGGATCAGCATGGCGTTGACCATGGGCAGCGAGCGGCCGGCCCGCATCATGACCTCGTACACCGCATCGAAGGCGGCCGAGTCCGAACTTTCGGCCTGGATCACCGGCTTGAGGTCGTCGATGGAGTCGCCGAACGTCTCATGCGCCATGCGCGGCTCATGGCAGGCCATCCAGTTGATATTGCCGCTGAGCGTGTTGATCTCGCCGTTGTGGGCGAGGACGCGGAAGGGCTGGGCGAGGTGCCAGGTGGGAAAGGTGTTGGTGGAATAGCGCTGGTGATAGACGGCGAAGTTGGAAATGAAGCGGTCGTCCAGAAGGTCCGGATAGAACGCCGTCAGCTGCTCGGCCAGGAACATGCCCTTGTAGATCACCGCACGCGACGACAGCGAGCAGATGTAGAATTCCTTGATGTACTCGGCCAGCACCGCGTTCTCGATGCGCCGGCGGATGATGTAGAGGTCGGTCTCGAACTGGGCGTTGCTCACCTCCTTGGTGTTGGCGATCATGATCTGCTCGATCTCGGGGCGGTTGGCGTTGGCCTTCTCGCCGATGACGCCGACGTCCACCGGCACCTGGCGCCACCCGTAGATGGTGTAGCCGAAGCGCAGGATCTCGGCCTCGACGATGCAGCGGCAGCGCTCCTGGGCGCCGAGGTCGGTCTTGGGCAGGAAGACCATGCCCACGGCGAGGCGCCGGGGAAGGACCTCGTGGCCGGTGCGCTGGACGTGCTGCTTGAAGAAGTCCTGGGGGATCTGCAGGTGGATGCCGGCGCCGTCGCCGGTCTTGCCGTCGGCATCCACGGCGCCCCGGTGCCACACCGATTTCAGCGCGTTGATGCCGGCCAGAACCACCTCGCGCCGCGGCTTGCCGTCGATGGCGGCGACGAAACCGACGCCACAGGCATCGTGTTCGTCGGCCGGGTCGTAGAGGCCGGTTGCGGCCAGGTGCCGAGCGTTGGCCCGCCACTCCCGGATGAACCGCTTGCCGTCCTCGCGCGTCTTGGTGCTCATGCCGCTTTCCCCTGTGCCCCCATGGCCGCCGATTGTTTTTCCCTGATGTAGCCGTCGATCGCCGTCGCCGCCTCGCGGCCGTCGCGGATCGCCCACACCACGAGCGAGGCGCCGCGCACGATGTCGCCGGCCGCGAATACGCCGTCCACCCTGGTCATCATGGTGTCCCAGTCGATCTCCACCGTCCCCCAGTCGGTGACCGCCAGTTCCGGGCATTGAAGCAGCGCCGGCACGTCCTCGGGATCGAAGCCCAGGGCCTTGATGATGAGATCGGCCTCGGCGGTGAAATGATCGCCGACCGGCTCCGGCGTCTGCCGGCCGCTGGCGTCGGCGGCGCCGAGGCGCATGCGCCGGGCCCGGATGCCGTCGACCTGGCGGTCGCCGAGGAAGGCCTCGGGCGCGGCCAGCCACACGAACTCGACCCCTTCTTCCTCGGCGTGGACCACTTCGCGCATGGAGCCCGGCATGTTGGCGCGGTCGCGCCGGTACAGGCACTTGACCGATTTGGCGCCCTGGCGCACGGCGGTGCGCACGCAGTCCATGGCCGTGTCGCCGCCGCCGATCACGACCACGTGCTTGCCGCGGGCGTCGAGGGCGCCGCTGTCGAATTCCGGGACCGCATCGCCCAGGCCCTTGCGGTTGCTGGCGATGAGGTACTTGAGCGCGCGGACAACGTTGCCAAGCCCGGCCCCGGGCACGGCGATGTCGCGTTCCGTATAGACGCCGGTGGCGATAAGGACGGCGTCGTGCCGGGCGCGCAACTCGGCCAGGGTGGCGTCGCGGCCGACCTCGAAGTCGGTGTGGTAGACGACGCCGCCGTCGGCCAGCAATTTGGTCCGGCGCTCCACCACCTCCTTTTCCAGCTTGAAATTGGGAATGCCATAGATCAGGAGGCCGCCCAGCCGGTCGTAGCGGTCATAGACGTGGACCTGGTAGCCCTTGCGCCGGAGCTCCTCGGCGGCGGCGAGGCCGGCGGGCCCGCCGCCGATGACGCCGACGGAGCCGTCCAGCTCGCGGCGCGGCTTGGGCGGCCTGACCCAGCCCCGTTCCCAGGCGGTGTCGGTGATGTATTTCTCCACCGCGCCGATGGTCACCGTCCCGTGGCCTGCCTCCTCGATCACGCAATTGCCCTCGCACAGCCGGTCATGGGGACAGATGCGGCCGCAGATTTCCGGCATGTTGTTGGTCGCCGAGGAGGTTTCGTACGCCTCCTCCAGCCGGCCCTGGGCGGCGAGCATCAGCCAGTCGGGGATGTTGTTCTGCAGGGGGCAATGGACCTGGCAAAACGGTATGCCGCACTGGGAGCAGCGCGAGGACTGCTCGACGGCGCGCGCCGGCTCGAAGGGCTGGTAGATTTCCAGGAAGTCGCGGCGCCGTTCGGCGGGATCGCGCTTGGTCGGCGTCTGGCCCGTGAGGCCGACGAATTTCAGCATGCTCTGGGCCATGAAAACGCTCTCCATTCGCCGGCGGCCGCCCCCTTGGGGCAGCCTGGGGTCCACCGGGCCATAGGAGAAAGGGAAGAAAATTAGGTCAGTTTTATTTACTTGTTTCCCCCCGCCTGGCAGGCGCGTATCCAATATAGGATATTCGGCGGGGTTCACAAACAAAATAAATGGATTATGGTTCCGCAATAAGACTAAATGGCGCTTGGGACCCGGCCCGGCGGATGGTATAAGGGCGCAACAGCTTGGGGTGAGGGGGCGTGTCGGTCCTACATATAGTGGTGCTTGCCCTGGTCCAGGGCCTCACCGAATTCCTTCCCATCAGTTCCTCCGGCCATCTGATTCTGGTGCCCGCGCTGACCGGCTGGCCGGACCAGGGGCTGATCATCGACGTCGCCGTCCACGTCGGCACCCTGGGGGCGGTGGCCGTCTATTTCTGGCGCGATCTGTGGACGATGGTGCTCGGACTCTTGCGCCTGGCGACGGGACGCGTGGACGCCGGGGCTCGGCTTGCCGGGTATCTGGTGATCGCCACGGTGCCGGTGATCATCGCCGGGTTCGCCGTCAACTATTATGCCGCGGACGCCCTGCGCAGCGTCACCGTGATCGCCTGGGCGACGCTCGTTTTCGGCATTGTGCTCTATGTGGCGGACCGGACGGGCATGACCGTGCGCCATGTCGAGCATCTGGGTGTCGGCGACGCGGTCATCATCGGCTGCGCCCAGGCCCTCGCCCTCATTCCCGGCACCAGCCGCTCGGGCATCACCATGTCGGCGGCGCGGCTGCTCGGCATGGAGCGGTCCGAGGCGGCGCGCTTCTCCATGCTGCTCTCCATTCCCGCCATCCTCGGCGCCGGCACCCTGAAGGGCCTGGATCTTTACCGGCTGGGAGACGTGGAGCTTACCTCGGCCGCGGTCCTCGCCGCCGGGCTGGCCTTTGTCGCCGCGTGGGCCACCATCTTCGCCCTGATGGCCTGGCTCCGGCGCGCCACGTTCACGCCCTTCGTCGTCTACCGCGTGTTTCTCGGCGGCGCGCTGCTCGCCGTTGCCTACGGTTGGATCGGCTGAGCGGGGGCGGACGAATACCCCTCGATACCCCTCAATACCCCTTCTCGCGGTCGACGACGTCGAACGGCGGCCGGCCCGCTTCCATGCGGCGGATGTTCTCGGCGACCGCTGCCGCCGCCGAGCCGACGACGGTCCAGCTCGCTATGTGCGGGGTGATCATGATCTTGGGGTGGGTCCAGAAAGGGTGGCCTTCGGGCAGGGGCTCTTCGCGGAACACATCGAGGGCGGCCCCGGCGAGGTGGCCCGAGTCCAGGGCCTCGATCAGGTCGTCCTCGGCCAGGTGGCCGCCGCGCGCGGAATTGACCACGAAGGCGCCTGCGGGCAGGGCGGCGAACATTTTTGTGTCGAGGATGCCCTCGGTATCGGGCGTCAGCGGCAGAAGGCAGACCAGGATTCGGGTGCGCCTCAGGAACGGGTCCAAACCATCGGCGCCGTGGAAGCATTCCACGCCTTCGGTGCGTTTTGCCGTGCGGCTCCACCCGGCGACGGGAAAGCCCAGACCGGCCAGCTTTTGCGCCGCGTCGCCGCCGAGCACGCCGAGGCCGAGGATGCCGACGGTGCATTTTCCCTTGTCGGGGGGCGGCAGCGGCCGCCAGCGGCCCTGGCGCTGGAGCGCCTCGTAGCGGTGCATGTCCTTGAAAAAATGCAGCACCCGGTGCAGCACGAAGTCGCTCATGCCCTCCGTCAGCGAGCGGTCGACCAGCCGGATGAGGGGCACGTCCGGGGGCAGGCTGGGGTCGGTGAGCACGTGGTCGACGCCGGCGCCCAGGTTGATGACCGCCTTGAGGTTCCTATACCGGCCGAGCCCGCCCGGTTGGTGGCGCCAGACCAGGGCGTACAGAATATCGGCGGGATCGCCGCCTTCGTCGGGCCAGACGCGGAACGCCATGTCGGGCAGGAGCTTCTCGAACTCGACCCGCCAGTGGTCCGGCTTTTCCTCCAGGCTGGAAAACAGGATGGCCATGGGCTCTACAGACTCACCACGCCGCTCTCGTCGGCTTTCATCTCGAACGCCGCGGCCATGAGGGCGCGGGTGTAGGCTTCCTTGGGGTCGGCGAAGATGGCGTCCGCCGGGCCCTGCTCCACCACCCGGCCCCGGCGCAGGACCACGATGTCGTGGGCCAGCGCGCGGACCACCTTCAGGTCGTGGCTGATGAACAGATAGGCCAGGTCATGGCGTTTCTGCAGGTCGCGCAGGAGGTTCACGATCTGGGCCTGGACCGACATGTCGAGCGCGCTGGTCGGCTCGTCGAGCACGATGAATTTGGGTTTCAGCACCAGGGCGCGGGCGATGGAGATGCGCTGGCGCTGGCCGCCCGAGAACTCGTGGGGATAGCGGTCCCGCATCCCGGGCTCCAGCCCCACTTCCTCGAGGACGCGGTCGATCAGCTCCCGGCGTTCCTCGTAGCTGCCGCCGAGGCCGTGGACGAGCAGCCCTTCCTCGACGATCTGCCCCGCCGAGAGGCGCGGGCTCAGGGAGCCGAACGGGTCCTGGAAGACGATCTGCATCTGGCGCCGGAGCGGCCTCAGCGCCTTCGCCGGCATGTCCTGGATTTCCCGGCCCTCGAAGAGAATGGTCCCCTCGCCCCGTTCCAGGCGCAGCAGGGCCCGGCCGAGGGTGCTTTTGCCCGAGCCGCTTTCGCCGACGACGCCGAACGTGTGCCCCCGGCGCACGGTGAGGGAAACGCCGTCCACGGCCTTGATGTGGCCGACGACCCGCCGGATCACGCCCCTCTTGATGGGGAACCAGACCTTGAGGTCCCGGGCCTCCATCACCTCGGGGGCTCCCTTGGGCGCCGCATCGGGGCTTCCCTTGGGCTCGGCGGCGAGCAGGTGCCGGGTGTAGGCGTCGTTGGGGCGCTCGAAGATGTCGGCGGCGCTTCCCGTCTCGACGATCTTCCCCTGGTGCATCACGTAGACGCGCTCGGCCATGGTGCGCACGACGCCAAGGTCGTGGGTGATCAGCAGAAGGGCCATGCCCAGTCTCGCCTGCAGGTCCTTCAGCAGATGCAGGATCTGGGCCTGGATGGTGACGTCCACGGCGGTGGTCGGCTCGTCGGCGATCAACAGGTCGGGCTCGTTGGCCAGCGCCATGGCGATCATGACCCGCTGCTGCTGGCCGCCCGAAAACTCGTGGGGCAGGGCGTCGAGGCGGTCCACGCCCTCTTCCAGGCCGACCAGGCGCAAAAGCTCGACGACCCGGTCGTGGGCGCCCGCCCGGTCCATGTTCTTGTGCAGCAGCAGCACCTCGCGGATCTGGCGCTCGATGCTGTGCAGGGGATTGAGCGACGTCAGCGGCTCCTGGAAGATCATGGCGATGCGGTCCCCGCGCAGCTCGCGCATGCGCTGCCGGCTGGTGCCCGCCAGTTCCTCGCCGAGGAAACGGACACTGCCCGAGGGATGCCAGGCCATCGGGTAGGGCAGCAGCTGCAGGACGGAAAGCGCGGTCACCGACTTGCCGGAGCCGCTTTCGCCGACGAGGCCCACCGTTTCGCCGCGGGCGATGTCGAGGGAAATCCCGCGCACCGCCTTGATCTCGCGCTCGCCCCGTCCGAAAGAGACCGCCAGGTCCCGGATTTCCAGCAACGGCTGGGGGCGCATCAGCTTCCCGCCGAACCCGCCGCCGCGGGGGCGGGCGCCCGGTCGCTCTCTTGCGGCTCTTCGGCGAAGACCTTTCTCGGGTCCAGGGCGTCGCGCACCGCCTCGCCGACGAAGATCAGCAGGCTGAGCATGATCGCCAGGACGAAGAAGGCGGTCAGGCCCAGCCACGGCGCATGCAGGTTGGCCTTGCCCTGGTTCAAAAGCTCGCCCAGGGACGCCGAGCCCGGAGGCAGGCCGAAGCCGAGGAAGTCGAGGGACGTGAGGGCGACGATGGCGCCGCTGAGGATGAAGGGCAGGAAGGTGAGCGCCGCGACCATGGCGTTGGGCAGGATGTGCTTGAACATGATCATGGCGTTGCCGACGCCCAGCGCGCGCGCGGCACGCACGTAATCCAGGTTGCGCGCGCGCAGGAATTCCGCCCGCACGACGCCGACCAGGCTCATCCAGTGAAACAGCAACAACAGCCCCAGCAGCAACCAGAAATTGGGCTCGATGATGCTGGCCAGGATGATCAGCAGGAAGAGCTGGGGCAGGCCCGACCAGATCTCGATAAAGCGCTGGAAGATGAGGTCCGTCAGCCCGCCGAAGTAGCCCTGCACGGCGCCGGCGGAGATGCCGACGATGGAACTGAAAAGGGTCAGGATGAGGCCGAACAGCACGGAAATACGGAAGCCGTAAATCAGGCGCGCCACCACGTCGCGGCCCTGGTCGTCCGTGCCCAGCCAGTTCTCGGCGCTGGGCGGCGCCGGCGCCGGCACCGGCAGGTCGTAGTTGATGGTGTCGTAGGAGTAGCGGACCAGCGGCCAGATCATCCACCCCTTGGCCTCGATCTTCTCGGCGATGAAGGGATCGCGGAAATCGGTCGTCGTCGGGAAATCGCCGCCGAACGTGGTCTCCGGGTAATCGACGAAGACGGGCCAGTACATGGCGCCGTCGAAATTGACCGCGAGAGGCCTGTCGTTGGCGATGAACTCGGCGAACAGGGTGACCACGAACAGGACGAGAAAGATCCACAACGAGACGAACCCGCGCGTATTCGCCCGGAAGTTGCGCAACCGCCGCCGGTTCAGGGGCGAGATGCGGAGGCCGAGGAAGCGGTCCGGGTCCATCGCCTAGACCTCCCGTGCCTCGAAGTCGATGCGCGGGTCGACCACGTGGTACATGATGTCGCCCACCAACTGCAGGCTGAGCCCCAGCAGGGTGAAGAAGTACAGGGTCCCGAACATGACCGGATAATCGCGGTTGATCACCGCCTCGAAACCCAGAAGGCCGAGCCCGTCGAGGGAAAAGATGATCTCCACCAGCAGCGCCCCGGTGAACAGGACGCCGATGAAGGCGCTGGGGAAGCCGGCGATGACGATCAGCATGGCGTTGCGGAACACGTGGCCGTACAGCACCTGGTTTTCGGTCAGCCCCTTGGAGCGCGCCGTGGTCACGTACTGCATGTTGATCTGGTCGAGGAACGAGTTCTTGGTCAGCATGGTCAGGGTGGCGAAGGCGCCGATCACCAGGGCGAAAATGGGCAGGGTGATGTGCCACAAATAATCGCCGACGCACCGGTAGTCGACGGCGCACTCGAACCATCTGAGGTGCTCCCAACCGGACGATTGGAGGCCGCGGAGCGGGAACCAGTCGAAGTAGCTGCCGCCGGCGAACAGGACCACCAGCAGGATGGCGAACAGGAACCCCGGGATGGCGTAGCCGACGACGATCAGGCCGCTGGTCCAGACGTCGAAGCGCGACCCGTCGCGCACCGCCTTGGCGACGCCTAAGGGAATGGAGATCAGGTAGACGAGAAGCGTCGTCCACAGGCCGAGGCTGATCGATACCGGCATCTTCTCCAGGACCAGGTCCACCACCTTGCGGTCGCGGAAATAGCTGTCCCCGAAATCGAACACCAGGTAGTTCTTCAACATGTGGAAGAAGCGTTCGTGGGCCGGCTTGTCGAAGCCGTAGAGCTTTTCGATCTCCTTGATCAGCTCGGGGTCCAGCCCGCGTGAGCCGCGGTACTTCTCGGCGAATCCGCCGCCGGTGTCCCCGATCCGCCGCCGCTCGATCACCTCGCCGCTGGTGGCGCCGGAAATCCTCGCCGTGGCCTGCACGGCCGTGCCCTTGATCTGGGCGATCAACTGCTCCACCGGGCCGCCCGGCGCCGCCTGCACGATGATGAAATTGACCACGATGATCCCGAACAGGGTCGGGATGACCAGCAACAGGCGGCGGATGATATAGGCGAACATGGAATAAGGCTGCCCCGTTCCGCTCGGGCCGGCTAGAGGTTTTTCCGCCGTTCCACAAGGGCCACGATTTTGCCGGAGTCGATCCACCAGGTATCGAAACCGAGGTTGTACTTGGGCGTGATCGCGGGGCGGCCGAACTTGTCCCAGTAGGCGACCCGGAAACTCTGGATGTGCCAGTGGGGAATGACGTAATGGCCCCACAGCAGCACCCTGTCCAGCGCCCGGGTGCGGGCGGTCAGGCTCTCGCGGTCGGGCGCCGCGATCACCAGGTCGATGAGCGTGTCGATGGCGTCGCTGCGGATGCCGATGGTGTTGCGGCTGCCCGGCCTGTCGGCGGCTTCGCTGCCCCACAGATCCCGTTGTTCGTTGCCCGGCGACAGGGACTGGCCGAAGACATCGACGATCATGTCGAAATCGAAGTCTTCGGTGCGTTTCTGGTACTGGGCGGTGTCCACGGTGCGCACCCGGGCGTCTATCCCCAGGCGCTTCAGGTTGCGCCTGAAGGGCAGCGCGATGCGCTCCCAGGTGGGCTGGTTGAGCAGGATCTCGAAGGTGAACGGGGCGCCGGTCTCGGCGTTGACGAGCCGGCCCTCCTCGATCACCCAGCCGGCGTCCTTGAGCAGCCTCAGCGCCTTGCGCAAATTACCCCGGATGTTGCCCGAGCCGTCCGCGGCCGGGGGCTCATAGCCCTTGGTGAAGACCTCGTCGGGGATCTTGCCGCGCAGGGGCTCGAGGAATTCCAGCTCGTCGGGTCCCGGCAGGCCCGTCGACGCCAGCTCGGAATTGGAGAAGTAGCTTTTCGTGCGCGTGTACTGGCCGAAGAAGAGGTTCTTGTTGGTCCATTCGAAGTCGAAGGCATGGGCCAGGGCCCGGCGCACCCGCGCGTCCTTGAACAACGGCTTGCGGGTATTGAAAACAAAGGCCTGCATGCCCGTCGGGCGCTGGTGGCGGATTTCCTCCTTCTTGATCAAGCCGTTCCGGACGGCGGGCGAATCGTACGCCGTGGCCCAGTTCTTGGAGACGTTTTCCTGGCGGAAGTCGTATTCGCCGCCCTTGAAGGCCTCCAGGGCCACCGTCGTGTCCCGGTAATAGTCGTAGCGGATGATGTCGAAGTTGTGCCGGCCCTTGTTCACCGGCAGGTCCGCCGCCCAGTAGTCCTTGACCCGCTCATAGGTGATCGAGCGGCCGGGCTCGAAGGCCTTGATCCGGTAGGGACCGCTTCCCAGGGGCGGCTCTAAGATGGTCTTGTCGAACTGGCGCCCTTCCCAGAAGTGCCTGGGCAGCACGGGCATCTGGCCGACGATCAACGGCAGCTCGCGGTTCTCGCCGCCCGAGAAGGTGAACCTGACCGTGCGCGGCCCGGTCTTCTCGGCCTTCTTCACGTCGGCGAAGTAGAACCGGAAGAAGGGCTGCCCCTTGGTCTTCAATATCTCCAGGCTGAAGATCACGTCCTCGGGGGTCACCGGCTTGCCGTCGTGCCAGCGCGCCTCCTTGCGCAACGTGAACGCCACCCAGGAGCGGTCCTCGGGCATCTCGATGGATTCCGCAATTTGGCCGTATTCGGTGAAGGCCTCGTCATCGGAGTTGGTCAGCAACGTCTCGAACAGCCCGCCCAGTCCCGCCGCCGCCACGCCCTTCAGGATATAGGGGTTGAGGTTGTCGAAGGTGCCGATGGCCACAAGCTTGACCTCGCCGCCCTTCGGCGCGTCCGGGTTGACGTAGTCGAAGTTCTTGAAACCGGGCCCGTATTTGGGCTCGCCGTGCATGGCGATGGCGTGGCGCGGCTTGGTAGGCTCGGCGCCGGCGCCGTGGAGCCCGATGGCGGCCAGGGCCGCGATGCCGGCCAGGGCGGCGGTGATCGCTCGCATGAGCCCTCCACTCGTTCGCGTGTTTGCGTCGCCCGGGGATATTGGCGGCACACCCCTTCGGGTTCAAGGACCGTGTCGACCCCTCGCCGGGTTGTGATCGACGCTCAGCCGGCCAGGACCTCCAGCGCCGCGCCATGGATGCGGGCGTCCCCGGCGGCCAGGACCCGGCTGCCGGAACCGAGGGTGAGGGGTTCCCCGCTCCAGTCGGTGATGACGCCCCCGGCGCCGGTGACGATGGGCGCCAGGGCGAGGAAGTCATAGGGCTGCATGGTCGCTTCCGCGACCAGGTCGACGTGGCCGCTGGCGAGCAGGCCGTAGGCGTAGCACTCGGCGCCGTAGACCGCGCGCCGGACCCGGGCGCGCAGGCGCTCGAAGGCGTCGAAGTCGCCGCCCGGGAACATCTGCGGCGAGGTGGCGTACAGCCACGCCTGGCCCAGCTCGGCGCACCCACGCACCCGCGCCGGGGCGCCGTTGAAGGTGGTCGGCCGCCCCTCGATTCCAATCCAGCGTTCGTTCAGGGCCGGCGCGTCCATGACGCCGAGGACCGGCACGCCCAGCCGGGTCAGCGCGATCAGGGTGCCGAACAGGGGCTTGCCGGTGACGAAGGACTGGGTGCCGTCGATGGGGTCGAGCACCCACACGTATTCGGCGTCGATGCGCACCTTGCCCAGCTCCTCGCCATAGATGCCGTGCTCGGGGAAGGCGGCCCCGAGGATGTCCCGCATGGCCGCCTCGGCCTCCCGGTCGGCGCCGGTGACCGGGCTCAGGTCCGTCTTGTCGTCGACGGCGAGGTCCCGGCGGAAATATTTCATGGCGATACGGGCCGCGGTGTCGGCCAGGCGTCCGGCCACGTCGGCGAAGGCGAATGCGCCGGCCCCCGGCGTTGCCGAGCCCGTCATGGAAGGGGCTTGGGCGAGTCGCTGAGCGACCGCAGGTAGGCGATAAGGGCGGCCCGGTCGGCGGCCTTCCTGACGCCGGCGAACGTCATCTTGGTGCCCGGCGCGAAGGCCTTGGGCTTGGCCAGGAAGGCGTCCAGGTCGGCGAAGGTCCACGCCCCGCCGAGGCCCGCCAGGACGCCCGAGAACCTGTAGCCCTGGGCGCCGGCCTTGGCGCGCCCCACCACGTCCCACAGATTGGGGCCCACCTTGTGGGCGCCGCCCTTGTCCGCGGTGTGGCAGGCCTTGCACTTCTTGAACACCTTCTTGCCGTCGCCGGCATCGGCCGAGGCGAGAAGGGCCGCTACCGTCCCCTCCCCCGATTGGCCGCCGGTTGCGCCGGCCGGCGCGGACGGGGCCGGCGTCGACGGGGCCGGGCTCGTCTTGACGAGCTTGAGGGCCGCCGGCACTTCCGGTTCATGGGCGGGTATCAATAAATCGCCGACGATGATGCTGCCCCACAGCACCCATACCACTATCAGCAGGGAAGCGCCGAGTTTGTGGCGGAACGAAAATTTCATGAAGCGATACCCGTTCACTCCCCGCATCGGGCCGGGGCGCCCGTTTGCCGTGGGGGACGGTGCGGCACCGGGTGTCCCCGCCGGGACGGATTTTGCCTCAACGTCCCGGCCCGTTCAATCGCTCAAGTGTGAAACCTGTTTTCCGTGGACCCGGCGGCGGTATATGGTGCGCCGGCGCGCCCCGCGCCGACACTCAGGAGGCGTCGAACGACACCGATCCATGAGCGTGCCCGGCAATCCCATCGTCATCATTCCCGCCCGCATGGCGTCGACCCGCCTGCCGGGCAAGCCCCTCGCCGACATTTGCGGCACGCCGATGATCGTCCACGTCTGGCGCCGCGCCGTGGAGGCCGACGTGGGGCCGGTGGTGGTCGCCTGCGCCGAGGCCGGGATCGCCGAGGCCGTGGGTGCCGCCGGCGGGCGCGCCGTGCTCACCCGGGCCGACCACACATCGGGCTCGGACCGGGTGTTCGAGGCGCTCGGGGCCGTCGACCCGGACGGGCGCCACGACGCCGTGGTCAACATCCAGGGGGATTTGCCGACCATCACGCGCTCCGCCATTCTTGCCGCCATCGGCGCCCTGGAAGAGGACGCCGTCGACATCGCCACCCTGGCCTCGGTCATCCGCGATGCGGGCGAGCGCGGCGACCCTAACGTGGTCAAGGCGGTCCTCTCGCTGAAGCCCGGCGCCACGGTCGGGCGCGCGTTGTATTTCAGCCGCGCAACCGTGCCCTCCGGCGAGGGAGAGCTTTACCATCACATCGGGCTTTACGTCTTCCGCCGCCCGGCCCTGGCCCGCTTCGTCGGCCTCGCGGCCGGGGTGCTTGAGAAGCGCGAGGGGCTCGAGCAGCTGCGCGCCCTGGAGCACGGCCTGCGCATCGACGCCGCCCTCGTTGACACGGTTCCCCTCGGTGTCGATACTCCCGCCGACCTCGAGCGCGCCCGCGCGATGCTGGCGCCGGGCGAGTAAATACCGGCGATACCCATGTCCGATCCCGACAAGACCATCGCCTTCCAGGGCAGCCCCGGCGCGTACTCGGACCTGGCCTGCCGCAGCGTGCGGCCCGAGATGACGACCCTTCCCTGCCGCGACTTCGAGGGCACCTTTGCCGCCGTGCACGAGGGCAAGGCGGCGCTGGCGGTGATTCCCATCGACAATTCCCTGGCCGGGCGGGTCGCCGACATCCACCACCTGCTCCCCGATTCGGGCCTGCACATCATCGCCGAGCACTTCCAGCGGGTCGACCACCACCTGTTGGCGCTTGAAGGGGCCACGGTGGAGGACCTTACCCACGTGCACAGTCACGTCCATGCCCTCGGCCAGTGCCGCGCCCTGATCCGCGAGCTGGGGCTGGAGCCGGTGGTGCACGCCGACACCGCCGGGGCGGCGGCCGGGGTCGCCGCCGGGGGCGACAAGACCCAGGCCGCCATCGCCTCGCAGCTGGCCGGCGACATCGACGGCCTGGTCTCGCTGCGCGCCAACATCGAGGACGCCGAGCACAACACGACCCGGTTCCTGATCATGGCCCGCGAGCCCGTCGTCCCCCATCCCAAGGCGGGGCGCCTGATCACCAGCCTGGTGTTCAGGGTGCGCAACGTGCCGGCGGCGCTGTACAAGGCGCTCGGCGGTTTCGCCACCAACGGCGTCAACCTGACCAAGCTGGAAAGCTACCTGGTGGGGGGGAATTTCATCGCCGCCCAGTTCTATGCCGACGTCCAGGGCCACCCCGAGGACCGCAACGTGGCGCTGGCGCTGGAGGACTTGGCGTTCTTCTCCCACGAGGTGAAGATCCTCGGCGTCTATCCGGCCCATCCCTACCGCCTGCACGGCGACGCCGCCGAGAAATAGGCGCCGGGCCGGCCGGGCATACAAGAGGCGCGGAGGCGCGGCGGGACGCAGCGCCGACAGGGATCGCATACAAAGAGGCGCGAAGGCGCGGCGGGACGCGGCGCCGACAGGGATCGCATAAAAGAGGCGCGGCGGCGCGGAGGCGCGGCGGCACGCAGAGCCGACGAAGTATCCCGATTTCGCGGTATCCCGGGCGGCCTCAGTCGAGTCGGAAGCCCTTCGAGCGGACAAAGGCGCCGAAGTCCGCGCGTTCGGGTTTGGCGTATTGCCGGGCCTTGTCTTCGCTCCAGGCGTAGGGCGTCTGCGTTCCGTATTCGTCGGCAAAGCGCTGCTTCGCGTAGGGCTGAAGTTCCGCGCGGCGCGCGTCATAGGCGTCGATGCGCTGGCGCAAGCCAGCCTCGCTGAAGTGGTCCTTGTGCAGGGTCACGGCCAGGGGCAGGCGCAGGCTTATTTCGCCGTCGCCGGCCGGCCACCCGAGCGTCAGCCCCGCCACCGGGAAGACATGGTCCGGCAGGCCCAGAAGATCGCTCACCCGAGCGGCGTGATTGCGCACGGCGCTGATGGGACAGCAGCCGAGCCCAGCCCGTTCGGCCGCGATCACGAACGTCGCCAGCACGATTCCGGCGTCCACGGCGGCGTTGAAGAATGCGTCCAGATGGTCGTTGACGAAGCGCCGGTCGCGCCATTCGTGCAGCTGCCTCTGGCGGCGGTTGTTGCCGCAGAAAACCAGAAAGGCCGGCGCCGTCGCGATCCACGGATCATCCGGAAACAAGGCGTCGATGTCATGCCTCAGCGACGGGTCGTTCACGATGACGATATCGCGCTGCTGCAGGTCGCTTTTCGTCGGGGCGCAAAGGGCCGCGGCCGAAAGGGTCTCGACCAAGGCCGGATCGACGATGCGGTCCAGGTACCTCCGGTGGGTGCGCCGCGCCGCCAGGTACGCCAAGGTGTCGTTGTCTGCCGAAGGTTCATGACATGGCGGCGCATCGCCGAACCGATAGGCGAGCTGGTCTTGAAGCGATTTGGCAGGCTCATGCGCCATGACTGCTTTCTCCAACGCGGCGACCAGCACAATGTTGGCGCGCCCCCACGAACGATACCGCTTTTTAAGTTAGACCGGACACCGATGGAGGGAAGGGCCGATACGGCTGTAGCCCCCATGTCGCGGAGGCCGGATCGGAATGTCCGGTTTTGGCTATATGCGGACACAGTGAACCCGGCTTCGGCATGTCCGAAAACAGGCAGTTCGCGGACGTAGTTGCGTGTACGGCAACCCCTGCTTCTCGTTACACAGCCTCCGGGACGGACTTCTCACACACGTCCTGAGAACATCTCCCTGTTATGATCCGGTTTTTCCCAGGAGTCTTGGCAACGTTGAAAACGGCGCACCTCGTCCTTTGGCGGGCCTGGGCGCGACGCACCGGCCCGGCCGTGGGTTGCCGGCGTCGGGCGGCGTGGAAACCAAAATGAAGCGGCCCGTCCGATTGCTCGGCCGGGCCGCTCCCAATTCAAAACCTCTTTAAAACCCTTTCGGGCCCCTGGGAAATTCCGAATTGAAGTCCAGAACCTCCACTGGCGAACCAACGAACACTCTGAACTCGACGGTGACGCTACCAAACAATTTTCGTCGCCATAACCCCTAATCGATCCACACCCCTGTGGAACACGGGGATACCTGATGGGTCGGCCGGGCGCACGGAGAGGCTTAAACGTACACCGCGCCGCGGATGGGAACGAAACGTTAGCTATACGACGCCACGATGACTCGGGATTCGCGTTGTGGGGTTGGGGGTAGGGTGAGAAAGAGAAGGCGCGGGACGGGCCAAACGCGCGTGTACGGGCCCTAGGGCGTCTCACGCACCTTCTCACCCTCCGGCCGCTCCTCCGACAGCAATTCCTCAACCGCCTTCACGATCCTGAGCCACACGGCCCGGCGCCCGGTCGCCGCGACCCCCGGGCGACGCGGGCCCTATGGACAAAGACATGCAGTCGCGCAATATTCGACAAGGAAATTTTACGAAAATTTTACGCAATTTTACTTTTAATATGTTGTTAATTATTGTAAAAAACAGGTAATTAAACGGCGTAACGTGATTTTTTATTTGACGGATATGATTTTCTTTATTACAGTACTAAAGGCCTCGAAGTAGGCGAATGGCTTTGAGGCCGCCTGAAAAGATTTTAACGGATGTATCACATCCAAATTTCGGGGGGGCGAGTTGACGTGGAAGGAGCGTACTATGGTTCGATATCTGACTACCATATTAGGCGCTCTGCTCATCGGCTGGAGCGCATTTTCATCCCCGGCGCAGGCGCAAGCCATGTGTGGCGAACGCCGCGCGGTCGTCGAGAACCTGGAACAGACCTACTCCGAGGCACCCGTCTCCATAGGCCTGGCGAGCAACGGGGCCGTGATCGAGGTCCTGGCCTCGCCGTCGGGCAGCTTCACCATTATCCTGACGCAGCCCAACGGCCTTAGCTGCGTCATGGCGGCGGGCGAGAACTGGGAAAATCTGCCGAAGCGGCTGGCCGGCACCCACACCTGACCGCCTCCTTTGCGGAGCCCGCCTGGACCCTGTCGGATGCAAGCCCCTGGCGGCGAGGCGGCTGCGGTCGCCTGGGAGCCTGCTTCGACGCCGTGGTCGGAGAGGCGGCGGGCAACCGACCGGCCGGATTGCATTGTCCGTTCCAACGGGTACCCTGGGGCGGCGACATACCAACCGACGGAGAAAGGCCATGCCCAAAAACAAGCGCCCGAACCGGAAGTCCGGCGGCAGAAAATCCGGCAAGCGGACCGCCGCCGACAAGACCCAAAGCGGCCGGGCAGAGGCCAGCGGCGGCGTCCCCAACGTGAAAGGTGCGAAGTCCGTCGCGAAACCCTACGGCTCGCCGAAAACCTCGCTCTCTCCCATCAGTCCTGCCATGAACCGGCGCTCGGCCCGCAATCGGTGACCGGCGCCGCCGTTCCGTTCCTAGCGCTCCTTTTCGATGTGTATATAGGGGACCGCGGCGATGACCAGCAGGCCGCCGGCGATGGTTTGCAGGGTCAGGGTTTCGCCGAGGATCGGCACGCCGCCGGCCACCGTGCAGACCGGCATCAACATCAGGAACGGCGCCACTCGGCCCAGCGGGGAGACCGGAAATCCGCCCGCCGAGGCTATTCGGGAAACCCCGGGCTTCCGGCTTCATCCTTAGGTCCGCTTATGGCTGACAACGGACTCCCCGGCCATGTCGCCGGGTACGTCCGCTTTGCCGCCAACAGCGGACCTTCGAGTGTCGATGTCCGGATTCATGGCGATTTCGTCCGCTTCGCCCTCAGGAGCGGACCTCGCCAGTAGCATCGCGGAATGTCTCTTCCTGCCCCGAAGCGGACAGTAGCGGACCATGTGCAGTCGGGTGATCGACGTCGGCTAATGACCCTAAGGAGACTTATTAGTTCCGCCCTCGCCAACGACGACGAAGGGAGCCCAGAACGGGGGGCGTTGTTGACGAGGATGGGAAATGTTAGGTCGTATTCGTTGGGTTCGGCATCAAATTGGCGGCCTATCGGCCGTAACCGACAAATCATCAACGGCGTGACAACGCCCTGGCAACGCGAACACCGCTAAAGAGGTTGTAGCGGTCATTGGCGCTATTGCCGTCCCGATTCGCGGATCGAACGAGTGCCGGCGTGTCGTCGTAGGAACCCCCGCGCAATATGCGAACCTGACAAACCCCACCGCTCGTCCAAGCGCTCCCGTCGCTCGGCGCGCCCTCGTAACCGGAGTGCCAGCAATCCTCGACCCATTCGTAGACGTTGCCATGCATGTCGTGAAGGCCGAAGCCGTTCGGCGCGAAACTGCCGACGGGCGCCGTCAAATGGTCATCCCATGCGCTGCCGCAACCGTCACAGTTGGCATACCCCGAGCCGACCGCATTGCCCCACGGAAAAATCGTCCGGGTACCCGCGCGCGCCGCGTATTCCCACTCGGCTTCGCTCAACAGCCGGTACGTCTTTCCCGTCTTGCGGCTCAACCACCTCACGTAGGTCTTGGCATCGTGCCACGAAACGTGGACCACGGGGCGGTCGCCGCGGCCCCAGCCCAGATCATCGGGCCGATAGCCGTTGCAACCACCGCCCGACACGCAAGTGGCCCACTCGTCGAAGGTGACCTCGAATTTCCCGACCGCGAACGCATGGTCAATACGAACGGTACGGATCGGCTTCTCGGAGAAATAACCGATCCCATGCAGATCACCCATCCGGAAACTTCCCGGCGGCACGATCACCATCTCGGGACAGGGACCGCAATCCTTGAAAGTGTCGCCACGCTTGTGAGCGTCGCCCGTGGCCAATGGCGCAAGCGCGCTAACGATGGCGATGCCAACGCGCAGGATGATCAGCCGCGGAACCGTGAGGGGTGCCATGGGAAATGCCTGACGACAGTACCGGTCCATTTAGCCGATACTTCCCAGATAATCATCAAATCCTTGGCGATCGCACCCAATTCTCACCGGTCGTTGGAATAGTTTCACCTGGGTAGCCGTCCGACAGCCCAATTTTGGTGATAGGAGCGTGTTCGGAAGCCCATTCGGCCAATTTTGTCGTCATCCAGACACACCCCTCCCATCGTTTATACCTCGCCGTCGATGTTCCCGGCCTAGGTTGGAGCGGGCCTTGGCCGCGGATCATCGATCAGGCGCGGGATTTCCCGAAACAGGTTCCTCGGCACGGCACCCTCGGCCAATTGGAACGTGACATAGCGGCCATGCGCGCGACGGCTTCCTCCGCCGGCATCACGAACTTCCGGAAATGGCTAGGAGCGGCTGTTCAGCGGTGTCCCCTCGGACTTCCGCTGTCGGCCAGAAAGCAGACCTTCGTGCCCCAATGTCCGGTTTCCGCAGAATTGCGTCAGCTTCAGGTCAGAGAGCGGACCCGGCGCTGAAGGCTCGTTTTCGTCGGCTTGTGACTCGGGCTGTGTGAAAACTATTTTCGAGGCCCGAGCGCGCAACATTGATTCGCGTCACTGCCGTCGCAGGCAATAATGATTCACGCCTTCGCTATTGCCGACTCCATTGGTGCGCCGACGCTCATCCGACCGGAGTTTTCACACATCCTGGACCCAGAGCGGACATTCAGGGGATTATGATGTTCAGCAGGTGGGTGCGGAAAACCAGGATCGCGATCATCACGCCTGATAGATCCCCGTTCACTGGTCCAATCCTCCCTAACAGGACGTTGGTTTTGAGTCTCTCGGCCTGTTGCCTATTTTGCGTTGCTGGCCTTGTTTCCTTTCGATTCCACGCTTCGGGATTCGCCCGCCTTAAGGCCTATCACGTTGAAGACGGGGACGGGCTTGAGAAACCCCTTGAGGGTAAGCTCGCCTAATGGTTCGCTCTCCGCAATGTCCTCGATCTCCGCGCAAATGCGCTGGGTAACGAGGATTTGCCCGTTTTCGGCCTGGTCGCACAGGCGAGACGCAAGGTTCAGCGAGGACCCAATGGCGGCGTATTGGAACCGCCCTTCGAAGCCGATCTGTCCGAGCGTCGCGTACCCTAAGGCGATGCCGATTCCAAAGCCGAGTTCGTGACCTCGCTTACGCCACTGATCGATCTGCGCACCGACATCTTCGCGCATGGCGACCGCCATCCGGGTAGCGCGCGCCGCCGGGTCCGCGCAAGGCAATGGATCGTTCAGGAACGCCAACAAACCGTCCCCGGCGAAATGCTCGAGGGTGGCGTCGAATCGGAAGATCAGTTGCCCCACCGCTGCGTGGTACTCGCGCAGGACATTCATCACTTCCTCGGGTTCAGCGGTATCCGAGAACGCGGTAAACCCTCGAAGGTCGCAAAAAACTGCGGTGATTTCCTGCCGGTGCCCCTCCATGAGGCTCTGCTCATCGGAGGAAATGATCAGATCAGCAACCTGTGGCGAGAAAAATCGCTTCAAATGGCCCACGCGTTCCAGTTCGTGAAGCTGCTCGGCGACCTTTTCTTCGAGCTTCTGGTTCCACTCCGAAAGCTGAACGGCCTGGGCTTCGAGACGCGCGGCTTGCTCTTGGCCCGTATCGTGCAGGCCCTTGATGCGCAGCATCGACTTGACCCTCGCGACGAGCGCGGTCTGGTCCACCGGCTTCGCCAGGTACTCATCGGCACCCGCCTCCAGGCCGGCGACCACGTCCTTCGGATCCGCCTTGGCCGTGACCATGATGATCGGCATGAAGGGCAGCGACGGGTCGCTTTTGAGACGCCGACAGACCTCGATGCCGTTCAATTTGGGCATCATGATGTCGAGCAGGATCAGGTCGGGCCGCTTCTCCCTGGCGACGGCCAGCGCCTCTTCGCCATCACTCGCCGTCAGGATTTCATAGCCTTGGGCGGCGAGGCGGGTCTGGAAGATATCCAGGTTCTGGGGGTTGTCGTCGACGATGAGGATTTGCGGCGGTGTCCTCACAACCTACTCCTCGGGCGGCGCCTCCGGCACGAATTCGCGGACCATTGCCAAAAGCTCGCGCGGTCTGAAGGGCTTGGCGAGGTAGGCGTCGCAGCCGGCCTCCTTCGCCTTGACGTCGTCGCCACTGAGCGCATAGGAGGTCACGGCGATGATCGGGATATGGCGCAGCGCGGGCTTGGCCTTGATTAAGCGCGTCGCCTCGTATCCGTCGATGCCGGGGAGTTGTATGTCCATGAGGATCAGGTCCGGACGCTCTGACTCCGCCATGGCCACGCCCGCGTCGCCGGTGACCGCCTCGATCACCTCAAAGCCGGCGGCGCTCAGCGTGTCGTTCATGATCCGCCGGTTATCCTCATGATCCTCGATGACCAGAATGCGCTTGCTCATGTTGCCTCCTTTGCCTCCTCCACCCGAACCGGCACCGTGAAGGAGAAGGTCGAGCCCTTGCCCGGGCGTGATTCGACCCAGAGCCGCCCCCCGTGCATTTCGACCAAATGCTTTGCGATCGCGAGGCCGAGGCCCGTTCCGCCCTTCTCCCGTGTGCTGGACGCGTCGGCTTGTTGGAACTCTTCCATGATCTTCTGCTGATCGGCTTCAGAAATTCCCAAGCCCGTGTCGGTGACGGAAACGAGGAACTCGCTGTTTGACGCACGTACCTGCAGCGAGACCTCGCCCTCATCGGTGAACTTGATCGCGTTGCCCACGAGGTTCAGGAGCACTTGAGTGAGTCGCTGTTCGTCGCCCTTGCCGATAGGAAGATCGGGAGGCACCGCAGCCTTCAGCGCCAGTTTCTTCTCCATCGCCAAGGCCTCGACAGCGGTAATGACGGTGGTGACGACCTCCTTCATGGAGTAGTCGGCAAGCGAAAGAGTGAGGGCCCCCGCCTCGATCTTGGAGAGATCCAGAACGTCGTTGATCAGGCCGAGAAGATGGCGCCCGTTGTACTCCACCCGTTCGAGAACCTCGCGGCTCTTTTCGGGCACCTCGCCGTACATGTTGTCCAGGATCAGCTCCGTATAGCCCAGGATGGCGTTGAGCGGCGTTCGAAGTTCGTGGCTCATGTTGGCCAGGAAATGGCTCTTGGCTTTGTTGGCTTCCTCGGCGGCGGCACGAGCTTCCTGGGCTTCACCCATGGCGTGTTCCAGTTCGGCGGTGCGGTCCTCGACCTTTTGTTCCAGGGTCCGGCCGTACTCCTCCAGCTTCTCGTTGCTTTCGCGAAGCTCCTCAAACAACTTCTTGATCGATTCGCGCATGGCGTTGAGATCCCGTGCCAGGGTTCCGATTTCATCGCGGCCGCTGATTTCGATGGGGGCTTCCAGATCGCCATGAGCAATCGATGTTGCCGAGTTTTGGAGCTGCAATAGCGGCCGAGAGATGTATCGGCTTGTGATGGCAACGGAGGTTAACGAAATACCCACAATGATGAGGATCGTTAAGGCAATGATGCCGGAAATATTCAAAATAAGCTCATCCCTGACACTCTCGCGCGACATTGCGATTCGAATCGCGCCAACCTTGTTTCCCTCGAACAGGATATCTGACGTTTTAACGATTAGTGGAGAGGATTGGTCAGGATTTGAAAAATCGGTACCCTGAAAGCTCTCACGCGTTCTCTCGATAATAACCTGATTGGCCCACATAACCGTTGCATGAGCAATGGCTTCATCCAAGAATAATGACTCAACAAAATCATCCACAACGTCATCGTCCAGGTTCCAAAGTGCCTTCGGCAAACTCGTCCTGGAAAGATTCAAGGAATAATCCAACCTTCTTTCTAATTCCTTCTCCGTTTCGGTAATATTGATAAATATGGCGACCGCCGCAAAACCAAATAACAACAAAGTCACCACGCCGATGAACGCGTAGCTGAAACGGCGGCTGATACTCTGGACCTTCGGAGTCTGTCGTTGTGATGATGCGTCTTCCATCGGATTATCCTTGCTGGCCTATTGCGCCAGCCACACGTTGCCGAGGTCCTGGTTGATGTAGTGGCTTGGGCTGATCTTCCATCCGCGCACGATGGAGCGGTGCGGGATGATCCGGTACCACCAACTGCCGGTGATGATCTGATGCACCTGTTCGTCCAAGGCTCGTTTCTCGAACTTACGCATGATCCGGCGTTGCTCTTGCGGATCGCCGGAGCGGTTCATCGCGTCGAATAGCTTGTCCAACTCACGGTCCTGGTAATTGGCGTTGTTGTTACCGGTTTTGTCGTCGGAAATGAACTTGGCGACGAAGAGCAGCGGGTTCACGACCGCCTGGCAGTTGTAGTCGATGGACACATCGAACTCACCGCTTCGGAGGGTTTTGAAATAGGCGCCTTTTGGCTGCACCCACTGCGAAACATTGAGGCCAATGATGCGCCACTGGTTGATCAGATAAGCCCCGATGATCTTATAGGGTTGATCGATGCCGCGGTTGTGTAACTTGAATGTAAATCCCGGCGGTACGCCGGCCTCACGCAACAGACGGCGCGCCTCGGCCCGCGACCGTTCGACATTCGGCGAGTAGCCGGCAATTTGCTCCAGCTCCTCCTTCGTGGCTGCTAGGGGATGGCCCGGAAAGACGACGCCTCCAACCGTCTTTACGACGGCGACTTTGGAAAGGTACTGCGCGCCGCCCCAGCGGTCGATGGCGAGTGTGAGCGCGCGGCGTACCCGGGGATCGTCGAAGGGCTTCACCTTATGGTTGGGAACGACCAGCAGATAGCAGGCCCAGTCGCTTTCCTGAACGGTAATCTTGTCCCCAAGGGCGCGTTTCAGGAGATCGCGGCTCCGCGGCGGGAAGCCCCGAAACTCGATTAAAGCCTTTCCCGTGCGGATGGCATCCACGCGCGACGATTGGTCCTTGATGGCCAAGGCCCGGAAGCCGTCCAGATAGGGCTTGCCCTTGAGATAATAATCGGGATTGCGGACGCCCTCGATGAAGGCGCCGGGCTTCCGTTGCTTGAACTTGAACGGGCCCGAGCCCATGACATTCTTCTCGTACCAGTGCATGTCCTCATCGAGGATCTTCTTGCTGTAAATAAGGTTATAGGGGTTCGCCAACGCGGGGATGAAGGCGCCCGAGGGGTACTTCAACTCCAAGACCACCGTGTAGTCGTCGGGCGCATAAACCTTCTTCACCATGGAGAAGTGTGCTTTGCGCGAGCTGATCACCCCCTTCGGCGGGAAGATGATCTTGTTGTAGCTCGCCACGACGTCGTGCGCGGTGAGCGGCGAGCCATCGTGGAACTTGACGTGCCTGCGAATCTTGAATGTGTACTTTTTCCCACCGTCCGTCGGTTTGGGTACCGTGATGCACAAATCGCACACGAAGTCGGTCGTGGAGGAGGCATTATCCGGGTTTACCCGGATCAGCACGCTATAAAAAGGCGCGATCCGTTGAAGCATCGCAAAGGTCCATTCGCGGTGCGCGTCGAAGCTGGGGGCCCCGCCCGCCACTACGAAAGTCAGGATGCCGCCGCGCCTGGGCGTCTCCTGGGCGAGCGCACCAACCGCTACAACCGTCAGCATGCACGCTGCCGCCAGGGTGACTGAAGTTCGATGTCTGATGCCAGGCATTTCTCGGGCCTCCCAGCTGATCACGAGCCCCGATGCTGCCCCGCCCGAGCCAACTCCACCGAAATGCAACCCAAGCGCAGACGGTGCCGGGGCAGGGTTCCGGGCGTTGTTTTTTCTTGCCGTGGTTCGCTTTCTCGCGAGTTTGGCGCCGCACGCCTCCCTTTCCCCAGCGTCCCGAACTCAAAGCAGCGCAGGAGGAAGCGTTGGATTTGAAGACATGCTACGATGGCCTGTGCGCGGATTCAATGATCCACATCAAATCCCGGACCAACCGACCCTCACGGCTTCGCGTCATCACCCTGGTATTCCGCCGGACTTGTGGAGCGGGGCCCAGCCTGGAAGAAGAGTCCCGCGCAAGGTGGCGGTGCCGGAGTAAGGGGCTTGCTTTGGCAGCCTGTACCGAAAGGAAGGCGGCGCGCTGAATGTCCGCTTATGGCTATGAGCGGACGTTCTGAGGGCCGTTGATCTTCGTCCGCTTCACCCCTCAAAGCGGACATACCGAGGCCCAATGTCCGCTCCTGGGGCTATAGCGGACCATTTGCGGTCGGGTGATCGACGTCCGTTCGTGACCCGTTGCGGACATTCATCCGATTAACCACGCCGACCTGCTATGATCCGCGTCGCTCTGGAGTCTGTCTGGGGAATGTCGGCTAATGCCTATCCGCCGGAGCGCCGGCGTGAAACTGTCAATCTCGTTCGGAGCGAAGTTTTCCCGATCCTACAAAGCGCTCCCGCAGGGCTAGGACCGATCGGCTTTTTCGTTTACGAACTTAACCCCCAAAAAATCTGCCCTGCGCCATACTACGGTGCATTCATAAGTCGAACCATCTTGTAGGATTAGTTCAAAAGAATCAGGGCATTCAATTGCAATATCCTTTTGAAGCTTCGCACCCACTTCTGAAAAATCACAAACTGTACAACTGACAAGACAGCGTTTATCAGCAAAGACGATTTGCCCAGATTTGAAAGTCTTTGGCCGTCTATGTTTTCTAGAATCACTATTGTATTCTCTGGACATTGTCGCCCTCGTTCTGGACCGAGCTGTCAGTCATCCTCCTGCCAGTGTATCACGCATCGCTGTACCCGACATTTCCCGGATCCATCTTCAAGAGGGTTTTTCCGTATACCTCATTTTCAGGAGATTTCGGACTTTTAGTACTCATCCTTGGGTCCGCCGTTGGCCATGAGCGGACATCCAGCGCGGGTCTACTGAACGTCCGGTGTTGGCCCTAAAGCCGACATCGGCGCCCCGCCGCTGCTCCGACTCTCGTTTATGAGTATACGGCCTCGGCCGCCTACGCCGCCTCGGCCTTGAGTCCGTTGATCACCAGGCCGTCCTTGCCGGCCGACACCGTGGCCGTCCCGCCGTCTGCGATCTTGCCCTCCAGGATCAGCCCGGCCAGGGGGTTCTGCAGGGCGCGCTGGATGACCCGTCTCAGCGGCCGCGCGCCGTAGACGGAATCGTAGCCGGCGTCGGCGAGCCAGGCGCGGGCCGCGGCGTCCAGCTTCAATTCGATGTTGCGCTCGGCGAGCAGCCGCTCGAGGCGGCCGATCTGAATATCGACGATGCTGTCCATGTGGGTGCGGGACAGCCGGTGAAAGAGGACGATCTCGTCCAGGCGGTTGAGGAACTCGGGCCTGAACGCGGCCCGCACCGCCTCCATCACCTCGCCGCGGACCTCGGTTGAATCGTGGCCTTCGGCCTGGGCCGCCAGGATGTCGCCGCCCAGGTTCGAGGTCAGCACGATCAAGGTGTTGGTGAAGTCCACCACCCGCCCGTGGCCGTCGGTAAGCCGGCCGTCGTCGAGCACCTGGAGGAGCACGTTGAAGACGTCCGGGTGGGCCTTCTCCACCTCGTCGAAGAGAACCACCTGGTAGGGCCGCCGGCGCACCGCTTCGGTCAGCGCCCCACCCTCGTCGTAGCCGACGTAGCCCGGCGGCGCGCCGATCAGCCGCGCCACGGAGTGCTTCTCCATGTATTCGGACATGTCGACGCGCTGGATGGCGCCCTCGTCGTCGAACAGGAACTCGGCCAGGGCCTTGGTCAACTCGGTCTTGCCGACGCCGGTGGGGCCGAGGAAGAGGAACGACCCGATGGGCCTGGCCGCGTCCTGCAGCCCGGCCCGGGCCCGGCGCACCGCGTCCGCGACGTGGGCCAGGGCCTCCTCCTGGCCGACCACGCGCCGGCGCAGGCTGTCTTCCATGTGGAGCAGCTTGTCGCGCTCGCCTTCCAGCATCTTCTCCACCGGGATACCGGTCCAGCGCGCGACCACGGATGCGATGTGCTCCGGCGTCACCGCTTCCTCCAGCATGCGGTCGTCCCCGGCTTCCTCGGCGTCACCGAGGGCGCGCTCGAGCCGGGGGATGACGTCGTATTGGAGCTCGCCGGCCTTGTCGAAGCGGCCCTCGCGCATGGCCCTGTCCATGGCCATGCGCGCGCCATCCAGCTCTTCCTTGACCTTGGTGGCGTCGGCGAGCGCCGCCTTTTCCGCCTGCCATTGCCGGGTGAGTTCGCCGGAGCGCTCCTCCAGGCCGGCGACCTCGACCTGCAGTTTCTCGAGCCGTTCCTTCGACGCCTCGTCGTTCTCGTTTTTCAGGGCCTCGCGCTCGATCTTGAGCTGGATGATGCGGCGGTCGAGCTCGTCGATCTCTTCGGGCTTGGAATCCACCTCCATGCGCAGGCGGCTGGCCGCCTCGTCCATCAGGTCGATGGCCTTGTCGGGCAGGAAGCGCTCGGAGATATAGCGGTTGGAAAGGGTCGCCGCCGCGACCAGGGCGGCGTCGGTGATGCGCACGCCGTGGTGCATCTCGTATTTTTCCTTGATGCCGCGCAGGATCGAGACGGTGTCCTCGACGCCGGGCTCGGCGATGTAGACCGGCTGGAAGCGCCGGGCCAGGGCGGCGTCCTTCTCCACGTGCTTGCGGTACTCGTCCAGGGTCGTGGCGCCGACGCAGTGCAGCTCGCCGCGGGCGAGGGCCGGCTTGAGCAGGTTCGAGGCGTCCATGGAACCCTCGGCGGCGCCGGCGCCGATCAACGTGTGCATCTCGTCGATGAACAGCACGATCTCGCCTTGGGCCGCGACGACCTCGCCCAGCACCGCCTTCAGGCGTTCTTCGAACTCGCCGCGGAACTTGGCCCCGGCGACCAGGGCGCCCAAGTCGAGGACCATGAGTTTCTTGTCCTTCAGGCTCTCGGGCACGTCGCCCTTGACCATGCGCATGGCCAGCCCCTCGACGATGGCGGTCTTGCCGACGCCGGGCTCGCCGATGAGGACGGGGTTGTTCTTGGTGCGGCGCGACAGCACCTGGATGGTGCGGCGGATTTCCTCGTCCCGGCCGATGACCGGATCGATCTTGCCCTCGGCGGCCTCGGCGGTGAGATCGCGGGCGTATTTTTTCAGCGCGTCGTAAGAGTCCTCGGCGGTGGCGCTGGCCGCCGTGCGTCCCTTGCGCACGTCCTCGATGGCCCGGTTCAGGCCTTGCGCCGTGACCCCCGCATCGGCCAGCACCTTGGCCGCCGGCGTGCCCGCCGCCAGCACCAGCGCCAGCAGCAGCCGTTCCACGGTGACGAAGGAATCGCCGGCCTTGTCGGCGACCCGCTCGGCGTCTTCGAACAGGCGCGCGGTGTCCGGCGCCAGGGTCGCCTGGCCGGCGCCCGAGCCGTCGACGCGGGGCAGCCTGGCGAGCCCTGACTCGCACGCCTTTAGGGCGCCGGCGGGATCGCCGCCGGCGGCGCGGGTAAGGTTCGCCGCCAGCCCTTCGCGGTCCTCGATCAGAACCTTGAGGATATGCAGCGGGGTGACCTGCTGGTGGTCGCTTCTCAGCGCCAGCCCCTGGGCGGACTGGATGAAGCCGCCGGCGCGCTCGGTGTACTTGCCGAAATCCATGTGTTTTCAGCCCTTTGTCCAAGGCGGCCGGGCGCCCCGCGCGGCAAAGGCCAGGCCGCGGAAAGCCCCCAAAAACCATAGGTTCCCTGGGCCTAATATGGGCCAATAGCAGGACCGCGCAAGGCGGGGAGCGGGGGGCGGCGGTGGCACCCAACCCATTGACAACCATGACAAGCCCCGCAATTTTGGGACCATGCCCATCACCATCACCGACATCCGCCGCGTTCCGGTCAAGGGGTTGAGCACCGAGGTGCTTGACAGCGTGCGTCTCAGTCCCGGCCAGGGCGTCATCGGGGACCGCCGCTTCGTGCTCGCCGACACGTCCGTGCGGATCGACCGCGATGCGCCCCGGTGGGTGCCCAAGACGAACTTTCTCATGCTCATGCGCAACGAGCGGCTGGCCGCGCTCGACACCCGCTTCGACACGGACACCGGCATGCTGACGGTTTCCCGGGACGGAAACGAGGTGGTCCGCGGCCGCATCACCGAGCCCGTGGGACGGGCCGTGATCGAGGACTTCTTCGCCGCCTACATGGGGGCCGAGGCGCGGGCCAAGCCGCGCCTCCTGGAGGCGCCGCCGGGGCACATGTTCTCCGATCACCCGGCCCCAGTGGTCTCGCTGATCAACCTGGCCTCGGTGCGCGATCTGGAACGGGTCGTCGGCGCACCCGTCGACCCGGTGCGCTTCCGCGCCAACCTGTATTTCGAGGGCGCCCGGGCGTGGGCGGATTTCGCCTGGGTGGATACCGACATCGCCGTCGGCGCGGCGCGCCTGCGCGTGACGGCCCGCATCCCCCGCTGCGCGGCGACCAACGTCGACCCGGCCTCCGGCGCGCGCGACATGAACATCCCCAAGGCCCTGCAACGGGGCTTCGGGCACGTGGACCTGGGCTTGTATGCGAGGGTGACGGTGGGCGGTCCCGTCTCGGTGGGAGACGAGATCCGGGCGCCGGCCTGAGGGCTCTAAGGAGAAGCGGGCTCGGTGGGCTTGGTGGGTCCGGCGGGCTTGGTGGGCTCGGCGGCCTTGGTGGGCTCGGCGGCCTCGGCGGGCTTGGCGGCCTTGGTGGGCTCGGCGGGCTTAGCGGCCTCGGTGGGCTCGGCGGGCTTGGCGGGCTCGGCGGCCTCGGTGGGCTCGGCGGGCTTGGCGGGCTCGGCGGCCTCGGCGGGCTCGGCGGCCTCGGCGGGTTC
>JACZQZ010000077.1 GCA_022545455.1 Pseudomonadota bacterium
CCAGTTGGACTTGG
Source organism: Pseudomonadota bacterium (assembly GCA_022545455.1). Classification (GTDB taxonomy): domain Bacteria; phylum Pseudomonadota; class Alphaproteobacteria; order Rhodospirillales; family 2-02-FULL-58-16; genus JACZQZ01. Next base: position 15 of record JACZQZ010000077.1, read on the forward strand.
GGATGGCGAGACCCCGGGTGCCGCGCCCGTCCTTGACGTTGGGGTTGAAGGGAACGTCGGTCATGACGGCGGCGTTGTATTCCCTCACCGTTTGCAGGAAGCGGTCGCGGTCCACGTCGTCGATGCGCCGCACCAGGTCCTCGAGCGAATCGGCGGTGGCCTTGGTCACCTGGCGGATGCGGTATTCGTCACGCAACAGGGGAGAGGCCTTGGCGTCGAAGACCTGCCAGGCGAACTGCCCGGGCTGTTCCAAGATGACGCGGCCGTATTTGGCATAGGTGTAATTGCGGAAGTCGGCGCCTTCGTCGAGGAAGCGCTCGCCCCGGGCGTTGACCATGATGCCCAGGGGATAGCTGTGTTTCTGGAAGGCGTCGCCGACGGCCAGGTCGCCGAACTCGGGCGCGTTGCGCTCCCAGCCGACCGCGTGACAGCCCGACCAGTTGCCACAGGGGGACGCCCCCACCGCGAGGCCCATCCTGATGCCGTCGCCGGTGTTGAACCGGGAACCCCGCACCTTGGCCAGGTCCCATCCCGGGCCCAAATACCGGGTCCGCCATTCCGCGTTCGCCTCGAACCCGCCCGACGCCAGCACCACCGCCCGCGCCCGCACCTCCAGTGTCCTGCCCTTCCTGCGCGCCCGTACCCCGTTCACGCCGTCGTCGTCATGGAGCAGGGAAACGGCGCTGGTTTCGTACTGCACGTCGATCTTGTGTTTTTCCACGGCGGCGAACAACATCTCCACCAGTCCAGGCCCGCCGCCCCAGGCTTCCACGGCCAGGCCACCCCAGAACGTGAACCTGCCGTCCACCTTGAACGCCTGGCGCCCGTACATGGGCACGAAGCGCACGCCCTTCGAGCGCATCCAAAGCAGGGTGTCCAGGCTGCGCTTGACCAGGATTTCGACCATGTCCGGGTCGGCCCGGTACTGGGTGAGGCGCGCGATGTCGTCGAAAAACTGGTCGGTGGTATAGGTGCCGAAATCGGTGATGCGCCGTTCCTCTTCGCTGAGGTCCGGAACCAGCTTGACGATGTCGTCCACGCCGTCGTAGGCGACGCGCATGGCACCGGCGGTGAACCGGGTGTTGCCGCTTCGTTCGGCAACCGGCGCGCACTCCAGGATCGTCACCTCGGCGCCGCGCTCCCGCGCCGCCAGCGCCGCGCAGATGGCGGCATTGCCGGCGCCGACGACGCAGACATCGGTTTCCAGCGATTCCATCGATCCTCCCCTACCCCCCATGGCCAGGGCCCCAGTCCAGGGCCCCAGTATAGAGCATCCGCGCCGGCGCCGCATCCCTGGCCCGGGGCCGCCCTGCGGCACAAGCGATGAATTCCGTCCTGAAAAGGCAGATTTACATAAAATTATTCCTAGTTTCCACGTAAATATATATCAAATAACAAAAGTTGATTATTTGAATTTGTATTTTATAATGGCGGGTAGATTCATCCGAACGCAAAGAAATTGACGATTTTCCGGGCCCCTATACAGACCGCCGAGCGTTCGTTGGATATTGCCGCTTCCCGGCCGTGCATCGGTCGCCGGATTCGGGGTGCGGCTCGAAGACGCCGGCTCGGAAAAGAGTCGGCTGACTCGGGAAGCGTGGGGTCAGGCATGGAAAACTACAGCTTCGAGAACATCAGGGTGCTCGTAGGCGACCCCAACCGGGAGGTCCGGGACGCGATCCGGGGCGGCCTGTATGGACAGGGTTTTCGGTACATCATGGTCACCGACCGGATGTCGGTGGTCGAGACGGCGGTCGCCACCAACAAGGTGGACCTGATGGTCTGCGACACCGAGCTCCCGGACGGCGACCTCTACGACCTGGTCCACAAAATCCGCCACCACGAGCTCGGCGACAATCCGTTCATCTTGGTCACCGCCCTCATCACCGCGCCGACGCCGAAAATGGTCAAGAAAATCTTCGACGCCGGGTGCGATGACCTCATCCAAAAACCCATTTCCACGGGCCTGCTCTTCGAGCGGGTCTTAAACCTGGCCCGCAACCGCAAGCCCTTCGTCGTCACGTCGGATTACATCGGCCCCGACCGGCGCACCGAGCCGCAGCCCGGTACCCAGCAGAATCCCCCGATCGATGTCCCGAATCCCCTCAAGACCAAGACGGACGACACCAGTGAGGTAGATCTTCAGGCCGAGATCGACAAGGTCGCCAATGTGCTCAACGAACAGAAAATGGAACGTCACGCGCACCAGATCAACCATCTGGTGGAGCGGATCGTGCCCCTGTACGAAGACGGGACGGCGGACGAGAGCATAGTACGGCACCTGGATCGCCTGCTCTATGTGTCCGAGGACATCAGCCGCCGCCTGGAGGGAACCCGGTATCACCATGTGGGCGAGCTTTGTCAATCGATGGTGAACGTGGTGCGGGCCGTGCGCCAGGCGCCGTTGTCCCCCGACCGAAAAGACATCGCGCTCATGCCGGCGCTGGCCCAGGCCGTCAAGTGCGCTTTCGGGCCACAGGAAGACGTCGTCGCCCTCTCCCGCGACATCTCGGCCACGGTGGAACGGCGGACCGCCAAGGATGCCCACCGACAGGTGGCGTAGGACGGACGGCATGGGTGGGCGTGGCGCGGCCGCGGAGGGTGGCCGGGAACCCGCCGCCGCAATAACGCCCTGGCCACACCATGGCACGCTGAAATCCCCGGATCGGTATGGGGGAACCGAAGTTCCTCCGCGCAACGGGCGTGGCCGCACGTCGAAAGCCGCCGTGCGACGGCCGTTGCGACAATATGAAATTGTTAATATACACGCTTTAGAATGTTTTAAACCTAACGGTAACCACCGAGCCCACAGGTGAAATCGTGAGCAGTAGAATCCTGTTGTCCATTTGGGCTTGCCTTTTCGGGGGCGTCGTGGTCTTCGCCCTGATGTCCGTTGATATTCTGGAGCCTCTCTCGTTAGGGCGGATATCCCGGTCCGAGGAGATCGTGTTTTTGATTATTGCGGGTCTGCCGGTGATTGCGTGGTGCGTCGTGTTCTTCCGGTCACCCGGGTAAAGGCGCTCCGGGCGCCCCCCGCGTTTCCGATGACCGGGGAGGACACCCCCCGGTGCCCCCCGGGGGCCGGTTTCTTTGGTCCGCTCCGCCGCACGAACTCGTGGCCCCGGAGCGTGATGCGTTGGCGGACGCGTCGCCGTCCGCGCAAGGACCTCATTGAATGACCCCGGGGCGGCCGGTTGTGCTACCCTCGCGGCAACAGACGGGCCGTTTGGCACGGGTTTGCCAAAGGTCTTGATGCCGGGGAGGGCCGGCCATGCAGTGTGCGAATTGCGGGGCCGAAAACCGGGAGGGCCGGCGTTTCTGCGCCGGGTGCGGCGCCTCCCTTGCGCTGCCCTGTCCGGCCTGCGGCTTCGGCAACGAGCCGGGCGAAAAGTTCTGCGGCGGGTGCGGGGCGGCATTGGGGGAGCAACCTTCCGCCGATCCGTCGGTGCCTTCCCAACCGGAAAAGCGTGAAGCAGGCACACCCGAGGCCGAGCGCCGCCAGCTGACGGTGATGTTCTGCGATCTCGTCGGCTCGACGGCGCTTTCCGAACGGCTGGATCCCGAGGACCTGCGCGAGGTGATCCACACCTACCAGGAGTGCTGCGCCGGGGTGGTGGCGCGCTTCGGAGGCTTCATCGCCCGCTACATGGGCGATGGGCTGCTGGTCTATTTCGGCTATCCCCAGGCCCACGAGGACGACGCCGAGCGGGCCATAAGGACGGGCCTCGGCATCGTCGAGGCGGTGGGCGGACTGCATCCCCGGGACGATTTGACACTGCAGGTGCGCGTCGGCATCGCCACCGGCCTGGTGGTGGCGGGCGACATGATCGGCGAGGGCGCATCCGAGGAAAGCGCGGTCCTAGGAGAGACACCGAACTTAGCGTCACGCCTGCAGGCGCTTGCCGAGCCGGACACGGTGGTGATCGCCCCCGCAACCCATCACCTAGTGAGCGGCCTGTTCGAGCATAAGGACCTGGGAAGCCATGACTTGAAAGGGATTTCCACCCCGGTTCGGGCTTGGCGGGTGGTCGGCGAAACCGCGGCGGAAAGCCGCTTCGACGCCGCTCACGCGGCGGGCATGACCCCCCTCGTCGGGCGCGAGGAGGAGATCAATCTGCTGCTCAAACGCTGGGACCAGGCGAAGGACGGCGACGGCCAGGTGGTCCTGCTGTCGGGCGAGGCCGGGGTCGGCAAGTCGCGTATTCTCAGGAGTTTCCGCGAGCGCCTGGAGGACGAGCTGCGCAACCGGGTGCTCTACTATTGCTCGCCCTATCACCAGAACAGCGCGTTCTACCCGGCCATCGACCAGCTAGAGCGGGGCCTGCGCTTTGACAAAGAAGACGGCGCGGCGGAGAAGCTGGACAAGCTGGAGGCCGTGCTGGGCGAGCTCGGCCTCCCGGTCCCGGAAATTGCGCCCCTGCTCGCGTCCCTTCTGTCGCTGCCGGCGGGCGACCGGTATCCACCGCCGCCCCTGGGCGCCGAGGAGATGAAAAAGAAGATTCTCGAAGCGCTGGTTGCGGTGTTCGAGGCGATGGCGTCCCGGGACCCGGTGCTGATGGTGGTCGAGGACGTACACTGGATCGATCCCTCGACCCTGGAGCTGTTGGATCTGTTGATCGAGCACCTGCGCTCGGCCCGGGTCGTTCTGGTGGTCACCTACCGGCCCGAGTTCGATTCGCCCTGGGGCGGCCACGCGCACGTCACCGGACTCACGCTCAACCGCCTGAGCCGCAAGGAGAGCGCGGCGATGATCGCCAGGGTGGCCGGGGGCAAGGCCTTGCCCGAGGAGGTCCTCGGCGAGATCGTCGCCAAGACCGACGGCGTGCCCCTGTTTGTCGAGGAGCTGACCAAGACGGTGCTGGAATCGGACCTCCTCGAGGAGGCGGAGGACCGGTATGTCCTGTCGGGGCCGCTGCCGCCCCTCGCCATCCCGGCTTCGTTAAAGGACTCGCTGATGGCCCGGCTGGACCGCCTGGCGCCGGTCAAGGAGGTGGCGCAACTGGCGGCCACCCTGGGCCGGACTTTCAGCCACGAGCTGTTGGCGGCCGTATCGCCGCTCAAGGGGGAAGAGCTCGACGACGCGCTCTCCCAACTGCTGGACGCGGGGCTCATCTACCGCCACGGCCTGCCGCCCGACGTCACATACGAGTTCAAGCACGCCCTGGTGCAGGACGTGGCTTATCAGTCATTGTTGAAGGGCCGCCGGCTGCAATTCCACAAGCGGATCGCGCACGCGCTGGAGGAGCGCTTCCCCGAGACCGAACCCGAACTGCTGGCCCATCACTTCACCGAGGCCGGTCTCGCCGAGCAGGCCGTAGGTTACTGGCAGCGGGCCGGAGAGCGCGCCGCCGAGCGTTCGGCAAATCCGGAATCCATCGCGCACCTGACCAGGGGATTGGAGCTCATCAAGGGCCTGCCCGAAACGCCCGAGCACGCCCGGCGAGAACTTGGCCTGCATCTCACGCTGGGCCCGGCATTGATGGCCGTCAAGGGCTATGCGGTGCCGGAGGTAGAACGGGCTTACCGCCGCGCCCAAGAGCTCTGCCGGCAAGTGGGAGAGCCGGCCCAGCTTTTCGCCGTAACCTGGGGGTTGTGGCTCAACTTTCAAATACGCGGCCAGCTTGAAATGGCGCAGGGGCTGGCGGACGAGGTGCTGGCCCTCGCCGAAGGGCAAGCCGACCCGGCGCTCCGCCTGCAGGCCCACCACGCCGCCTGGACCACCCATTACCGCTTGGGGGAATTCTCCGCGTGCCGGGACCACATGGAGCAGGGCATCACGCTGTACGACATCGACCAACATCGGTCCCACGCCTTTCTCTATGGCGGCCACGACCCCGGCGTGTGCTGCCTGACCCATGGAGCCATGGCTCTGTGGTCGCTCGGTTACCCGGATCAGGCCGTGGAGAAAGCCGACGACGCGATGGCCCTGGCCGAGCGGTTGTCGCACCCCTTTAGCCTGGCTCTTGCCCAAATCTTTTTAACGGTGGTCCACCAATTCCGCCGGGAGTCCGATTTCGCCCAAAAGCGCACAGAGGCCGCGATCGCGTTGTGCGCCGAGCAAGGTTTTGCGCAAATGTCGGCGCAGGGAGCCATTATGCGGGGCTGGGCGCTGGCCGCGGGTGGGCAGGCCGAAGAGGGGATCGGGGACATGCAACGGGGCCTTACCGCCCTGCGGGCGACGGGAGCTGGGGCGCGCCGGTCATATTTTCTCGCCCTTTTGGCCGAGGCCCATGGACACACTGGCCAAGCCGAGGAAGGACTGAGTGTGCTCGCCGAGTCCCTGGATTGGGTCGAGAAGACCGACGAGCGAACGTGGGAGGCGGAGATCCACCGGGTCAAGGGGGAGTTGTTGCTCGTTCAGTCGTCACAAAACCAGGCCGAGGCCGAAGCCTGTTTCAACCGGGCCATCGACGTCGCCCGCCGGCAGAGCGCAAAATCGCCGGAGTTGCGCGCGGCGACCAGCCTCGCCCGCCTGTGGCACCAGCAGGGCAAGACCGGTGAGGCTCGCGCGCTGCTGGCGCCCGTCCACGACTGGTTCACCGAAGGGTTCGACACCGCCGACCTGAAGGACGCCAAGGCTCTGCTGGACGCGTTGGCCTGAAACCCGCGCCCGACCGCCGGCCCCAGGCCGCCGGTCATCCGGGGAAACGTTTCTCAGGCCAGCCCCATCTGCGCCAGCACGGCCCGGGTCAAGGGGCTTTCGCGGTCCGCGAAATCGCCCAGGATGGTGAAATGGTTCAGCCCCGGACGGGTAATCACCTGGACCGATGCGCCCCGTTCTCTCCAGGCGGCGTCCAGGTCGGCGCTCTGGCGGCGGAACTCGTCGCTTTCGTCGCCGCCGACGGCGAGGATCAGGGGGGCGTCGGACGTAGGCGGAAGGCGGACGGGACTGTTGTCCGCCACCTGGGCGGGGGTCAACCCGAGGGTGTCGTTCAGGTAGCACAGGCGCACGGGCTCCAGGTCGAACACGCCGCTGATGGCGCAGCCGCCCTTCACCAGGTCCCGGGGCAATCCGGCGAAGGCCGGCCAGTCGGTGGCCATCATCATGGTCACCAGATGGCCGCCCGCGGAGTGGCCGGAGACGAAAATGCGCCGCGCATCGCCGCCGAAGGAGGCCGCGTTGCCGTGGACCCATGCCATGGACAGGCGGCACTGGCGCACCAGCTCTTCCATGCCGACGGCGGGAATGAGGGCATAATTGACCACCACCATGGCGGCCCCGGCGTCGACGAAGGCCGGCGCCAGGAAGCTGAAGTCGCTTTTGTCGCGGCTCAACCAGTAGCCGCCGTGGAAGAACACCTGCACCGGCGCCGGCCCGCCGGTGGCGGGAAACAGGTCAAGGGTTTCGGCGGCGGATGCGCCGTAGGCGACGTCGAGGCGGCCGGCGTAGGCGCTGCGCACGGCGGCGCAGTCGCGGGTCCAGCCTTCGTGGTGCTCGACGTGCTCGGGCACGGCGGCCCGGTTGTCGTACTGGGCGTCCAGGGCCGCCCGGTCGTACTCGCGATACAGGGTCTCGTCGTTCATCGTCCCCAGTCTTTCCAATGGCGCCACCCTACACCGTCGGATGGAGAGAGGAAATGCCGCGCGCCCGGCTTTTCGTTTCTTCAGCGTCGCCCGGCGCGGCCGGCGCGCACCGCCGAGTCGCGGGTTTGCGTAAACAAATGCTACGGTAGGTGCCGGCCGCCACCGTCGGGGACGCCTCAAGCCATGCGCGCAACACTGACCACCGCCCTTTCCTCCATGCTCGCCGTGCAGACGATGACTTCCATGGCGGTGTTCACCGTCGCCGTCTTCGCGCCCGCGGCGGCGGCGGACATCGGCGTCGACGCCACCTACATCGGCGCCTTCATGTCCATCGCCTATACCGTCGCCATGGTCGCCGGCCTGGCGGCGGGCACCCTGCTGGCGCGGTACGGGGCCTTGCGCGTGTGCCAGCTCACCCTGCTGTGCGTGGCGGCCGGAATGGCCGCCATCGTCCTCGCCTCGCCCCTGGCCGCGGTGGCGTGCGCGGTGTTCATCGGCATGGCCTACGGCCCGGGCAATCCGGCCAGCGCCCACGTGCTCACCGGCGTATCATCGCCCGCACGCCGGCCCCTGATCTTCTCCATCCGGCAGACCGGCGTGCCCCTGGGCGGCCTGCTGGCGGGGGCCGCGGTGCCCTCCATCGTCGTCCTGTTCGGCTGGCGGGGCGCGGCCCTTGCCGTCGGCGGGTTGGCCCTCGTGGTCCTCGCCGCGGTACAGCCGGTGCGCAACGCCTTCGACGCCGACCGCAGGCCCGACCTGCCCCTGGCCGTGGCCCGCATCGCCGCGCCGCTGAAACTGCTGCGCGCCGATCCCATGCTGCGGGCGCTGGCGGCGGCGGGGTTCGCCTACGCCGGGTGCCAGACGTCCGTCGCCGCCTTCTTCGTGCTCTACCTGACCGACGCGCTGGCCATGCCGCTGATCCAGGCGGGCCTCGTCCTCGCCGTCGTCCAGGCCGGGGGGATCGCGGGGCGCCTGTTCTGGGGCGCCCTGTCGGGGACCATGGTCTCGGCGCGCGCCGTTCTCGCCGGCCTGGGCGTGATGATGGCCGCATGCCTGGCGGCGACGGCGGTGCTCACGGCGGACTGGCCGCCGGCCCTGCTCACCGTCCTCGCCCTCGGCATCGGGGTCAGCAGCTTCGGGTGGAACGGCGTCTTCCTCTCCGAGGTCGCATCCCGGGCGCCCGAGGGCGCCATCGGCCAGGCCACCGGCGCCGTGCAGTTCGTCATGTTCGCCGGGGTCGTCGTCGTGCCCCCCGGCTTCGGCGTCCTGGTCGCGGTCACCCACGGCTACACCACCGCCTTCCTGGCGATCGCCGCGGTGGCGCTGGGCACCGGCCTGTACCTGAGGCGCGCGTACACGGCCGGCCGAACGGGTGTCACGGTTTCCGGCAAAGGCGAGACCGGTTGATCCGGGGAACGCCTGGCGGAATTTAGGTGAGCTTGACAAGCTGCTTGCCGAGGTTGCGTCCCCGCAGCATGCCGATGAAGGCGTCCGGCGCGTTCTCCAGTCCTTTGGCGATGGTCTCGCGATAGCGCAGCCGGCCGGACGCGACGAGGTCCTCGAGTTCGGCCCGGGCCTGGTCCCATACCTCGCGATAATTGCTCAGCAGGAATCCTTGAATGCGCAGGCTCTTGTCGAAGACCAGGCGCGTGTTGGTGACGCCGTAGGGCTCTCCTTCGGCGTTGTATTGGGACAGCACGCCGCACACCGGAACCCGGGCAAGCCGGTTCAGATGAGGCAGGACGGTGTCCAGCATGGCGCCGCCGACGCTGTCGAAGTACACATCGACGCCATCGGGCGCCGCGGCCCCGATCTGTTCTCCCAGGTCGTCGCGCTTGTAGTCGCAGCCGGCGTCGAAACCGAACTCGCCGGTGACGATCCGGCACTTCTCCGGGCCCCCGGCGATGCCGATCGTCCGGCAGCCCATGGCCTTGGCGATCTGGCCGACGGCGCTGCCGACGGAACCCGCCGCCGCGGAGACGAGCACGGTCTCGCCCTCCTTGGGCGCGCCGATGATCTTCAAGCCGGTCCACCCGGTGATGCCGTTCGATCCGCACGCCCCCAGATAGGCGGTCAGGGGAACGGAGTCCTTCGGCACGACCTTGAAATCCAGGTCCGATCCGTCCGAGACGGCATACATCTGCCAGCCGAGGCGCCCGACAACGTGGTCGCCGGGCGTGAAGGCGGGGTTGTTGCTTTCCAGGACCTTGCCCAGCACGCGGCCGACCATCACCTGGCCCGGCGCCATCGCCGCGCCAAAAAAGGTCCAGCCGCCGCCCATGAGCATGCGCATGTAGGGATCGAGCGACAGGAACAGGCTGCCGACGAGGAACTGGCCGGGGCCGGGCAAGGGCACGGCTGTCTCCACGATCTCGAAATCATCGGCCACGGGGAACCCCCGGGGCTCCCGGCGGAACAGGACCTGCGTGTTCGTCTGTTTCATCTTCGCTATCCCGGATCAGTGGAAAATGGCCGCCATCTGGCGCCGCCCCGGCGGGACGGGACGGGGAGTCTCGCTTACCGTATGACGAAGGGGTCGGGCACCTCGTCGGCGGTGCTGATCCACACGCTTTTCGTCTGCAGGTACTCGCGGATGGCCTCCTGGCCGTTCTCGCGCCCCATGCCGGAGCGCTTGAAGCCGCCGAACGGCGACATGAAGCTCACCGCGCGGTAGGTGTTGACCCACACCGTGCCGGCGCGCAGCCGTTCGGACACCTTGATCGCGCGCTTGATGCTTTGCGTCCACACCCCGGCGGCGAGGCCGTAGGCGATGTCGTTGGCGATGGCGACGGCCTCGTCTTCGTCCTTGAAGCGGATCACCGAGAGCACCGGGCCGAACACCTCTTCCTGGGCGATGCGCATGCGGTTCTCCACGCCGGTGAAGATGGTGGGCTCGACGAACCAGCCGTCGCCGCATTCGGGACGGTCCGCCGGCCCGCCGCCGAGGACGCATTCGGCGCCTTCGTCCCGGGCCACCTGGATATAGTCCAGCACCTTCGCGTACTGGGGTTTGGTGGTGATCGGGCCGACCTGGGTTTCGGTGTCCGCCGGGTCGCCCATGCGCGCCGTCGAGGCGAAGGCCACCAGCCTTTCGGTGAAGGCGTCGTGGATGGAGTCCTGGACCAACAGGCGCGACCCGGCGATGCAGGTCTGGCCGGTGGCGGCGAAGATGCCCGATACCACGCCCCTGACCGCGCCTTCGATGTCGGCGTCGTCGAAGACGATGTTGGGCGACTTGCCGCCGAGCTCCAGGGTCACCGGCTTCAGGCCCCGGGCCGCCGCCTCGTAGACGCTGCGCCCGCCGGCCTCGCCCCCGGTGAAGGCCACCTTCGCCACCTTGGGGTGGGCGACCAGGGGCCCGCCCACGTCGGCGCCGAAGCCGGTCACCACGTTGACCACGCCCGGCGGGAACCCGGCCTCGGCGAACAGCTCGGCGAACTCGAGCATGGACGCCGACGTGTGCTCGGACGGCTTGACGACGACCGTATTTCCGGCGGCCAGCGCCGGGGCGAGCTTCCACGAGGCGAGCAAAAGGGGCGAGTTCCACGGGGTGATCGCCGCCACCACGCCGAAGGGCTCGTGGCGGGTGTAGGTGAACATGCCCGGCTTGTCGATGGGCAGCACGGCGCCCTCGATCTTGTCGGCGAGGCCGCCGAAGTAGCGGTACCACTGGGGCAGGTAGTTGAGCTGCGCCCGCATCTCGGTGATCAGCTTGCCGTTGTCGCGCACCTCGATCTCGGCCAGGCGCCCGGCGTGTTCGGCCACCAGGTCGGCGAACCGGCAAAGCAGGGCGCCCCGCGCCGTGGCGCTGAGGGCCGGCCATGGGCCATCGGTGAACGCCGCGTCCGCGGCCTCGACGGCGCGCTCCACGTCGGCCTCGCCGCCGCGCGGGATCAGCGCCCAGGGCTTGGCCGTGTAGGGGTTCACGGACTCGAACCACTCGCCGCCCGCCGGGTCGGCGGCTTTGCCGGCGATGTGGAGCTTGTAGGTTTTCAGGTTTTGCATGGTTGGTGTTCCGTTCGCGGCCCTAGCAGCTGCTAGGGGCCGGACCGTCCCTTCGCGCCCCGGTTTCGGGCTTGTCAGTTGCCGCAAGCGTACCAGCAAATTCCCGCCTGCGTCCATTGAACGTCGCCTTGCACGGGCGGCGGTGGGCGCATCAGGGGCTGTCGGAGCCAAGGACAGTTCGTTTCAACGGAAGTGAACACTGGAGACCGCAGTTGGTCAGTGTCTCACCTACCGGTTACCGTTGACGAAATACTTTCGGCCCGTTCGCATGATCCGGTGTTCGTTCAAAAGATGCGAGGCAAGTGCCAATATACCATACGCGCGGATAATTCGATGCTTTATTTGCCCTACGATCATCTGACAGACCTCTACCCAATCGAGATTGATGATAGAGGAGCGTTGGCCTTAGTTACGCTTAAGTTTTGACTCCGGCCCAACGACATAGTAGGGGCCTTTATCACGGATCCCTATGCGCGATGAACAAAAGACAAGCTCTTGCCGCCACGTTCGCGGTGCCTATCATTGCTTTCGTTATTCTGCTACCGCCCCATCGGGTGACGGGTTCGGTAGAGGCCCGCCCTAAGCAGGAGTCCCAAGTCGTTTCCCTGTCTATGGGAAAGACCTGGGTGTTGCGACCACACGGCTCAGCCGAGTCCGTTACGCTCGACATAGACGCTGACGTCTTTACGGCAGTGAGCCGTCGCGATTACGAGCTGATGCTGTGGCCCTGGCTCGGGAGCCTGTTCTCGGTCCTGGCCTTGACCCTGGGCGCTCTGTTCTTCCTGCGGTCACCCGCGCCGGAACCGGTTGATCCCATGGAGTCGGCGCCCGCGCCGCAAGCGGTGGGTCTCGCGAAGCCGGGAACCGCGACCTGGGAGCAAGTAATGCCAGCGGCCAGGGACCCGATAGAAGAGCAGACGCGCAGACAAAGGAAGACGACGCGGACCATAATAGACAACTAAGCACGAGCACCGGCACGCCATTGGGTGAAGTTTTACTCCAGGGCATCCCCCTTCGGCATTTCACCCGAGGCCGTCACGCCGCGCCTGCGCGCCGACAGGCAAAAGCAGGGCATGGTCGTTCGTACGGGAGCGCACCGTCGAGGTCATCGACGCGGAAGCTGAAACGAATACCGCCTCGCTGCGTCGCAACCGTCAAAATCTCCGCGACTCCCCTCTCCTTGATGACCGCGGCCTGCGTTTCGTTGAAGCCCCCGCTGAAGATGCCCGTTATTAGTCAAAACTCGAATACAGCTTTTTTTGCCCAGCCTAAATTCAATAACAGTCAGGTCACCGATGCTGGTGGAGCGATAGCGGTACCTGCATTCGGTGCACTGCTTGGTTATGCCATGTTCGTAGCCTCACACACGCATCGATTGTCGGTGTTGTCATTCCGCAACAACTGCCGATTGGTCATGGCAGATCAACTCTAGCCCATTTCCCTCGGGGTCGTTGAAAAACAAAGCCTTGGCGGCCATGTTGGGAAATTCCACGGCACGTGGCGTTAAGCCCAGCGCTTCAAGTCTCTTCTGGTGCGCTTCGTAGCTCTCGGGTGGAATTTCAAATGCCAGGTGATTCAGAGTCGATTTCGTGGGATCGTGCCCGGTCAACCGTTCCCTTGCAGCGGCGTGGCGTTGGAAGTCAATTAGCACGAACAGCTGCGGGTGCCCATGCCTGCCTAGCGGCGTATCGAGCTGTTTGATGGTGAGAAAGGAAATCGTTGGCGCCCCATCAGATGTCGGCTCCACACCCTTGTCATGGCATGCCTCATAAAGAAGATCGAAGCGGAGAACTTCCCGGTAAAAATCCCGCATCAATGGTAAATTGCGGACGCTGAGAACGATCTCCGCGACTCCTGTTATAGGGAGAGCATCTTTCATGGGTCTAGCGGACTCCTCAACCCT
>JACZQZ010000166.1 GCA_022545455.1 Pseudomonadota bacterium
TAGGATGGTTCGTGTGATCGTCTTTTCGCATTTTTTGGGCAGGAAGCGTCGCGCCGGCGATGCGGGGCATCGTCAAGCGGCGCTGACGCCCCCAAAAGGCGCGAAAAGCGACCCTTCGGGCGGCCATGGGCGGCCATCGGACGTCGTCGCGCGGCTCTCATGATGGGCCCCGATCACGTCGAGGCGCGCTCCTCGCCGAATGACCACCCATGACCGTCACACGTGTCATCCTATTATGATAGAGGGTACTATGGGTACTTCGGCGCCATGAAACCGTCGCTGTGGCATCGGCTGGATGCGCTGGCGCGCCGGCTGACGCCCTTCGCCCTGACGCTGGTGCTGGTGGTGGTCAGCGTGGTGCCCCTGCACATCCCCGGTTTTGCGCGCGTCGCCCCGTTGCTGCCCCTGATCGCGGTCTATCATTGGGCCATCTACCGGCCCCGGCTGTTGCCCGCCTTCGCCGTTTTCGTGATCGGCCTGTTGCAGGACACACTCACCGGGACTCCCATCGGGGTGAACGCGCTGGTTTTCATCGGCGTGTACGGGGTCGTGCTTTCCCAGCGCCGCTTCTTCGTCGGCAAGTCCTTCACCGTCGTGTGGCTGGGTTTCACCGTGGTCGCGGCGGGAGCGGCGCTGTCGAGCTGGATCCTGGTCTCGGTCTACCACCTGACCCTTGTCGCGCCCCGCGCGGTGCTGTTTCAATACCTGATGACACTCGGGGTGTTCCCGCTTCTGGCGTGGGTTTTCCTGCGCTGGCAACGGGCTTTCCTGGAGTCCGAATGACATGCACAGCGACAGCGACCGGCAAAAGCTTTTCAGCCGGCGGGCGGCGATGCTGGCGGGGGGCAAGTTCGCGCTTCTTTCCGCCCTGGTCGGGCGCATGTACTACCTGCAGGTCATCGAGTCCGCGCGCTATGCCACCCTGGCCGAAGAGAACCGCATCAACCTGAGGCTCCTGGCGCCGCCGCGCGGGCGCATCGTCGACCGTTTCGGCGTGCCGATGGCGGTCAACCAGCAGAACTACCGGGTGGTGCTGATCTCGGAAGCCGCCCACGACGTCGACGAGACATTGCAGCTGCTCGGTACCATCATCCCCATCGGCGACGGGGAGAAGCGCCGGATTCTGCGCGACATCCGGCGCCGGCGCGGTTTCGTGCCGGTGACCGTGCGCGAGAATCTCAATTGGGAGGAGGTGGCGCGGATCGAGGTCAACATGCCGGACCTGCCCGGCGTGATGATCGACGTCGGCCAGAGCCGCCACTACCCCCACCGCGAAGACACCGCCCATGTGCTGGGCTACGTGGCCGCCGTCTCCGAGGCCGAGATGGGCGGCGATCCCCTGTTGGAGCTTCCCGGTTTCCGCATCGGCAAGGCGGGCATCGAGAAGGTCTACGATCTGGCGCTCAGGGGCACCGGCGGCAGCTCCCAGGTCGAGGTCAACGCGCTCGGCCGGGTGATCCGCGAAATACGCCGCCGGGAGGGCCAGCCCGGGGCCGAGGTGACCCTGACCATCGATCTGGAACTGCAGAAGATGGTGGTCCGCCGCCTGGCCGGCGAAAGCGCCTCCGTCGTCGTCATGGACGTGCACACGGGCGACGTCCTGGCCATGGCCTCGACGCCCAGCTTCGATCCCAACGCCTTCAACAAGGGCCTGAGCGCCGAGGCGTGGCGGGAGCTCGTCTCCAACCCCATGGCGCCGCTGACCAACAAGGCGATCCGCGGCCAGTACGCACCCGGCTCCACCTTCAAGATCGTGGTCGCCCTGGCGGCGCTGGAAAAGGGCGCCATCACGCCCGAGACCACCTTCTTCTGTCCCGGATTCCTGAAGCTGGGCAACGCCACGTTCCACTGCTGGAAAAGGGGCGGCCACGGGACCGTCGACCTGGCCAAGGGCATCACCCAGTCGTGCGACGTCTATTTCTACGAAACGGCGCGGCGCACCGGGATCGACCGCATCGCCGCCATGGCCCGGCGCTTCGGGTTCGGCCGAAGGCTGGGCCTCGACCTGCCCGGCGAACAGCCGGGCCTGGTGCCGACCAGCGACTGGAAGCTCGCCACCATGGACGTGCCGTGGCAGAAGGGCGAGACCCTGATCACCGGGATCGGCCAGGGGTATCTCCTGGCCACGCCGCTGCAGCTGGCGGTGATGACGGCGCGCCTGGTCAACGGCGGCTTCGCGGTGACGCCCCATCTGACCCGGAACATGGCGGCGGCGGACGGGACGACGCCGCGTCCCCGCCCCGCAAGCCTGGGCGTAGCGGCCGCACACCTGAAGACGGTGCGCGAGGCGACGACGGCGGTGGTCAACAGCCTCAGGGGCACGGCCTACAAGGCCCGCATCACCGAGGCCGGCTTCGAGATGGGGGGCAAGACCGGCACCGTCCAGGTGCGGCGCATCACCAAGGCCGAGCGCGACGCGGGCGTGCGCAAGAACGAGGACCGGCCGTGGAAGGACAGGGACCACGCGGTCTTCGTCGGCTATGCGCCGGTGCACGCGCCCAAATACGCGGTGGCCGTGCTGGTCGAACACGGCGGCGGCGGCTCCAAGGTGGCGGCGCCCATCGCCCGCGACGTCCTGCTCGAGGCCCAGCGCCGGGATGCGGCGCGCCCGGAGGCGGGCCCTCTGTTCACCCGAATTCCCGGCCCCGGCGCGCCGACCGGCCGCGGGTGATACGCCGATGACCGCGAACGCGCTCAACCGGCCGGTGTACACCTTGCGGCAGAAGCTGTGGCAGATCCACTGGCTGTTCGTGCTCCTGCTCGTCGCCGTCGCCGGCATCGGCTTCGCCATGCTCTATTCCGCCGCCGGCCCCGCGGCCGGCGAGGGCAGCCTCGATCCCTGGGCGTCGCGCCAGATGGTGCGCTTCGCCGCCGGCGTGGTGATCATGGTGGCGGTGGCGCTGACCAACATCCGCCTGTGGCTGCGCTATTCCTATGTCATCTATCTGGTCACGCTCGTTCTGCTGGCGGCGGTCGAGTTCGGGGGCACGGCGGGCATGGGGGCGCAGCGCTGGATCAACCTCGGCTTCGCCAACCTGCAGCCGTCCGAGCTGATGAAGATCGCCCTGGTCCTGGCCCTGGCGCGCTACTTCCACGGCGGCAGCGCCGACGACGTGCGCCGGCCGCTCTTCGTCGTGCCGCCGCTGCTCATGGTGGCGGCGCCGTCGGCCCTGGTGCTGCGCCAGCCCGACCTGGGCACGGCGCTGATGCTGATCATCGCCGGCGGCGCCATCTTCTTCGCCGCCGGGGTGAGGATGTGGAAGTTCGCCCTGGTCGGCGCCGCGGCCATCGGCTCGGTGCCGGTGGCCTGGCAGTTCCTGCACGAGTACCAGAGGACCCGCGTGCTCAGTTTCCTCGATCCGGAAAGCGACCCCTTGGGCGCCGGCTACCACATCATCCAGTCGAAGATCGCGCTCGGCTCGGGCGGCATGTTCGGCCGGGGGTTCATGCAGGGCAGCCAGAGCCACCTCAACTTCCTGCCGGAGAAGCAGACCGACTTCATCTTCACCCTGCTCGCCGAGGAGTGGGGACTGGTCGGCGGCCTGACGCTCCTCGGCCTCTACGTGCTGTTGCTGGTCTACTGCTTCGCCATAAGCCTGCGCTCGCGCAACCACTTCGGGCGCCTGGTCGGCATGGGGGTGGCGACGACGTTCTTCCTTTACGTCTTCATCAACATCGCCATGGTCATGGGCCTCATCCCGGTGGTCGGCGTGCCCCTGCCGCTGATCTCGTACGGCGGC
>JACZQZ010000167.1 GCA_022545455.1 Pseudomonadota bacterium
GAGGAACACGCGGGCCGACATCGCGCCCTTATCGGCAATTTCC
Organism: Pseudomonadota bacterium; assembly: GCA_022545455.1. Lineage (GTDB taxonomy): Bacteria > Pseudomonadota > Alphaproteobacteria > Rhodospirillales > 2-02-FULL-58-16 > JACZQZ01. The sequence goes on from JACZQZ010000167.1 coordinate 44, forward strand.
CGCGAGCCGACACTCCATCGGCCGGTGCGCGGTTCGCGGCCGAGCGAGAAGGACAGCGTGAGCCGTGCGTTCAGCTCATGGTTGGTGGAATAGTCACCCAGGAGGCCTAAGGCGAACCGATCGAATAGATGGTTCAGGCCGGCGGTAAAGGTGGTGATCCCGTCGCCGTTCAGTTGGCGTTGGATGGCGAAGCGGGCACTGGACTCTCGGTTGATCAGCCAGTCCGCGGTGACCGTACTGGTGGTCAATTGGCTCACCGGCTTCAGGTCGTAGCTCAACGAGCTGCGCAGCGCCAACCTTCCGTGGCGCCCTCCCGTAAACAGGGCGCCGGTCAAGGTTGTGTTCTTTGACCCAGCGCCGCGATCCCGCTGCCATGCCAGGTTGTTGGACACCGACAGCCCGTTGAACGCGGTCGAAAGCCGATTGGTAATTCGTGTTTCCGTGCGCCCCGATCTTTCTGTATCGCGCTCGGCGGTCAGGCTGTACGGGATGCCGAGCAGCACCGGCACCGGGATGACGCCGTCGAGCCGCAGTTTGGAGCGGCTCTGCACTTCGCTATCGGTGGCCTCCACCCGCTCGCTTTCGAAACCGGAGAACCGGCTGTGCTCGCCGCTAAGGTTCAAGAGGCCCCCGATGCCGGTCTGTAGTGCCAACGTTCCGGCCCAGCCGCCGACGCTGTCACGCACCACGTCAACCTGCCCGAAGACCGGTCCCATCACCCCGCGCGCGCCAACACCGGCGTATGAGCGCCGACCGTCGTCCAGCGGTATGGTGCTCGCGTTGGCGGCAAGGGACAGATTGCGGGTCAGGCCGTGCTCGAACTCGACAAAGGCACGGTTCTTGCCTTGCAACCCTTCCTCGGCGGTACCGGTGTCACCGGTCAGCAGGAGTCGATCCTGCTGGTTGACGGCAATTCGGAAGTAATTCTCGCCCGGGGGCAATTGCTTCTGGCCAACGAGAATGCGTCTTACTTCCTCGCGCCGTTGTCCTTGCGGGCCGTAAAACTTCAGGCGCAGGAGATTGAACCCGAAGAGAAGCGGTACATCCTCGAAATCAAAAAGCCCGTCTGCCCGGGAAGCCTGGAAATCCAGCAATACCTCGTTGCGGTAGAGTTCGACCTCCCAGCCCACCGGGAGGTCGCCGTGGAGCGTAATCTTGTCGAATTCGGTCGATCGGTCTAAAGGGAAACTCGAAATTTCCGCGCCGCGGCCAAGCGCGCTGCGCGAGATCATTGTCAAATTCGGCGTGAAAATGTCACCAAATGCGAAATTGGTGGCTCCAAGGTCGCCAAGCAGACCGCCTTCCGGGTCCTTACGGCCGAGGGTGAGGCGCGCCTGGTCCAGCGGCTCGTCGTCGTTGCCGGTAACGAAGAGCTTGGCGTTCATGTGAAGGACATCGCCCGTGGCGATGGTGTCATAGCGCATCCGTTGTTCGTTTTTGCCCTGTTGGTCGCGGCGGAAAGCGAATTCAACGCTGGTGTCGATAAAGGGCCAGGCCAGTGCCTGGTACGGAATGTCCGCCTTGGGATAGTCAGGGCTTTCCCGTTGCCGTCTCCCACGCAGTTTCTCCCACCTTTTTTCCCGCGCCAGACGCTGCTCGATGGGGAGCGGCTCACGGGAGGTCACGATGACCAACAGGTTGGCAAGGTCAAACGAGATATCGACGGGAAACCAGCGCGTCAGCAACCGGGCGTCGACGAAAATATCCTCGGTGTGCGCTTCCGCCAGCTGGGGATTGAACGAGGCCCGCTTGCCCTCGATGATCACCTCATGGCGCGCGAGGTCCAACGAGAAAAGCCGATTCTCACCGAGGAACCAGCCGTTGGCACGACCGCTCTCGGGCTCGACGGTAATGGGAAAATCGAGCGCACCAACGAACTCGCCCAGAGGCAGGAGCAAGCCGCCGTCGTTCAGGTAGCCGACGAAAGCGTCTTTAAGGGTGAACTGCTTGAACCGCAGCTGGAGGATCAGCAGGTCCTCGTCGGGGCGGGTCACCGGCGTGAACGTTTCGGCCGGCGGATCCGGGCCGGTCCCGGTGTTTCCCGGCGACTGGGCCCGACTCTCACCGCATATCAGGACGGCGACAACCAGTACGGCGCAGAGACAGAGCGCGATCACGGCCGATCGCCTCACCGGCCCCATGCACGGGCACGCCGCCGACGCAACCGCCTTGCGCGGCACCCCCGTTGATGCCGGTCCCGTGGCTTCGAGCACTTCTCGGCCGACGGAACCGTCTTCGGCGTCCATAGCCGATTTCCCCCGCGTTCCTTGGACTACCCCGTTCCCAGCAAACTCCGCGCCAACCGGTAAGGGAGGTCCAACTTCGCGAGGGAAGGTCTAACCTTTTGAAAACAAAGGAAACGTTGGGGAGGGGGAAGGGAAAGGACGTATCCGGCCACCTAACACGTTGGTATTAGGACATTCGTATAAGGAGGGCTCGGCAATTTTTGCCGGGTGCGGGGGAGGGCCTTATGGCGTTGGCGCCGCGGTTTTCCATAACCGCGCCGTGACCGTGATGCGCAGAATGAATCCCACGGCGGACACCGCAGCGAACACGGGCGACGCCCCATCACCTTCGCCGGCAGGGGGAAAATGGGAAAACGCCCGGCGTCAGGGCAAACGCCACATCACGCCCCGGGGGATCCCGCCATCGCGTTCCGGGCGCCGTGCCTTAAGCTCTAATCAGTGGGAGGCGGCGGGGCGTGCCATGCCAACCCCCGCCGGTGTGCTCACGGAACGCCGATCTCGGCCTCGCCGAGCAGCGCACCGCCATTCTTCGGGATCTCCCGAAATGCCACGTGCAGCCGGCCGCGCCCCAACGTCACCCCGTCGGGAAAGCGGAGGGGCATCATCACCGTGCGGCTGGCGTTCGGCGTATACACGGCGAGGCGGGTGACTTGCGCCACCACAAGCTCGTCCGCTTTTCCCCCGTTGGGGAAATAGGTCACGGTCAAATCGCCGAAAACCGAGCGATTTCCGCCGCGGTTGATGCGAAACGAGAGCCGGTCCCCTTCACCCTGCCCGCCCGCGGGTGCCAGGGCCAGGTCGGTGAGCGAAACCTTTGCCGTCAAATCGCCGTGCCGCACGATGACCGGTATCGTGACGCCGTAAATCGGTATCAGCCGGACGCGAATTCCGGTATCGTCACCGGAAGGCTCCTCTACACTCTTGCCGATGTTTTGCGAAGGAATGGCCCTGAGCAACAGGTGCGAACGGTACTCTCCCGGTTCGAGACCGCGGGGTTTGCGCAGCAGGAGCCGCACGGCTTGCGAATCGCCGGGCGCGAGGACAACCTGGCGCGGCGCATAACGGATGAGCCGATCGGCGAACTGCTCGCCCGGGGCCGGTTCATCGATTTCCTTGAACCCGCCGTCCTCGGCCATGCGCATGTTGATCAACGAAATGCGGTAGGTGGCCGCCGCCGAGCCCCTGTTCAAGAGTGAAATCTGAGCCGTGCGCGTCCGTCCCTCGAAGACGATGCGCGTCGGCGCAACCATCAGGTCGCCGGCGCCCTGGCTCCGCGCTTCGGATGGTGCGACCCACGGCAATACCGTGGCGATCAACAGCAAAAGGGTGAACCCGCCGCACCGATGGGCGGAATCACAGCCGCCGCGCCTGTGTCGAAAACCCATGGGCGTCCACCGCCGGTCTCGG
>JACZQZ010000078.1 GCA_022545455.1 Pseudomonadota bacterium
CGGGCGATCGCTGAGGTCTACGGGAGTGACGACGCCGAGCAGAAGTTCGTGCGTGACTTCGTGGCTGCGTGGGACAAGGTCATGAATCTCGATCGCTTCGACCTCGCCTGATCTCAGCGGAAAGGTCTTCGAGGGCTTCTAGAGCGCAGCCGCGACTGGGCATCGGGCGATCAGGATTGTCGTCTTTGCGACAGCGATGGACCCAAAAGGGCTAGCTCACCTTGCGCCAATAGCGATCGGCATTACCGTCCTGGTCGACCACCTCTTTGGCGTGCCCGTTACCGGCGCCTCGATGAACCCGGCCCGGAGCTTTGGTCCTGCTTTGATCGCGGGAGCCTGGGAGAACCACTGGATCTTCTGGGTCGGTCCCTTGATCGGGGGTGCCGTGGCCGCCCTGGTATACGAGTTCGTCTTTCTTCGCAGAAAGGAAACGGCTGAGTAAAGGTCTATAAGCGCCGCCCGGCGATGATGGAACTGAAAAAGACCCGCCGCCTGGCGGTCGGTCCCGACGCCATGTTCAGTTTCGAGTGTTACGAAACCATGTGGCACCAGATCCATGAGATGCTCTATATCGAGAAGGGGGGCGAGGACCAGATCGCCGACGAACTGGCGGCCTATAACCCGCTTGTCCCCAAGGGTGACAACCTGGTGGCGACCCTGATGTTCGAGATCGACGACGCCGACCGCCGCGCCCGCGTCCTGGCCCGACTCGGCGGCGTAGAGAACACGGTGACCCTCAGCGTCGACGGTGAAACCATCCGCGCCGTGCCCGAGGGAGACGTGGAACGCAGCACCGCCGCCGGCAGGGCGTCATCGGTGCATTTCCTGCACTTTCCCTTTACGCCAACGCAGATCGAAATGTTCGCCAAGCCCGGGGCGGACGTCACCTTAGGCGTCGGCCACGAGAACTACGGCCACATGGCGCGCCTGCCCGAGGCCGTCCGCGCCGCCCTGGCCAGGGATTTCGACCGAAGTCAGACGTCAGAAGTCAGGGATCAGGGATCAGATTTGAAACGCTTGGCTTCTGATCCCTGACTTCTGCCCTTCACTCCACCAGCTCGTTGGGGTGGGTGCCCCAGAAGTCGACCCGTCTTAGCCAGCCCGTGAACTCGTCGATCTCCACCTTGCACCAACCGCTGTCCTTCGGGCATTCCATCAGGCGCCCGACGACGCCCGGTTCGGCCCGCGCCATCGGCGTGCTCCTGGCGTCCGCCTCGTCGCGCAGGGTGCGGACGGCGCCGGTGACGATAAAGGTGCGCCGCCCACCCAGCATGCTCTGGTGCATCCAGCCCTGGGTGCCCTGCCAGTCCCTCACCTTGCGCCACGTGCGGTGCTCGGCGATGACCTCAAGCGGCAGGTTTTGGCGCCGGTAAACCCAATCCACCGGATATTGAACCCCCGGGCCGGTGCGCATGTTCACCTCGCCGGCGCGTAGTTGAACGAAACGGGGCAGCGGCAGGCCCGTGCCTTCGGGCGCCGCCCATGCCGGCGACATCCCCGAAAACAGGATGGCCGCAAATACGAGAAGCAGAATGGATCGCGTGTTCATGGCAGGGGTGACCGAACGGAGAAGACGGTGACATCGGGGCGCGCCCATTATACGGCCGGCCCCTCGGCGGCGGTCAAGACATCCGTTCGCGCCGCTCCCGTCCGTCCCGCCGGACGCGGGCGGCCGCCGGTCCCCTGCCTTCGCCGAAGCGACCTGCCCTCCGTACGACTTCGGGAGGCGGGAGCTCCGGCTTCGCGCAGGCAGGCGGCCCCCGGCCACGCGATGCTGGACAAGGCTTCCCCTTGTTGCTATGGCCTGACGGCGCGGACGCCCGCTGGGGGATTTCTGATGGCCGAAAAAAAGCCGCTGGTGGTGGTCACCCGCAAGCTGCCGGATGCCGTCGAAACCCGGATGATGGAGCTGTTTGACGTCCAGTTGAACCTGGACGACAAGCCCCTGAGCACGGACCAGTTGATCGAGGCGGTGAAGACGGCAGACGTTCTGGTCCCCACCTTGACCGACCGCATCGATTCCCAGCTCCTCGCCCAGGCCGGCCCGCGTATGCGTCTGATCGCCAATTACGGCACCGGGGTCGACCACATCGACCTGGCCGCGGCGCGCAAGCACGACATCGTGGTGACCAACACGCCGGACGTGCTGACCGAGGATACCGCCGACATGACCATGGCCCTGATCCTGGCCGTGCCGCGCCGTCTGGCGGAGGGCGAGCGGGTCCTGCGGTCGGGCAGGTGGGAAGGATGGTCGCCCAACTGGATGCTCGGCCACCGCATCTACGGCAAGCGGCTCGGCATCATCGGCATGGGCCGCATCGGCCAGGCCGTGGCGCGCCGGGCGCGGGGGTTCGGCCTCTCCATCCATTATCACAACCGGCGCCGGCATCACCCCGACGTGGAAGGCGAACTGGAGGCCACCTACTGGGAAAGCCTGGATCAGATGCTGGCGCGCATGGACATCATCTCCGTCAACTGCCCCCACACGCCGGCCACCTATCACCTGCTGTCCGAGCGGCGCCTGAAGCTGCTGCAGCCCCACGCCTACATCGTCAATACCTCGCGCGGCGAGGTCATCGACGAGAACGCGCTGACCCGCCTGCTGAGGGCCGGCGATATCGCCGGCGCCGGGCTGGATGTGTTCGAACACGCGCCGGCGGTGAATCCGAAGCTTCTCGAACTGGACAACGTGGTGCTGTTGCCGCACATGGGATCGGCCACCTTCGAAGGCCGCATCGACATGGGTGAAAAGGTGGTGGTCAACATCAAGACCTTCACCGACGGCCACAAGCCGCCCGACCGTGTGCTCGGGGAGGTGTTCTAGGGCCACGAATCCGCGATACGCGTTGTCCTGTGGATAAGGAGCTGGTTGTGCCAAGCGCTCCTTGGTGTAAGAACCGGCGGGCCGGGTCCCGTCCGTCCGCGGGTGTCCCGTGTTGATCCATCTCAATGGCGCGCTGGTGTCCGCGGCGGAGGCCCGCGTCGATCCCGCCGACCGCGGCCTGGCCCTCGGCGACGGCTTGTTCGAGACCATCCGCGTACGCGACGGCCGGCCCCTGCGCCTGGCGGCCCATTGCGCCCGGCTCAGGGCGGGCGCCGACGTGCTCGACCTCCCGGTGCCGGTCTCCGACGAGGCGCTCGGCCGTGCCCTGGAGGAGACCCTCAAGGCCAACGCCGTCACCGACGGCGTCCTGCGCCTCACCCTCACCCGCGGCCCGGGGCCGCGCGGGCTGCTGCCGCCGCCCCGGCCCCGCCCGACCCTGCTGATCACGGCCGCCGCCGGCGAGGCCTCTTCGCCCTCTCCCATCCGCGCCGTCATCGCCACCACGACGCGGCGCAACGAGCACTCGCCCCTTTCGCGCTGCAAGTGCATCAACTATCTCGACAACATTCTCGCCCGCCTGGAGGCCGCCAAAAGGGGCGCCGAGGATGCGCTGCTGCTGAACACGGCGGGGCGCCTGGCCGGGACCACGATGGCCAATCTTTTTCTCGTCATCGACGGCGCGGTGGTGACGCCGCCCGTCGCCGACGGCGCCCTTCCCGGCGTCATGCGGGGCGAAGTCCTGGCGGCCGCCGGGGCCGAGGAGCGTTCGCTCAAACCCGAGGACCTGGCCCGCGCGTCCGAGGCCTTCGTCACCAACTGCCTGGGTATTCGCGCCCTGGTATCCGTCGACGGCGCGCCCATCGGCGACGGCCGGCCGGGCGCGGTGTTCGAGAAGTTTCGCGCCATCCCGTAATACCGATATTCAATAAAATCGGTATTACGGCCGGACCTCATAAAGGGATTTCAGGATTGCCCGGCAGATGTCCGCTTATAGCCACAAGCGGACCTAAGGAGGTGGTTATATTAGGGCGGATCAAGCACTATCGGAATTGATCTGGCCGCGGGCGACTCCGAGAAGGGCGTCCATCTCCTGGCGCAACCGATCCTCCGATACGCCCACGCCCTTTTCCGCGAAGTCCTTCATCACCTTGCGGACCACATCGTCGTCGCCCGGTTCCTCAAAATCCGACACGACCACCTCCTTGCTGTACTCCTTGGCGGTCTCGCCGGTCATGCCCATCTTTTCGGCTGCCCAAAGGCCCAAGAGCTTGTTGCGCCGGGCGATCACCTTGAACTCCATTTCGCCCTGGCGAAGGAAGTCGATTTCGTGCCCCTTGGCCTTGGTGTCGGTGGGACGCCGCGGCGTCTTCCGTCTTTCTTTTCCCGTGTAGACCATGCCATCCGTCTCCCAAGCCTCTTCCCAGCGGGCATTTCCCAAGCAGCCCCGAAGCGGCCGCCAGGCGACACTACAAGAAAATTCAAAAACATGTGCCCCTATACCCCAATCGGGGGATGCGGCGCCGCTCGGCCCTGGTCGATAATGCCCGCCATGGAATTCGTTAATCAGCCCGGAACACCTTTGAACGCCGGGCGTGTGCTGTACCCGGAGCAACAGCGCCTCCGGGAACATAGGACATAAACGATGGCTGGGAAGCTGAAATTGTTCATAGCGGCGGCGGTCCTGAGCGGGCTTTTCGTTGCCCCGGTCGGCAACGGCGCGCCGGCTGCGGAGGAGGCAGGTGTCTATGCGATCGTGATCGACTGCGCTCCCGGCAGATTCCCACTGACCTGTAGCCACAGGACCACAACAAGGTTAGATGGCTTCACGGCTTGCCGGAAATATATCCAGGAGGCCGTCGCAAACCCGAACCCAGACCGCCCCATCACCCTCGGCCGATGTAGATCGTTGTCGCCGCCGCGCCTTTATTCCGGACGCCATGTGCGGTGACGAACGGCACGTCGGGACAGGGGGTACGTTAATCACTCCTTTTCCGTAAACCCTCGCGTTCCGACTCCTGCTTTCAAACAGAGGCCCTGCTTATAACGCGCAATGTCCGCTTTGAGTCTTTAGCGGACTTCGGGAAGCAAGCCCGAATTCCAACCGCAACCCCCATTATGAGCACACCCTATTTGACCGGGTGCCGACACGAAAGGTCGGCAACGGTCAGATGAAAAAGACCGCGCCGTCCTTCGACGCGTCGCCGAGAAAGGTGACGATGCCGGCGGTGTCGATGGTGAGGTCGTCGCGCAGGTCCTTGGCGTCGATGCCGACGGCGCGCAGGCCCATCTCGCAGACGATGAAGCGGACCCCCAGTTCCACGCAGGCGGAGAAAAGCTCGTCGAAGGTGGCGACGCCCAGCCGGGCGTAGTCGCGGTCGATCTCCGCCGGCGCCGCACGGCCCGGCCCGGCGTCGAGCGCGTGCCAGCCGGGGACCCCGTCGGCGCCGGCGCGCAACAGGGCGCGGCACGCCCCCATGGTGAAGAACAGGGTCGCCGCCTGGTTGGTGGCGACGGCCGAGCTGGCCAGGGCGAGGGCGTAATGGACTTTGTCGAACTCGCCCGAATAGACGATGATCGAAAGCTTGTCCGGGCGGCCCGGCGCCGGCGCGTCCGTTTCAGCAGGCACGGTCGTCTTCCGTCTCGTGGGCCGAGAGATCGGTGATGGTGGGGTTCTCTCCGCACAGCGGGCAGCCCGGGTCCGGCTTCACCTTGATCTTGCGGAAGGTGGCGCCGAGCGCATCGTAGATGATCAGCGACCCGGAAATGCTGTCGCCGATACCCAGCAGCTCCTTCAGGATCTCCGTGGCCTGCAGCGATCCGATCATGCCGCACAGCGCCCCCAGCACGCCCGCTTCGGCGCAGGACGGGATCTGGCCGGGCGGCGGCGCCTCGCGGAAAAGGCAGCGGTAGCACGGGTTGTCCCCGGCCTCGTAGGCCTTGAACGTGGCGACCTGACCGTCGAACCTGAGAATCGCCCCGGACACCAGGGGCTTGCGGGCGAAATAGCAGGCGTCGTTGACCAGGAAGCGGGTCGGGAAGTTGTCGCTTCCGTCGGCCACCAGGTCGTAGCCGGAGATCAGCGCCATGGCGTTCCGGGCGTCGATGCGCTCGTGGTGGGCGATGAGCCGCACGTCCGGGTTGATGGCGCTGAGGGTGTCGCCGGCGCTTTCCACCTTGGGCCGGCCGATGCTGGCGGTGGAGTGGATCACCTGGCGTTGCAGGTTGCTCAGGTCGACCACGTCGTCGTCGACCACGCCCAGCGTGCCCACCCCGGCGGCCGCCAGATAGAGGAGCACCGGCGACCCCAGGCCGCCGGCGCCGATCACCAGGACCTTCGCGTCCAGCAGCCGGGCCTGCCCCTCGCCGCCCACCTCGTCGAGGAGGATATGGCGTGCATACCGCTGAATCTGGTTTTCGCTGAACTCCATGGGTGCAACCCGGGGCGGGCCCCGTTACCTGCCGCCCCTTCCGGCGTCCCGTTCCATATTGTCGAACAGGGCCGTCGACAGATAGCGCTCGGCGAAGTCGGGCAGGATGACGACGATCAGCTTGCCCTCCATTTGCGGCCGCTCGCCCACCTCGAGGGCCGCGGAGAGGGCGGCGCCGGACGAGATGCCGACGGGCAGGCCCTCGAGCCGCGCCACCTTGCGCGCGACGGCGAAGGCGGTCTCGTTGCCGATCCTCAGGATCTCGTCGATCAAGCCGCGGTTCAGCACCTTGGGCACGAAGCCGGCGCCGATGCCCTGGATCGAGTGGGGTCCGCGCAGGCCGCCCGACAGCACCGGGCTGTCCTCGGGCTCGACGGCGATCATCCGGAAACCGGACTTGCGCGGCTTGATGACCTCGGCGATCCCGGTCAACGTGCCGCCGGTACCCACGCCGCTCACCACCACGTCCACCTTGCCGTCGGTGTCGCGCCAGATTTCCTCGGCGGTGGTGCGGCGGTGGACTTCGGGGTTGGCGGGGTTCTCGAACTGCTGCAGCATGACCGCGTTGGGCAGTTCCTCGACCAGTTCCCGGGCGCGCTCCACGGCCCCGGCCATGCCTCGGGACGCCGGGGTCAACTCGGTCTCGGCGCCCAGCAGCCCCAGCATCTTGCGGCGCTCCACCGACATGCTGTCCGGCATGGTGAGGATCAGGCGGTATCCCTTGGCCGCGCAGACGAACGCCAGGGCGATGCCTGTGTTGCCCGACGTCGGCTCGACCAGGACCGCGCCCGGGCCGATGCGGCCCTCGGCCTCGGCGGCCTCGATCATGGCGAGACCGATGCGGTCCTTGACCGAGGCCAGGGGATTGAAGAACTCGCATTTGCCCACGATGTCCGCCACGCAGCCGGCGTCGGCCGCCAGCTTGCTCAGGCGCACCAGCGGCGTGGCGCCGATGGTGTCCAGGATGCCGCCGTAGATGCGGCCGCGGAACTCGGGCGCAGGGGGAAGGGGGGTCGCTGTCTGCTGTTTGGTCATTTCAACGGTCGGGTACCATACATCTTTTTGCGTCGGCCGTCCGCCTGGGCGGCGGCTCACGGCAAGCCCGCGGATCAGATCGAGAAGTCCAGGTTCCTCCGCCCTTCGCTGTCGACGCCCGCGTGGTCGGCGCGGGTGCACAGGTCGTCGATGGTCACCGAATCGAGACGCGCCATGACCTCTTCGTGCAATTCGACCCACAGCGGCTGGACCACGCTGCGGCCGAGGTCCGATCCGCCGGCGTCCATCGGGACAAATTCGCCCGGCTCCATGTCGCGCACCACGCGGACGATGTCGCCGACCGAGATCCGCCGGCGCTCGCGCGCCAGCCGGTAACCGCCCCTGGGTCCGCGGACACCGATCAGAACGCCCTCGCGCACCAACTGCTGCAGCGCCTGTTCCAGATAGCGCCGGGGAATGCCCTGGCGCCGGGTGATCTCGCTGCTTTGCACCGGCGCGCTGGCGGCGTGGTAGGCGATGTCCAGGACCGCCTCGATGGCAAACAGCATTTTCTTGGACAGGCGCAACATCAGCCTCTTTCCTTGGTTCCCGTCGCCGCGGCCTTATACCAAGGAGCGCTGATCATGGCTCATAGAGATCGCGTAGGCGGCTCGTCGGGCAGGAGGAAAGGTGCCGGCGATGCGGTGCATCGTCAAAACTTTTCGACGCCCTCCGACGGGCCGCATACGCGACCGCAACGGCGGCTTACCAAGGCTTTCGGACGGCGTCGCGCACCCTTCGCGATGCCCCGCATCGCCACGGCGCACGCTTAGGGCCGAAAACCTTGGTAAGCCGGCTCGTCGGGTCATGATCAGCGCTCCTTGGTATTGGTGCCTGTGGAGCCGAAACCGCCGTCCCCGCGGCCGCTCCCGGGCAGGGAATCCACCTCGCGCCAGGAAACGGTGTCGACCGGCGCCACCACCATCTGGGCGATGCGCATGCCGCGTTCGATGCCGAACGGTGCGTCGCCGAGGTTGATCAGGATGACGCCGATCTCGCCGCGATAGTCGGCGTCGATGGTGCCGGGGCTGTTGAGCACCGTGATTCCGTGCTTCATCGCCAGGCCCGAGCGCGGCCGCACCTGCGCCTCGTAGCCCGGCGGCAGGGCGATGGCGATGCCCGACGGGATCGCCGCCCGCCCCCCGGGCTCCAGGACCACCGGCTCGGTCACCGCCGCCAGCAGGTCCACCCCGGCGCTCATGGCGGTGGCGTAGGCCGGCAGCGGCAGCCCGGCGCCGTGGGGCAGCCGCCGGATGGGGACGGCAACGGGGCTCACCGCGCCAGGTCCAGGGCGTCGGCGATGCGCTCGGCCAGACGCTCGGCCACCGCCTGTTTGGTCAGCGTCGGCCAGTCCTCGACGCCGTCCGCGGAGACAAGGTGCACGGTGTTGGTGTCGCCGCCGAACGTGCCCGTGCCCGGCGAGACATCGTTGGCGAGGATCCAGTCGCACCGTTTGGCCGCCCGCTTGGCGACGGCGTTTTCCACCACCGAGTCGGTTTCCGCGGCGAAGCCGATCACCAGTTTGGGGCGGCGGCCGCGGCCGTTGCTCAAGGCCGCCAGAATGTCCGGGTTCTCGGTCAGGATCAGGGTCGGGCCCGCTGGCGTGGCTTTCTTCTTGATCTTGCCCACCACCGGGTCGGCGACGCGCCAGTCGGCGACGGCCGCCGCCAGCACCGCGGCGTCCACGGGCAGGGCGTGTTCGCAGGCCTCCAGCATTTCGACCGCCGATTCGACGCGCACCACCGCGACCCCCGGCGGGTCGGGCTGTTCGGTGGGCCCGGAGACCAGGGTCGTGTCCGCTCCCAGGCGCGCCAGGGCGGCGGCGATGGCGTGGCCCTGCTTGCCCGAGGAGTGGTTGGCCATGTAGCGCACGCTGTCTATGGCCTCGTGGGTGGGACCGCTGGTGACCAGGGCGCGACGGCCCTTCAGCCGGCCCTTGGGACGAAAAAAGGCTTCCACGGCGGCGACGATGTCGTCCGCCTCCGCCATGCGTCCCATGCCCCACTCGCCGCACGCCATGGCGCCCTCGGTGGGGCCGACGCGGAGCACGCCGCGCTCTTCCAGCGTCGCCAGGTTGGCCCGCGTGGCGGCGTGTTCCCACATGCGCACGTTCATGGCCGGCGCCACCATCACCGGCTTGTCGGTGGCGAGCAACGCGGTGGTCGCCAGATCGTCGGCGATGCCCGCCGCCATCCTGGCCAGGATATTGGTGGTGGCGGGCGCCACCAGCACCAGGTCGGCGTCCCGGGAGAGCTCGATGTGCCCCATCTCGCTTTCGTCGGTGAGCGAGAACAGGTCCTCATAGACCTTGTCCTGGCTGAGCGCGGCGAGGGAAAGGGGGGTGACGAACTCCGCCCCCGCCCGGGTCAGGATGCAGCGGACGGCGAACCCGTGCTCGCGCAACCGCCGGATGGCGTCGAGGCACTTGTAGGCCGCGATGCCGCCGGAAACGATCAACAGAATGCGTTTGCCTTCGCCCACGGTCCCTCCGCGGAAATTTAACTAAAAAATTGTGTGATTAAGATAATCCGGCGCGGCGCACGGCGCAACCCCCACGTTGCGCCGGGCCGCGCTGTTCCGCCCCGGCCGGGACCAACTAAGGAAACTCCCCCGCCCTGGGACCATGCGGTCAGATACGCCACCCCGAATGAAGGGCCGCGATGCCGCCGGCCAGGTTGCGGTACGTGACCTGGCTCAAGCCCGCCTCGGCGATCATGGCGGCGAACGATCCTTGCGAGGGAAACCGCCGGATGCTTTCCGCCAGATAGCGATAGGCGGCGCGGTCGCCGGCCACCACCTGGCCCAGGGCCGGCAGCACCCGGAAGGAGTACGAGTCGTACAATCTGTCCAGGGCCGGCACGGCGAGGCGGCTGAACTCCAGGCACAGGAACCGCCCGCCGGGCTTGAGCACCCGCCGCGCTTCGGCAAGCGCCCGGGAAACGTGGGTCACGTTGCGGATGCAGAACGCCGTCGTATAGGCGTCCACGGAACCGTCGGCGACGGGCAGGCCCTCGGCGTCGCCGCAGATCCAGGTGATTCCGTCGAGTATTCCCCGGTCGACGGCGCGGTCGCGCCCCACCGCCACCATGCCGGTGGTGATGTCGCAGACGAACACATGGCCGCCGCCGCGCTTGAGGAACCGGAACGCGATGTCGCCGGTGCCGCCGCCCACGTCCAAAAGCGCCATCCCCGGGCGCGGGTTCAGCCAGTCCATCATGGCCGCCTTCCACAGGCGATGGACGCCCAGGCTCATGAGGTCGTTCATGAGGTCGTAGCGGGATGCGACCCTGCCGAAGACGCCCCGCACGAGGGACGCCTTCTCGCCCTCGGGCACGCTGCGGAATCCGAAGTGGGCGACGGGCCCGGTTCTGGGGGCGCCCCCGTTTTCTTTTCGCTGCCGGGGCATGGACCCGACCATAGCGTAAGGCGCGCGGGTGCGCTACCTTACGGCCCGCGCGAGGAGACAGGCGTCGATCCATGCCCGAATTACCGGAGGTCGAAACCATACGCCGCGGCCTGGCGCCCGTGCTGGAGGGCCGCGTCTTGCGCCGGGTGACGGCGCGCCGTCCCGACCTGCGGCAGCCCCTGCCCGCCGACTTTGCCCGGCGCACCAGGGGACGCCGGGTCCTCGAGATCGGCCGGCGGGGCAAGTTCCTCCTGATGTTCCTGGACGACGGTGCGGTGCTGATCATGCACATGGGCATGTCGGGCCGGATCAAGATCTTTGGCGACGACCCGCCGCCCCCGGAGCCCCACGACCATGTGATCTTCGAGACCGACGCGGGCGCCACCATCCGCTTCTGCGACCCCCGCCGCTTCGGCCTGATGGCCCTGGCCCGCGGCGAAGGGCTTTCCGGCCATCCCCTGCTCGCCCGCCTCGGGCCGGAGCCCCTGGACGCGGCGTTCGACGGAGTCGCGCTGGCGGCGCTGCTGGCGCGCCGGAACGGGCCGATCAAGACGGCGCTCATGGACCAGGCCGTGGTCGCCGGCCTGGGCAACATCTACGTCTGCGAAAGCCTTTTCCGCGCCGGCATTTCCCCGAAGCGCAAGGCGATGACGGTCAAGGGGCGAAGGGCCGGGCGCCTGGCCGCGGCCATCCGCGCGGTGCTGAAGGACGCCATCGCGGCCGGCGGCTCCACCTTGCGCGATCACCGCCAGCCGTCCGGGGAACTGGGCTATTTCCAGCACCGCTTCGCCGTCTACGGGCGCACCGGCGAGCCGTGTCCGGGATGCGACTGCGACCGCGCCAAAACCCGCGGCATCCGCCGCATCGTGCAATCGGGACGTTCGACTTTCTATTGTGCGACCCGCCAGCGCTGATGGTATGGCGAAACCCATGACACACCCGCCCCGCCGCGCCCCGCTGCTCGCCGCCGCCGTTTGCGCCGCCGCCCTGGGCTGGGCCGATGTGCTGGCGGCGGACGGCGCCGCCGGGCACGGCACGGTCGCCTTCGTCGGCGGCATCGAGGACCTGCCGCTGATGCCCGGCCTGGAAGAGGACGCCGCAGGGCGGATGGTCTTCGACACGGCCGCCGGGCGCATCGTCGAGGCCTATGCGTCGGGCGCGGTGTCCCGGGCCCAGGTGTTGGATTTCTACGCCGCCACCCTGCCGCAGCTTGGCTGGAGGCGCGAAGGCGAAACCGCCTTCCTCCGCGAAGACGAAATCCTGGTTCTGGAATTCTCCGCCGGTAAGGCCGGCCCTGCTCCGGCCCTCACCGTCCGCTTCGCCCTGTCGCCGGCGAAGGCCGGAGGGAATTCCACCGGCGGCAGCCGCCGTCCCGAAAAACCTTGAGGAGGGGCCCGATGGCTTATGAGAACATCATCGCCGAGAAGAAAGGCCGCGTCGGCCTGATCACCTTCAATCGGGCGAAGGCGCTCAACGCCCTGAACGCGGCCCTCATCGCGGAGCTCGAGCAGGCCCTCGATTCGTTCGAGGCCGACGACGAAGTGGGTGCCATCGTGATTACCGGCAACGACAAGGCCTTCGCCGCCGGGGCGGACATCAAGGAGATGCAGGACAAGACCTTTGTCGACGCCTACCTCGGTGATTTCATCACCCGGGACTGGGAGCGCATCGCCGCCTGCCGCAAGCCGGTCATCGCGGCGGTGGCCGGCTATGCCCTGGGCGGCGGGTGCGAGATCGCCATGATGTGCGACTTCATCCTCGCCGCGGACAACGCCAGGTTCGGCCAGCCCGAAATCACCCTGGGCACCATGCCCGGCGCCGGCGGCACCCAGCGCCTGGCCCGCCTGGCGGGCAAGTCCAAGGCCATGGAGATGTGCCTGACGGGACGCATGATGGACGCAGAGGAAGCCGAGCGCATCGGCCTGGTCAGCCGTATCGTGCCCGTGGCCGACCTGGTGGAAGAGGCACTGAGGACGGCCGAGACCATCGCCGGGATGTCCAGGCCCGCCGTGCTGATGACCAAGGAGGCGGTCAACCGCGCCTATGAAACGACCCTTTCCGAAGGTATCCGCTTCGAGCGCCGCCTGTTCCACGCCACATTCGCCACCGAGGATCAGAAAGAGGGCATGGCGGCGTTCACCGAGAAACGCCGACCCAGGTTTACGAACAGATAACTAGTGGCCTGCATCAGCTAAATTGTACCCCTACGACGACGTCCGGAAGCCTCGCAACGCCGCCCTTCGGGTCGCTTTTCCCGTCTCCTCGGGGGTCGCGGGGGCGCCCCCCGCATACGGTGTCGGGGGGACACCCCCCGGTGGCCCCCCGGGGCGTCGGGAAGGCTTTCCGATGGGCCGCCATCGCCGGCGCGTCCCCTCCTGCCGGGGAAACGGGA
>JACZQZ010000079.1 GCA_022545455.1 Pseudomonadota bacterium
GTTTCTCATCAATGTAACGATGCCCCATGCTGCGCTTTCGCCTGCTGTTACTTGTCCTCGTCTTTATCCTGGCCGCCCGCGATGCCTCGGCGCAGGAGACCGCGCCGGTCTCGCTGGTCGAGGCCTATCGCAACGACGCCGACCAGATCATCGACACGGCCCTCTCCGACAGTTCGGGCTTCGACCGCCTGGCCTATATGTGCGACACGTTCGGGCCTCGCTTCAGCGGCTCGGACAACCTCGAACGCGCCATCGACTGGATCCTCGAGACGATGGCCGCCGACAGCCTCGACAACGTGCGCGGCGAGCAGGTGATGGTGCCGCACTGGGTGCGAGGCCGAGAATCGCTGACGCTGCTGGAGCCCCGCGTGCTAGCGCTCCCGGTGCTGGGCCTGGGCGGCAGCATCGGCACCCCCTCCGACGGCCTCACCGCCGAGGTGCTGGTGGTGCGCTCGTTCGACGAGTTGGAAGAGCGCCAGGAGGAGGCCAGGGGCAAGATCGTGCTCTTCAATGCCGCCTTCACCACCTATGGTCAGACGGTCACGTACCGTGTCAATGGGGCGGTGCGGGCTGCCGAGGCCGGCGCCGTGGCGAGCCTCGTCCGTTCGGTCGGGCCGGTGTCGCTCGGTACGTTGCACACGGGGGTGATGCGCTACGCCGAGGACGTGCCTCGGATTCCCCACGCCGCCGTGACGGTCGAAGACGCCATGATGATGCAGCGGATGCAAGACCGGGGTCAGCCCCTCCGGGTGCGGCTCCTGATGGAAGCCCAGACGCTGCCCGATGTGCCCTCGCGCAATGTCGTCGCCGAGATCGTGGGGTGGGAGAAGCCGGACTTCATCGGGCGCGACGCTCTCGTCCGATACTGGTGTCGTGGTCTCCGCGACGTGGGACGCCTCGCTGCTCGCCACCGCCTCGTCGGCGGCCGTGCGCGCCGCCGTCATACGGTCCTCGGCCGCCTTCACCTTGGCGCCGGCGCCGGCAAGCTCGCCGCGCACCTCGATGAGGCGGTTGCGCCGCTTCAGGCGGGCGGCGCCGCCGGTTGCCGCCCCGGCCGACATGGTGAAGCCGTCCCAGCGCCACAGGGCTCCGTTCCGGCTGACCAGGCGTTGCCCCTGGCACAGCCGGTCGCCGAGGCGGGCGCCTTGCCCTTCGTCGGCGACCACGCCGATCTGCGACAGCCGGCGCGTCAACGCCTTCGGTCCCTTGACGACGCCGCTCAAGGGTTGGGCGCCCTCGGGCAGGGGCGGCGGCTTGGCGAACGGCGCAAGGGTCCGCCAGTACGCGCTCGCCGGTTCGTCCGCGGGCGCCAGGAGGTCCTCGCCCAGGGCCGCGGCCAGGGCCGCCTCGAAGCCCGGCTCAACGGTGAGCGAATCGATCAGCGGCGGCCATGGCTCTTCGTCCCCGGTCTCCAGCAGGCCGGCCAGGGCCCGCTCCTCCGCTTCCAGCCGGGTCAAGGCGGCCGCGGCGGCCTGCAGCGCCGAAACCGTGTCGGCGGCTTTGTCGGCGGCCTCGGTGCGTCCGCCGTCCGCCGTCTGCGCGTCGGCGCGCGTCCGCTCGAGCTCGGCGCCGGCCGCGGCAAAAACGGCCTTTGCCGCGTCCAGGGCCGCCGGGTCCACCGCGTGGCGTTCCAGCTCCGCATGGGCCTCGGTGATCTCGGCGGCGCGGGCGGCGAGGCGACTCTTGCGCTCGCTTACCTCCGAAATCGTGCCCGCCAGGCTTGCCCGGCGGGCCTCGGCGCCGGCCATCCGCTCGGTGAGCTCGGTGAGGCGGGCTTCCAGGGCGTCGACGGCCCCGGTGGCGGCGGCCAGGGCGTCGGCCGCCTTCCGGCGGGCCGCCTCCTCGCCGTCCGTTGCCTCTTCGATGCGCGCGCGCTCGGCCTCGAGGCGCTCCATGGCGGCGCCGGCGTCTTCGGCAAGGGCCTTCTCGCGGGCGGTATCGGCGGCCACCTGTTGCAGGCGAAGCTCGCACTCCTTGCGGGCGGCCGCGATTCGCTCTTCCTCGGCGTCCAGGCCGTCGCGGGCCAGGATCAGCCGCTGCAGTTCGGCCGCCGCCCCGGCCTCCGCCTGGCGCAACTCGGGCAGGTGGGCGGCGGCATCGGCCTGCCGGGTGGAGCCGGCGCCGGCGCGGCGGGTCAGTTCGGTGACCTCGCGGTCCGCTTCCTTGAGCCGCGCGCGGCCGGTTTCCGTCTCGTCGGTGGCGGCGCGCCAGCGCAGGTGGAACAGGGCCGCCTCGGCGCGGCGGATGTGATCGCTGAGGTTGCGGTAGCGGTTCGCCTGCCGGGCCTGTTTCTTGAGGCTGTGGAGCTGGGCGTCGAGGGTGACCAGTACGTCGTCGACGCGGCCCAGGTTGGTTTCGGCGCCGCGCAGGCGCAGTTCGGCCTCGTGGCGGCGCGAATGCAGACCGGTGATGCCGGCGGCCTCCTCCAGGATGGTACGCCTTTCGGTCGGCTTGGCGGCGATGACGGCGCCGATCCGCCCCTGGCTGACGATCGCCGTGGAACGGGCGCCGCTGGCCGCGTCGGCGAACAGAATCTGGACGTCGCGGGCGCGCACCTCCTTGCCGTTGATGCGGTAGGTGGAGCCGCTGCCCCGTTCGATGCGGCGGCTGACGCTCAGTTCCGCGTCATCGTTGTAGCGGGCGGGGGCGGTGCGGTCGTTGTTGTCCAGGCCCAGCACGACCTCGGCGATGTTGCGCGACGGCCGCTCGGCGGTGCCGTTGAAGATGACGTCGTCCATTTCGCCGCCGCGCATCTGCTTGGCCGAGGACTCGCCCATGACCCAGCGCAACGCCTCGACCAGGTTGGACTTGCCGCACCCGTTGGGTCCGACGACGCCGGTCAGGCCGGGTTCGATCAGGAGCTCCGTGCCGTCGACGAAGGACTTGAAGCCGGAAAGCCGCAGTTTCTTGAAGCGCAACACGATCCGGCCCCGCTAGCGCTTTTTCTCGAGCGCTTTTTCGATGACGTCCCGGAAGTCCTCGAAGGACCGCGCGCCCAGGACCTTCTCGCCTTCGATGATGAACGTGGGCGTCGAATCGATACCGAACTTCTGCTGGGCGTCGGCCGCCCGTTCCCGGATGTCCGCCATCAGGGGTTCGTTCACCAGGCAGGCTTCGAAATCCTTCTGGGAGATGCCGCCGAACCGGGCCACCCGCGCCAGTTCCCTCCTCGGATTATCGCTGCGCGACCATTGCGCCTGGCTGCGGTACAGGACCTCGATGAAGCCGAAGTATTTTGCGCTGCCGGCGCAACGGGCCAGCATGGCCGCCGCCAGGGCCAACCCGCCCAAGGGGAAATCGCGGTAGATCAGGCGCACCTTGCCCGGACCGATGTAGGTTTCCTTGATCTTGGGCAGGACGTCGCGGTGGAAGGCGGCGCAATGGGGGCAGGCCAGGGACGAATACTCGATCATGGTCACCGGCGCATCGTCGCGGCCCATGACCTTTTCCGCCACCGCGTCTTCAAGGGGGGCGATGCCGGCGGCGGCGGGAGGGGCCGCGAGCAAAAGCGTCAGGATTCCTACACCTAGTACAAATCTGGACAAAATGGCCTCTCAAGGTACAAGATGTTGTTGAATATAGAATTGCCGGAGGCACTTCACAAGCCCCCGCGGCGCTGGCGGTGAATCTTGGCCGAAGGCCGCCGGGCGGGAACCCCTTCAGTCTTTCCCGGCGCGCCGGCCGATCACCGCCCGTCCCAGGGCTTCCAATGCATGACGAAGCTCGGGGTCGTCGACGGAGCACAGGTGGCGCACCAGTTCTTCTTCCTCGCCCGGTTCCAGGGGGCGGGCGGCCGGCGGGGACGCCTTTCGCCTTTTCGGCAACGGTCCCTGGAGGAGCTTCAGGCGGGCTACCGCGCGGTAGCCGAAGTACCCGTTGATGCGCTCGATGAGCAGGGGTTCCAGGTGCTGCAGCTCGACGGCCAGGCTGCCGCTGTCGATGCGCACGTGCAGCGTGCCCTCGGCCCCGCCGCCCGACGCGGCAACGATCTTTTCGGGCGCGCTGTGGGCCGCGAAGTGGGCGCCGACGATCGCCGGCCACTCGTTGACGATGGCGCCGTCGGCGAAGCCGCGCCGGGAGAACAGGGGTCTGGTGATGTTGGCCACCGTGGCGGCGAGCGCCCGGGGCCCGCGTCCCCTGCCGGTCATCGAAGCGCCCTCCCGGTCCATGACATAAAGGATAGCCGAACGCCGGCGCCGGTTCGTGCCGCCGGGTCGGGCGCCGCCGACTCTGCAAACAGGCGCCGATGCCTATAGTATGATCCCGGCCGCCACGGAACAACCGGACATGTCCCCCCGCCATGACGTCCCCCGCCCGCCTGCGCCGGCGCCTGCTTTCCTGGTACGACCGCCACCGGCGGGCGTTGCCGTGGCGCACCCCGCCCGGCGGGACCCCCGATCCCTACCGGGTGTGGCTCAGCGAGATCATGCTGCAGCAAACCACCGTCGCCGCCGTCACGCCGTATTTCCGCGATTTCGTGGCCCGCTGGCCGACCATGGGGGACCTGGCGAACACCGATCTGGACCAGGTGCTTCACGCCTGGCAGGGCCTGGGCTATTACGCCCGCGCGCGCAACCTGCACAAATGCGCCCGGGCCGTGGTGCGGGACTTCGGCGGGCGCCTGCCCGACAGCGAGCGGGAATTGCGCGCCCTGCCCGGAATCGGCGCCTACACGGCCGCCGCCATCGCCGCCATCGCGTATGGCCTGAAAGCGAGCCCGGTGGACGCCAACGTGGCCCGCGTCGTCGCCCGGCTCTACGGGGTGCGGGACCCCCTGCCCGGCGCGCGGCCGCGCCTGGAGGCCTTGGCGGCGTCCCTTACCCCGGCGAAAAGAGCGGGCGATTTCGCCCAGGCGATGATGGACCTGGGGGCTACGATCTGTCTTGCGCGCCGGCCGCAATGCACCCTGTGCCCGTGGCGGGAGGCGTGCGCCGCCCGGCGCTCGGGCGAGCCCGGAACCTACCCGGTCAAGGTGCCCAGGAAGGCGAGACCGACCCGCCGGGGCGTCGCCTTCTGGGTCGTGCGCGGGGACGGCGCGGTGTTCTTGCGGCGGCGGGCCGAAAGCGGGCTGCTCGGCGGCATGATGGAGATCCCGTCCACCGACTGGCGCGAGGCGGCCTGGCCGTTGAGGGAAGCGCGCCGGCTCGCCCCCTTTACCGGCCCGTGGCGGCGGCTGCCCGGCGTCGTGCGCCACACGTTCACCCATTTCCACCTGGAGCTTACCGTGCTCGCGGCGCGCGCGGACGGCGGGCCGAAAGGGGACGGCGTCTGGTGCGCCGTCGAACGGCTGTCCGACCACGCCCTGCCGACGGTGATGAAAAAGGTGGCCCGGCACGCGCTCCTTGGTATTACCCGCCACGGCCGCCATTAATTTTTCGTGAAGGCGCCGCCCCCGGCAATTAACGGCTCAATTTCCGGGTTCATGCTTCGTCCGGATAATTTCCTTCGGGCGGCGCGTGGTCTATATGGAATTCATGACTGACGCGGCGACGAATTTTACCGTGCTTCTGGTCGAGGACACATTGTCCCTGGCCAGGACGTACAAGAAGTACCTCTCTGACCAGCCCTACGACCTGGTCCACGTGGAAACCGGCGGCGCGGCGCTCCAGTTACTGGAGCGGCAGGCGCCGGACGCGGTGCTGCTGGATCTGGTGCTTCCCGACATGGACGGGTTGGAAATCCTCAGGCACATCGCGGCGGAGGGGGGGCACACCGCCGTGGTGGTCATCGCGGCGCAGCGCTCCATCGCCACCGCGGTGGACGCCATGCGCCTGGGCGCCTTCGATTTTCTGGTCAAACCGTTCAGCGCCGAGCGCCTGGCCGTGACCCTGCGCAACGCGCTGGAACGCCAGCGCCTGACCCGGATCGTCGAAACCTACAAGAACGATTTCAACCGCGAGGAATACTGCGGATTTATCGGCTCGTCCTTGCCCATGCAGGCCCTGTATCGCATCGTCGACAGCGCGGCGGGCAGCAAGGCCACGGTGTTCATCACCGGCGAGAGCGGCACCGGCAAGGAGATCTGCGCCGAGGCCATTCACTGCCAAAGCCCACGGATGGAAAAGCCGTTCGTCGTCCTCAACTGCGGGGCAATCCCAAAGGACCTTTTGGAAAGCGAGATCTTCGGCCACGTCAAAGGCGCCTTCACCGGCGCCGTCTCCGAGCGCGAGGGTGCAGCCAGGCGCGCCGACGGCGGCACCCTATTCCTGGACGAGGTCTGCGAACTGGCCCCGAGCCTGCAGACGAAACTCCTGCGCTTCGTGCAGACAGGCACATTCCAGAAGGTGGGCGGCAGCAAGACCGAGGCCGTGGACATCCGTTTCGTCTGCGCCACCAACAGCGACCCCGTCCGTGAGGTGGCCCGGGGCCGCTTTCGCGAGGATCTGTTCTACCGCCTGCACGTGATTCCCATTCACGTGCCGCCCCTGAGGGAGCGCGACGACGACGTGCTGGCGATCGCCCGCAAGTTCCTGATCGAAATCGCCCGTGAGGAAGGCAAGGCGTTCACCCGCTTCGCGCCCGAAACGGAGGCGGTTTTCAGGGGCTACGCCTGGCCCGGGAACGTGCGCCAGCTACAGAACGTGGTGCGCAACACCGTGGTGCTGAACGCCGGCGAGGTGGTGACCCTGGACATGCTGCCGGCGCCGCTGGATCCGCAGGGCCTCCTGGCGGCGGGTGCCGGGCCCCGGTCACGGGATGCCGGGGCCATGGCGCCGGGCGTGCCGGCCCGGTCCGTGAACGGCGACGAGGCGGCGGCCGCCGCCGACCCGCAACACCTGATCCGGCCCCTGGCAGAGGTCGAGAAAGCGGTCATCGAGCGGGCCATCAGCCTTTGTGACGGCAATATTCCCAAGGCCGCGGCACACCTGTGCATCAGCGCCTCCACCATCTACCGCAAGCGGGTCAACTGGGGGACGTCGGCAACAGGGCATAGTCGGCCCGGCGGGGCCGGCTCTTGGCACCGGCGGGCGCCTCCGGGCCCTTGACGTACGCCGGAGGAAATCCGGCTTTCCGTATTAGGTGTCGTAGGCGACCAGGGCATGGAACGGCACGTCCAGCCTGGCCCGGCCGTTGAGGAAGGACAGTTCGATGATGCAGGCGGTGCCCACCACCCGGGCGCCGACCTTGCGGAACAATGCGACGGACGCGTTCATGGTGCCGCCCGTCGCCAGCAGGTCGTCCAGGATCACCACCTGGTCACCCGGCTTCACGGCGTCTTCCTGGATCTCGATGGTGTCCGTGCCGTATTCCAGGGCGTATTCATGGGGGACGGTGACGCCCGGCAGTTTCCCTTTCTTGCGCACCATGATGAACCCGCATCCCAGTTTCAGCGCCAACGGCGCCGCCACCAGGAAGCCCCGCGATTCGATGCCGGCCAGGACGTCCGGCTGGTGCCGGCTGACGATCTTGGCAAGGCGCCCCATGGCCACCTGCCACGCATCCGGATCGGCGAGAAGGGTGGAGATGTCGTAAAACTGAATGCCCGGTTTGGGGAAATCGGGGACGGTGCGGATGTGATCTTTTATGTCCATGGGGATGTCGAGAACCCAGCCGCCGGCATCGTCGCCGGGCGCCAAGTACTCCCTTGCACGATTTCGCGTACCATACGATCGCGTTTCCCGTTTCCTCGGCAGGAGGGGACGCGCGGGCGAAGCGGACCCATCGGCAAGCGTTCCCGACGCCCCGAGGAAGCGGGAAACGCGACCCGAAGGGCGGTCTTGCGAGGCCCCCGGGGGGACAAGGGGGGTGTCCCCCCGGCTACGGTATGCGGGGGACGCCCCCGCGGCCCCCGGCGTCGTCGCGCGCCGCTTGTGATGCTCCAGCATCACGGCGCGCCGCGCTCTCAGTACCCTCTATCACAATAGGATGGTACGTGTGATCGTCTTTTCGCGTCTTTTGGGCAGGAAGCGTCGCGCCGGCGATGCGGGGCATCGTCAAGCGGCGCTGACGCCCCCAAAAGGCGCGAAAAACGACCCTTCGGGCGGCCATGGGCGGTCACACGTGTCATCCTATTATGATAGAGGGTACTAGCCGGAAACCTCGCAAGACCGTCGTATGGTGCGCGAAATTGTGCAAGTAAGTACTACGCGCGAGGGAACGGACCATCATGGCGCCGACGACCCACCGTCGGGCCTATCTTCTGCTGGCCAGCATCATTCTGTTGTGGGGCGTGAACTGGCCGGTGATGAAGGTGGGTCTTCAATATATGCCGCCGCTGTGGTTCGCGGCGGTGCGGGTGCTGTTGGGAGGCGCCTGCCTGTTCGCCCTGGTGGCGGCGCGGGGACGGTTGCGCCTTCCCGAACGGCGGGATTTGCCGATCCTGATCTCCGTCGGCGTCTTGCAGATCGCCCTGTTCCTCGGCCTTATCCATTTCAGCCTCCAGTACGTCGACGCCGGGCGCTCGGCCATCCTGGCCTATACCACACCGTTGTGGATCACACCCATGGCGGTGGTCCTGTTGAACGAGCCGATGACCACGGGAAGGCTGGCCGGCCTGGGCCTGGGGCTGGGCGGTATCGGTGTCCTGTTCAATCCGGCCACCTTCGACTATTCCCAAACCCCGGCGCTCATCGGCAACGGGCTTCTGCTTTTGGCGGCGCTGGGATGGGCGGTGGGCATTATCCATGTTCGCGTCCACCGCTGGGTCATGACGCCGCTCGAGCTGATGCCCTGGCAGATGTTGATCGGCGGAATCCTGCTGGCGGCCCTCGCCGCCTGGACCGAGGACGATCTTCCCGTGCGCTGGTCGGGCACCCTGGCCGCCATCCTCGCCTACAACGGGCTGGCGGCTTCGGCGTTTTGCTACTGGGCCTTCGTCACCGTGACCCGGAGTCTGCCGGCCACGAGCACCGCCATGGGCGCGCTGGGCGTGCCCGTCGCCGGCGTCCTGTTTTCCACCCTGTTCCTGGCCGAGCCCCTGTCGGCAACCATAATCGTGGGGCTGGGCCTGATCACCGCCGGCGTGGCGCTGGTCGTCGTCGGCGACGTGCGCAAAGGCTGAAAGACACCTTTCTAAATCACCCCGAGAAGAGGCGCCGGGCGGCCGGCCCCGCTTGCCAGACAGCGCCCGAACGGCCATAGTCAGGGCATGTCGGGCAACGTCCGCAGAGAGGTTTCGCCATCCACCGGCGCACCGCAGCCGGAGACCCGCCCCTGTGACTGGCCCCAGTGCCGCGAGGAGGGCCGGCACCGGGCCCCGCGGTCGCGGGCGGAGCTGCGCAGCTACCGCTGGTTCTGCCTCGCCCACGTGCGCCAGTACAATGCGGCGTGGAACTATTACGCCGGCATGAGCGAGGACGAGGTCGAGGAAGACGTGCGCATGGACACCGTATGGCGCCGGCCCACCTGGCGCCTCGGCGTGGCGGCCTGTATGTTCCATTTCAACCTCCATCCCATGGGCGACGATTTCGGCTTCAAGAACGGCGCCGGGCGGCGGGCGTGGCGGCGGCGGCCCCGCACGGTGGAGGAAAAGGCCATGGTGGTCCTGGACCTGCACCCGCCGCTGACCATGAGCGCGGTGAAGGCCCGCTACAAGGAGCTGGTCAAGCGTCACCACCCCGACGCCAACGGCGGCGACAAGGCCTCGGAGGAGAAATTCAAGCAGATCAATCAGGCCTATGAGACCATCATGGGTAAGTTGGTACCTTGACCCCGCCAGCCCGCTTGGCGTAGAGCCACGCATTCCGTCCAACCACTGGCCAACCACCGGAATCCCATTTGATGACTCCCCAAGGCACCACCGACACCAATGCCACCGGATTCCCCCTGGCGGCCCCGGACATCATGATCTCCGTCCGTCAAACCTTCGGCATCGACAGCGACATGGAGGTGCCGGGCTTCAGCGAGGGCGAGGAACACGTCCCCGATCTCGACGAAGCCTACCGGTTCGACCGCGACACCACGCTCGCCATCCTTGCCGGCTTCGCCCATAACCGGCGGGTCATCATCCAGGGCTATCACGGCTCCGGCAAATCCACCCACATCGAGCAGGTGGCGGCCCGGCTCAACTGGTCCTGCATCCGGGTGAACCTGGACAGCCACATCAGCCGCATCGACCTGATCGGCAAGGACGCCATCGTGCTGCGCGACGGCAAGCAGGTCACCGAATTCCGCGAGGGCATGCTGCCCTGGGCCCTGCAGCACCCCACCGCCCTGGTCTTCGACGAGTACGACGCCGGGCGCCCCGACGTGATGTTCGTGATCCAGCGCGTGCTCGAGGCCAACGGCAGGCTGACGCTCCTGGACCAGAACCGGGTGATGACCCCGCATCCCTACTTCCGCCTGTTCGCCACCACCAACACGGTCGGCCTGGGTGACACCACGGGGCTCTATCACGGCACCCAGCAGATCAACCAGGGCCAGATGGACCGCTGGAACATCGTGGCGACGCTGAACTACCTGCCCCACGACAAAGAGTTCGAAATCGTCCTCGCCAAGGTGCCGTCCTATGCCACCAAGAAGGGCCGCGAGACCGTGAACGCCATGGTGGAGTTGGCGAACCTGACACGCAGCGGCTTCATCAACGGCGACATCTCCACCGTGATGTCGCCGCGCACCATCATCACCTGGGCCGAGAACGCCGACATCTTCGGTGATCTGGCCTTCGCCTTCCGCGTCACCTTCGTCAACAAGTGCGACGAGGTGGAGCGCCCCGTGGTCGCCGAGTACTACCAGCGCTGCTTCGGCGAGGAACTGCCCGAATCGGTGGTCCAGACGGCGGAGTTGTGAGCGGAGCGGGGCGGGGCGCCGTGAGCCAGGCCGAAGATACCGTTGAACTGGTCAAGCGGGTCACCGCGGCGGCGCTGAAGGCGGTGGCCGCGCAGGGCGAGGTGAGCGTCACCTTCACCTCCGGGGGCGCCCAGGGGGCCGTGCAGGTGGCGGAAAAGACCGCCCGCCTGCCGGCGCCGCCGCGGCGCTTGCCTGCGGGCGGGATGACGCGGCTGCGGGGCACCGCGGACGCCCTGGCCTTGCGCCTGCGCTACCATGACGAAGGGCTGCACCGCCGGAGCATGCCCCCGGGGCGCGAGGCCGGCGAAGTCTTCGACGTCGTCGAACAGATGCGTGTCGAGGCCCTGGGCAGCCGCCGCCTGGCCGGTGTCGCCGACAACCTGGCGGCGGTCCTGGAGGAGCGCTGCCAGGGCTATGCCGACGTCGGCGAGCGCGAAGCCTCCCACCTGGGCGAAGCCATCGGCCTCCTGGTGCGCGAGAAACTTACCGGGCGGCCGCCCCCCGCCGCGGCGGCCCGCATGGTGGCCAAGTGGCGCCCGTGGCTGGACCAGCGGGTGGGCGCCGAGCTCCGCCAACTGGGCACGTGCGTACACGACCAGAACGCCTTCGCGACGGCCGTGGCCGAAATGATCCGGGTTCTCGGCCTGATCGACGAGGACGCCGCGCGCCGGGACCGCGACGAGGAAGAAGGCGACGACGACGAAACGCGCGACACCGACCCCCAGTCCCGGGGCGCGGAGATGAGGGCCCCGGAGTCCGTACCCGGCGAACGGACCGACGCAACCGACGACGACGCCCCGGCCGTCGTCGCCGAAGACCAGCTCACCGAAGGCGACGAAGACCCGGCGGGCCCGACGCGCTGGCGTCCCCGCTGGCCGCACAACGCGGAGCCCCGGGAACCGGCCTACCACGCGTACTGCGCCGCGTTCGACGAAGTCGTGGAGGCCGACTCGCTGTGCGGGGCCGACGAACTGGCCCGCCTGCGCGCGCAACTGGACCAGCAGCTTTCGCAACTGCAGGGCGTCGTGGCGCGGCTCGCCAACCGCCTGCAGCGCCACCTTCTGGCCAAGCAGACCCGCTGGTGGGAGTTCGACCTGGAGGAAGGCCTGCTCGACGCCGGGCGCCTGGCCCGGGTCATCGTCGACCCGGTCCATCCCCTGTCCTTCAAGATGGAGAAGGAGACCGACTTCCGCGACACCGTGGTCGTCCTGCTGATCGACAACTCCGGCTCCATGCGCGGCCGGCCCATCACGGTGGCCGCCATCAGCGCCGATATCCTGGCCCGCACCCTGGAGCGGTGCGGGGTGAAGGTGGAGATCCTGGGTTTCACCACCCGCGCCTGGAAGGGCGGCCAGTCGCGCGAGAAATGGGTCGCCGACGGCAAGCCGGGCACCCCCGGCCGCCTGAACGACCTGCGCCACATCATCTACAAGAGCGCCGACATGCCCTGGCGGCGGGGGCGCAGGAACCTGGGATTGATGCTGCGCGAGGGGCTGCTCAAGGAGAACATCGACGGCGAGGCCCTGGTGTGGGCCCATAGCCGGCTGCTGGCCAGGCCCGAGCAGCGCCGCATCCTGATGGTGATCTCCGACGGCGCGCCGGTCGATGACGCCACCCTTTCGGCCAATCCCGGCAACTACCTGGAGCAGCACCTGCACGCGGTCATCGGCTGGATCGAGGCGCGCTCTCCGGTGGAGCTGACCGCCATCGGCATCGGCCACGACGTCACCCGCTATTACAGCCGCGCGGTGACCATCGTCGACGCCGACGAGCTCGGCGGCACCATGATTCAGAACATGAGCGACCTGTTCGACGAGGAGCCCAGACGGCCGCCGCGCCGGCGCCGCCCGGCGGCGATGCATTAGGATTCGCGCCGGCCGGGCGTCGCCGACGGTGCGGACCCCGGCCCCGCGTTGACGGCCGCGCCGTCACCGGGATCACTGGAACCGCGGCCCCTAATACCAAGGAGCGCTGATCATGGTTCATAGAGATCGCGTAGGCGGCTCGTCGGGCAGGAGGAACGTTGCGGGCGATGCGGTGCATCGTCAAAACTTTTCGACGCCTCCGACGGGCCGCATACGCGACCGCAACGGCGGCTTACCAAGGCTTT
>JACZQZ010000080.1 GCA_022545455.1 Pseudomonadota bacterium
AGAGCTGTGCGACATCATAGGCAAAGCGGGGATTGACCCGGTCGATCCAGTCAGCGAAAGAGCGGTGCGCTTCCCACTGCTGAACTGTCATCATGGCCGCCCGCCAGGTGCCAAGACCGTCCGGGGCAACCACCTCTTCCGTCGTCGCCGGTGCAAGGGCGCGGAGTGCATCGACAGCCGGCGCCAAGGCCTGTCGTACTTCCTCGTCAGCAACGGCAAATGCGTCCTCGGCGACGATCAAGCGGGTGAACGGGGCCGTTGCCGGCGTACCCGAGAGCAGCACTTGACCGACCCGTGTGAGGACGTCGACCTCGCGCGCAAACCAGCCGACAGTGTCGAAGCTCGGCGCCTGTTCGATGACGCTGGCAATTGGTACACGGCCATAGCTTGGCCTGATGCCGTAAATACCGCAGAAACTTGCCGGGATGCGCACTGAACCCCCGGTGTCGGAGCCGAGAGCGAAGTCGACCGCACCCGAGGCGACGACTGAAGCGGAGCCACTGGACGAGCCACCGGGAACGCGGTCCGGAGCCTTCGGGTTCTCAGGCGTACCGTCGAAGACGTTTATACCGAGGATGCCACGGGTCAGCTCGTCTGTGACGGTCTTGCCGACCAGGAAGGCCCCGGCGTCGAGCAGCGCCTGCACGGCAGGCGCCGTCTTTTTTGCCGGGCTATGGGTCCGCGCCCAGTCCGGGTTTCCGCCGCCGGTCACGTGGCCAGCGACATCGAAGATGTCCTTGGCAGCGAAGCGGAGTCCGGCGAGGGAACCGTCAGGCTTGCCGGCGACCTCGACTCGTTGCCCGGCGACGAACCCGTCGACGCGATCCGGTCGCTGTGATGTCACAGCGCTCTCCTTCAGTTGACTGCGCTGTCCCAGACTACTGTCACCGGGCATCAGCTGCCACCCGAAAGCGGATGAGTAGAACACCATCGTGCCTGAAGTCCGCAAAGGGTCACAAGCCGACGTCGATCACCCGACTGCAAATGGTCCGCTATAGCCCCAAGAGCGGACATTGGGCCTTGGTATGTCTGCTTTGAGGGGTGAAGCGGACGAAGATCAACGGCCCCCAGAACTTCCGCTCATAGCCAAACTCGGACCCCAGGCTTGCAGCCGGGCATGTCTTAACGGTGCATCGCAGAACGGGAGAAGGCCGAACATTCCGCCGCGCCTTCTTGGTCTGCGCCGGCGGGCTCGCCAGGCTCACCTTCCGGCTTATCGGAGTCCGTATCCTCGAGATCCTCGGCCGGGTCCTTCCGGCGCGCACCCCTGCCGAATCCAAACCCCTTGAGATTTAGGGGGAATTTCACGCCAGCACCTTTCCGGGCACCCCCATTGTGGCTACCGCCCGGTCAACTGCGTTTCGCCGCGATCTTGTCGGAGAACAGGGAAAGGCCGCGCAGGAGGTCAAGCGCCCGTCCGAGCTGGTAATCCTCCTGGGCCGGCTTCTTCGCCTTCTTGCCGGCGTCCCCGGCGTCCGCGCCGTCGGGCTTGTCTTCGCCCGCGCTTCCGGGCTTGTCCCCGTCGGGCTTGGCGGCGCCGTTCTCGCCGCCGTTGTCCAGGGCGCCGCGCAGGTCCGCTTCACGCCTCCGGGAGAGTTCGTTGATTTTCTCGATGCGGGCCTGCTCGACCACGATGTCGGGCTCGATGCCGACGGCCTGGATGGAGCGCCCCGAGGGCGTGTAGTAGCGCGCCGTGGTCAGCCGCATGGCGCCATGCCCGGACAGCGGAATGATGGTCTGGACCGACCCCTTGCCGAAGGACTTGGTGCCGAGCACGAGGGCGCGGCGGTGGTCCTGCAAGGCCCCGGCGACGATCTCGGACGCCGACGCCGAGCCCCCGTTGATCAGCACCACCATGGGCACGCCTTCGGCCAGGTCGCCGGGACGGGCGTTAAAGCGCTGCGTGTCCTCGGCCCGGCGGGAGCGCGTGGAAACGATCTCGCCCTTGTCCAAAAACGCATCCGCGATGGCCACGGCCTGATCCAACAGGCCGCCCGGGTTGTTGCGCAGATCGAGAACGATGCCCTGCAGTTCGTCGCCCGCCTCGTCCTTGATTGTGGTCATGGCCTTCTTGAGGCCTTTCTCCGCCTGCTCGTTGAAGGTGGTGACGCGAAGGTAACCGATCTTCCCTTCCAGGCGCGAGTGCACGGAGCGGATCTTGATGACCGCGCGGGTGATGGTGACGTCGAACGGTGCGCGCCCGGCGCGGCGGATGGTCAGACGGATATCCGTACCCACGCGGCCGCGCATTTTCTCCACCGCCTGCGCGAGCGTCAGCCCCAGCACCGGCTCGCCGTCCAGATGGCTGACCAGGTCGCCGGGCTCGATGCCGGCGCGGAACGCCGGGGTGTCGTCGATGGGCGAAACCACCTTGACCAGTCCGGCCTCCATGGTGACCTCGATTCCCAGGCCCCCGAACTCGCCGCGGGTCTGCACCTGCATCTCGCGGAAGCTTTTTGCGTTCAGGTAGCTGGAATGGGGATCCAGCGAGGTCAACATGCCGGTGATGGCGGCCTCTATCAACTCCTGGTCGCTGGCCTCCTCGACGTAATCGGCGCGCACGCGCTCGAAGACATCCCCGAACAGGTTGAGAAGCCGGTACGTATCGGCGCTGTTTTTGATCGATTCGGCCGCGTCGGCCCGGGGCAAAACCAATAGGGCGACCATCGCGGCCACCAGAAGCATTCGAGTTCTCATCCGCTTACCTTACCTTTGCGCGCGGCCAGCCACGGCAGGGGATTGATCGGCTGACCGTTCCTACGCAGTTCCATATAGAGGGCTGGCTTTCCGTTATCCGGGCGTCCCATGATGCCGATTGGCTCGCCGCCCAGAATCCATTGCCCGATGACGCCGTCGATGCGGGCCAGACCCGCAAGCAGGCTATGATATCCTTCACCGTGTTCGATGATCAAGAGTTGCCCATAGCCGCGGAACGGGCCGGCGAAGACGACCCGTCCTTCGTGGGGGGAAACCACCTGGGCGCCGGCCCGGGTCTCGATCGTGATTCCCTTGCGGGTCAGGCCGGTCCTGGTGGCCTGCCCGTAGCGTCCCTTCAGCCGGCCCACGGCCGGAAATGGCAGCATGCCCCGGGCCTTGGAGATGGACGGGGCCTCCCCGTTCAGGCGCGCCTGCAGATTCCCGGGCCGTGCCGCACCCTCGGCGGCGGCATCCGCTTTTGCCTCGCGTTGGCGGCGTTCCTTCTCCAGGCGGGCAAGCAGGTCCCGCAAATCCTGCGCCTCGCGCGCCAGGGCCTGAACCCGGCGCGCCGCCTCGCGGGCCTGCGTGGCGGTGCGGCGCTTAAGCTCCGTCTTGCGCGCCAGCAGCGTGTTCAAATGGGCCCGCTGCTCGGCCAGCCCGGCGATGGCGCTGGCCAACTGCAGGCGCCGCTCGCCGGACTCGCGGCGGGCGCGGGCGAGCCCGGCGAGGTCGGCGCGCAGACGAGCGGCGCGGCGTTCGATCTCAGGCACGGCGGCGCGGAGCAGGATGGCGCTGCGCACCGTCTGCGACAGGCTCATGGGTTGGGCGATCATCGCCTCCGGGGGATGGAGGGCGAGGCGTTGGAGCGCCATGAGTACGCCCACGGACTGGCCGCGGCGCGCCGCCAGGTCGGCGCTTTTTCCGGCTTCGCTGCGCGCCAGGCGGGCCAGCCTGGCCTCCAGCCGTGAAATCTCGGCCTCGCTGTCCTGGATGGCGCCGGCGGCGGCTACTCGGTTGCGTTGCAGCCGGCGCACCTCGCTCTCCAGGCCGGCGGCCATGATCTCCAGGTCCTGGGCCTGCCTGCGGCCCGCATCGAGGGCGCGCTCGACGTCGTCCAGGCGTCGGCTGGCGTCGGCGTCCGGTGACAGGGCCAAGGCGCCTCCCGCCGGCACCGCCAGCCACCCGGCCACCAGCAGGCTCGTCAACACGCCGTTCGGGAGGCGAAGTTTGCTCATCCTATTGGGCGGCGGCGCGCACGCCGTCCTCGCACAGCAGCGACCGGCCGGTCATCTCGTCGGGCCGGGGAAGGCCCAGCAGCCCGAGAATCGTCGGCGCCACGTCCGCCAGCCGGCCGTCGCGCAACGCTGGCGCCCGGCCGTTGACCAGGATCACCGGAACCAGGTTCATGGTATGGGCCGTGTGGGGTTGCCCGGTGGGGCCGTCGTGCATCATTTCCAGGTTGCCGTGGTCCGACGTGATCAACAGCACGCCGCCCATCTTCCTGACCGCCGTCTCCAGCCGGCCGAGGCACCCGTCCACGCACTGGGCCGCCTTGATGGCGGCCTCCAGCTTGCCCGTGTGGCCCACCATGTCGCCGTTGGCGTAGTTGACGACAACCAGATCAAAGCGGCCCGATTCGATAGCCTGGACCAGTTTGTCGGTGACCTCGACGGCCGACATTTCGGGCTTGAGGTCATAGGTGGCGACCTTGGGCGAGGGCACCAGAATCCTTTCTTCGCCCGGATATACCGCCTCGCGGCCGCCGTTGAGGAAGAAGGTGACGTGGGCGTACTTCTCGGTTTCGGCGATGCGCAGCTGGGTCATGCCCGCCTCCGAAACCAGCTGCCCCAACATGTTGTCCAGTTGCGGCGGTGGGAACAGGGCGGAGAAAAAGCGGTTCAGATCGGTGGAATACTCGACCATGCCGACACCGGCCGCAAGGTCGGCGACGCGGGAACGCGGGAAGTCGTCGAAGCCGGGATCGGCAAGCGCGCCCAAGATCTCCCGCGCCCGGTCGGCGCGGAAGTTGGCCATCAGCACGCCATCGCCGTCGGCCATGCCCGCGTACCCCCCGATCACGGTCGGCAGCATGAACTCGTCGGTGGCGCCCAGCCTATAGCTCTGGTCGATGGCGGCGAGCGCCTCGGGCGCCGTCTCGCCCGCGGCCTCGACGAGGGCCGCGTAGGCCTTTTCCACCCTCTCCCAGCGCTTGTCCCGGTCCATGGCGTAGTAGCGGCCGCTCACCGTGCCCATGGCGAGGTCCGGCACATGGGACACGTCGGCAAGGAAACGTGCCATAAATTCCCCGGCGCTTTTGGGCGGCGTGTCGCGGCCGTCGAGGAAGGCGTGCACGCAAACCGGAACCCCGGCCCCGCCGACGATGCCGGCCAGGGCCGCCATGTGGTCCTGGTGGGAATGCACGCCGCCCGGCGACAAAAGCCCCATCAGGTGGCACGTGCCGCCGCTTGCCTGCAGCCGCTTGACCAGGTCCTCGAGCACCGGGCTGCCGGCCAGCGTACCGTCGGCGATGGCGGTGTCGACGCGCGGCAGGTCCTGCGTCACGACGCGGCCCGAGCCCAGGCTCATGTGGCCGACCTCGGAGTTGCCCATCTGCCCGGCGGGCAGACCCACGTCCTCGGCCGAGGCAATCAGGCGCGCCATCGGATATTGGCCCGTGAATCGGTCCCAGGTGGGCGTTTCGGCCAAGGCGATGGCATTGTCATCGGCATCCGGCCTGTCGCCCCAGCCGTCGAGGATGCAGAGAACGACCGGACGGGGCCGCGCTTCATCGCTTCGGGTATCGGCCATGGCCTTAATATATGTTGAAATCGGGCTTGGACGATAGACTGAAGGCGCTTAACAACTTGCTAACCGCGGTGATAGGGATGACCCGAAAGGATAGTCTGGGCGCGGTAAATCTGCTCGGCCAGCATGCCGCGCACCAGCAGATGCGGCCACGTCATGGACCCGAGCGAGAGAACCAGGCCGGCGCGTCCGATCACCGATTCGTCCATTCCGTCGGTGCCGCCGATGAGAAACGCCAGATCCCTGACCCCTGAATCCCGCCACCCGCCGATTCGTCGGGCGAAGGCGGCGCTGGTGAGGGTCCGCCCCCTCTCGTCCAGCACGACGACGGCGGCGCCCTCGGGCACGGCGGCCAAAAGGCGCTTGGCCTCGCGCTTTTTACGCTCGCCCGGCGGCAGGGCGCTCTCCTCCGTCACCTCCTTGAGCACCAGCGGCGGTGAGATGCGGCGCGCGTAGCGATCGAACAGGGCGCGCTCGTGCGCGCCCCTCACCCGGCCGCGGCCGAAACGGCCGACGGCGGCCACGAGAATGCGCATGGCCCGTTTCCCCCTTCGGGGCCGGGGTTAGGCGGTCATCCCGGCAGGTGTTCCGGCATCCGTTTCCGATCCCGGTAGGGGAGTCCCCCACATCTTTTCCAGGCTGTAATACGTACGCATTTCGGGCCGGAAAATATGAACCACGACGTCGCCGGCGTCGATCAGCACCCAGTCGCAATGGGCCGCGCCCTCAACGGAGATTCCCGTGAGGCCGCTGGCCTTCAATCTGTCGCGGAGGTGTTCCGTGATGGCGCCGATCTGGCGCTGGGAGGTGCCGCTGGCGATAACCAGGAAGTCGGCGATGTCGGTCTTACCGGCGAGGTCGATAACAACGATGCGTTGTGCCTTGTCGTCGTCCAGGGATGTTTCCACCAGCTTCAGCAGGTCGGCTGCCGCCGATGGTCTTTTTATCGGTCGTGGTATGATCTCGGTCCTCTATTCCGTTTCACCAAGTGCCCGGCCGCCCTTGGCGGCGCGCCGGGCGCGGATGCGTGTGGCAGAGGCCCCGTGAAGCGGGGTGCGCAGGAACACCCAGGCCGGCGGTCTCAGGTCCGCCAGACCGCCGGCGCGCGCGGCGCGCACCCGGGCCCCGGCGAAGCGCCGGGCTGCCCTGCCAGACAACGCCCTTGAAGAATACGTGGGCCGGGCGAAAACCGCAATGGGAACCGTGCGGAACACGGTCCGCCAACGCTTCCACCGGGGCACCTGGACAAGGTTGTCGGCGCCCATCACCCAGACGAACCGGGTGTCGGGAAACCGCCGCTTCAGGAGCCCGAGCGTATCCACGGCGTACCGGGTGCCGAGGTCGCGCTCGATGGCGGTGACGACGATGCGCCGGTCATCCACGATCGCCCGCGCCCGGGCCAGCCGTTTGTCCAGCGGCGCCATGCCGGCGGCGGGCTTGAGCGGGTTCTGCGGCGAGACCAGCCACCACACCTGGTCCAGCCCCAGGCGCTCGAGCGCCAGCCGGCTGATGTGCAGGTGGCCGCCATGGGCCGGGTTAAAGGAGCCGCCGAGCAGGCCGACGCGCGCCTTGGCGGCCGTTCCGCCCGGCCCCCTCAGGGCCGGCACTGACCGGTTCCGCGGACCATGTACTTGAAGCTGGTGAGCTGTTCCACGCCGACGGGTCCGCGGGCGTGCAGCTTCCCCGTCGAGATGCCGATCTCCGCGCCCATGCCGAACTCGCCGCCGTCGGCGAACTGGGTGGACGCGTTGACCATGACGATGGCGCTGTCGACCCGGTTGAGGAAGGCTTCGGCGGTCTCCGCGTCCTCGGTGATGATGGACTCGGTGTGTTGGGAGCCATGGCGGGCGATGTGGGCGACAGCCGCGTCGACGCCGTCGACCACGGCCACCGAGATGATGGCGTCCAGGTATTCGGTTTTCCAGTCCTCGTCCGTCGCCGGCACCACTCTTTCGTCCACGGCACAGGTGGCGGCGTCCCCGCGCACCTCGCAGCCGGCGGCAATCAGATCCTCGATGATGGGCGGCAGACAGGTCCCGGCGATGCGCTTGTCGACCAGCAGGGTCTCCGTGGTGCCGCAGATCCCGGTGCGCCGCATCTTGGCGTTGAGGACGACCTTGCGCGCCATGTCCGCATCGGCGGCGGCGTCCACGTAGGTATGGCAGATGCCTTCCAGGTGCTTGAACAGGGGCACCTTGCTTTCCGCGCTGACGCGCTCGATGAGCGACTTGCCGCCGCGCGGCACGATGACGTCGATGAACTCCGTCATGCGCAGCATCTCGCCGACGGCGGCGCGGTCGCGGGTCGGCACCCGCTGGATCGACGTCGCCGGCAGGCCGGCGCCGTCGAGCCCGGCGCTGAGGGAGTCCATGATGGCGCCGGAGGAATGGAAGCTTTCGGAGCCGCCGCGCAGGATGACGGCGTTACCCGCCTTCAAACACAGGCCCCCGGCATCGGCGGTCACGTTGGGGCGCGATTCATAGATCATGCCGATGACCCCAAGGGGCACGCGCACGCGGGAGATATCCAGGCCGTTGGGCCGTTTCCACCGGGCCATGACCTCGCCCACCGGATCGGGTAGCCCGGCGATGTCCTCCAGACCGCGGGCCATGGCCTCGATGCGCTGGTCATCGAGCGCCAGCCTGTCGAGCAGGGCCTTGCTCAGCCCCTTTCGCCGGCCCGCCTCCATGTCCTTGCGGTTGGCGGCGAGGATCGCGTCGGCGCGCGCGCGCAGGCTGTCGGCGCTCCCCGTAAGGGCCGCGTTCTTGGCCTCGGTGGAGGCGTTGGCCAGCACCCGCGCCGCCGCCCGGGCGTCGGCGCCGATGCGGCGCATGAGGGCGGGCACGTCCTCTGTCCCGGGGACGGCTGCTCTCTCGGCGGTGGTCGTGGTGGTCATCGGATTTCCGGTTATCCTAGTACCAGGTCGTCGCGGTGGATCATCTCGTCCCGCCCACGGTAGCCGAGAAGGCCTTCGATTTCACCGCTTTTGTGGCCCATGATGCGCCGTGCGTCGGCCGCCGAGTAGGCGGTCAGTCCCCGCGCCACCTCGCGGCCGCCGGGGCCCTTGACGATTACCGCGTCGCCGCGCTGGAAATCGCCCTCGGCCGCGATCACCCCGGCGGGCAGCAGGCTTTTGCCCTTTTCGAGTGCCTTCAGCGCCCCGTCGTCGACGGTGATCGTGCCCGCCGGCCTGAGGGTGCCCGCGATCCACCGCTTGCGCGCCGTGCGCGGCGTGGCCGAGGGCAGGAACCATGTGCACGGCGCCCCGTCCTCGATGCGCTTGAGGGGGTGGAGGGCCGAGCCGTCGGCGATTACCATGCGGCAGCCGGCGCCAAGGGCGACCTTGGCGGCGGCCAGCTTGGTCACCATGCCGCCGGACCCGTAGCCGGTGGCGACGGCGCCGGCCAGGGCCTCGATCTCGGGCGTGATGTCGCGCACCTCGGGGATCAGGTGGGCGTCCTTGTCGGTCCGCGGATCGGCGGTGTACAGCCCGTCCACGTTGGACAGCAGCACCAGCGTATCGGCGCCGATCATGGCCGCGACGCGGGCGGCCAGGCGGTCGTTGTCGCCGAAACGGATCTCGTCGGTGGCCACGGTGTCGTTCTCGTTGATCACCGGCACGGCGCCCGCCCGCAGCAGGACCTCCAGGGTGTTGCGGGCGTTGATGTAGCGCCGCCGGTTCTCGCTGTCGTCCAGGGTCAGGAGTACCTGGGCCACGGTCATCCCGTGTTTCTCCAGGATTTCCTGGTAGGCG
This sequence comes from Pseudomonadota bacterium, assembly GCA_022545455.1. Lineage (GTDB taxonomy): Bacteria > Pseudomonadota > Alphaproteobacteria > Rhodospirillales > 2-02-FULL-58-16 > JACZQZ01. Next base: position 9,257 of record JACZQZ010000080.1, read on the forward strand.
TGGGCCAGGCGCACCATGCCGGTGGCTGCCGCCGCCTGCTTTTCCTCCAGCCTGAGGTCCCCGTCGGACAGGCGGAGATACCGGCGGCCCAACGCGATGGCGCCCGACGAGACGATGACGAGTTCCTGGTCCCGGCCGCGGCAGACGGCGAGGTCCTCGGCGAGCGTCTCCAGCCAGTGCCGGTGGACGGTGCCGTGCTCGTCGTCCACCAGCAGGTCCGAGCCGATCTTGACCACCACCCGGCGGCCCGCCGCAAGGTCCGTGGACTGCGCCTTCGCGGTCATGGCGCCAATGCGTCCTCGGAATCGCGGGCGCCGGCGCGGCCCTGGCGGACGACGGCCAGCAGCGCGCGCAGGACGCCGGCGACGCCGGTGCCGGCGACGGCGGAGATGACCGCCACGTCCCGGTCCGAGGCCTTGGCCAGGGCGGCGCGCTTTTCCGCCGCGTCCTCGCGCCGCAATGCATCGCACTTGTTCAGGGCGACGATTTCCGGCTTCCCGGCCAGGCCGGCCCCGTAGGCGTCCAGCTCGCGGCGCACGGTGGCGTAAGCGCCGGCGACGTCTTCGGCGGTGCCGTCGACGAGATGGAGCAGCACCGGACAGCGCTCCACGTGGCCGAGAAAGCGGATGCCCAGGCCGACACCGGCGTTGGCGCCCTCGATGAGGCCGGGGATGTCGGCGATGACCAACTCATCGCCGTCCACCGAGGCGACGCCCAGGTTGGGATGGAGCGTGGTGAAAGGATAGTCCGCGATCTTCGGCCGGGCGCGGGAGACGGCGGCCAGGAACGTGGACTTGCCGGCGTTGGGCAGGCCCACCACACCGGCATCGGCGATCAGCTTGAGGCGCAGCCACAGCCACCGTTCCTCGCCGGGCCAGCCCGGGTCCGCCCGCCTGGGCGCCCGGTTGGTGGCGGACTTGTAGTGGGCGTTTCCGAAGCCGCCGTCGCCGCCGCGGGCCAACACGATGCACTGGCCGGGCCCGGTCAGATCGGCGATCACCGTCGCCTTGTCCTGGTCCAGGACCTGGGTGCCGGCGGGGACCTTCAGCACCGCGTCCCGGCCTTTGGCGCCGGTGCAGTCGTTGCCCGCGCCGTGGCGGCCGCGGCCGGCCTTGAAGTGCTGGCTGTAGCGGAAGTCGATCAGGGTGTTGAGGCCGTCCACGCAGAGGACCCTGACGTTGCCGCCGCGCCCGCCGTCGGCGCCGTTGGGACCCCCGAACTCCACGTTTTTCTCACGCCGGAAGGCGACGCAGCCGTTGCCGCCGTCGCCGCTTTTCACAAAGACCTTCGCTTCATCGAGAAACTTCATCGCCCCGCCCCCCAATCAAAACGGGGAATGGCAAAAAGGGGAATGGCTGGCCATTCCCCCGCGCGCCGAAGCGAATGGCCCCGATACCGTTTTAGGAGGCCGGCTCCACCGCCACGTAAACCCGGCCCTGGGCCCGGGTGCGGAATTTCACGCGGCCTCCGACCAGGGCAAAGAGCGTATGGTCCCGGCCCATGCCGACGCCGGCGCCGGGGTGATACTTGGTGCCCCGCTGGCGGATGATGATGTTGCCCGGGACCACGATCTCGTCGCCGAACTTCTTCACGCCGAGGCGCCGGCCGATGCTGTCGCGGCCGTTGCGGGAGCTGCCGCCCGCTTTCTTGTGTGCCATCTCGCCTTACTCCTTGGACCCGGCCGACGCCTTGGCCGGTGCCTTGGCGGCGCCCTTCCCGGCCTTGGGTTCCTTCTTGGCCTTGGGCTTGGCCGCCGTTTTCCGCTTGGCCTCCGTCTTCGCCGCGGGCGCCGTCTTGGCGGGCTTCTTCGGCTTGGCCTCGGTCTTGGGCTTGGCCTTGGCTTTGGGCTCGGGCTTGGCCTTGGATTTGGTGTCCGCCTTCGTGCCGGTGGGGCTGATGTCGGTGATGCGCAGCACGGTCAGGGCCTGGCGGTGGCCGTGCTTGCGGCGGTAGCCCTTGCGGCGCTTTTTCTTGAACACGATGATCTTGTCGCCGCGGGTCTGCTGCACCACCTCGGCGAACACGGCGGCCTGTTCAAGGAAGGGCGTGCCGACGCTGGGCGCCTTGCCGTCGTCGCCGATCATCAGCACGTCTTCAAAGCGCACCGTCGACCCCGGCTCGCCGGCCACGGTCTCGACGACGATCATGTCGTCCTTGGTCACCCTGTACTGTTTGCCGCCGGTCTTGATGACTGCGAACATGGTTGCCCCACCAGGCCAAGCCGAAGGGCGCCCGGCGATTGCCGAGGGCCCTGGGATTAAGAGGCGGCACTATAGCCCGTACCCCCTTCGTGTCAACGGTGGCCGGGCGTACGGACGGGCCCGCCCGGCGGCTTGCCGGGGGTGGGTGTTTCCGGTACCCTCCGGCGCCGTCCGCGGGCCGCGAACGGGCCCCCGGCCGGGCGCGGAGGGGTGCCGGAGTGGTCGAACGGGGCGGTCTCGAAAACCGTTGTACCCTCGCGGGTACCGTGGGTTCGAATCCCACCCCCTCCGCCAATCTTTCAAGTACTTAGTCGATTGACCCTTTTCGGAACGAAAGGTCAACCCGGCCGATTTGCAAACACTTTGCAAACATTACCCTCTTGGAGGCAGGCCTGAATGTCCGCTTTCCGCCTAAAAGCGGTCGCGTAACGTGTCGGGGCTCCGAGTCCGTTCTTAGCCATAAGCGGACATTTCCGTCCAAACGGCTATATCCAACTCTTCGACCCCAATCTAAGCCCGATGGACTTCGCTCAGATACCCTGTTAGTCATCCCCTTCACGGAAAAACCATGAAATGTAGTCTATCGGATTAGACATACCAATTGGTCCCGGCTGAAGATACCAAAGTGGCCCTTTCAATTTTTCCATTTTTGAGAAGAAATAAGGTCCAAAGGGAACAGTAGAAACAGTATAGGAATCGCCATGTCCGAGCTTCGAAACGAGATTGATCTGCCGCTCGGCTTCGCTGTTCCTGACTGGATGCCCCGTGAGTTCCCGCCGCGCACACCCATGCAGGGGCGCTATTGCCGGGTGGAGCCTCTTGACGTGACGCGTCATGCGGACGAATTGTTCCAGGCCAATTGTGCAGACACTGAGAACCGCATCTGGACCTACCTTCCCTATGGCCCTTTTGACGATTTTGAGGCCTACCGTCATTGGATGGAAAAAACTTGTCTCGGCGATGATCCGCTATTTCATGCGGTGATAGATCTCAAAACCAAGAATGCCGTGGGCGTGGCCAGTTATCTGCGCATTGATCCTGCCAACGGCGTGATCGAGGTGGCTCACATCAACTATTCTCCCGCCTTGCAGCGTACCGCCGCCGGTACGGAGGCCATGTACCTGATGATGAAACGGGTCTTCGACGATCTAGGGTATCGCCGCTACGAATGGAAATGCGACAATCTGAACGCGGGATCAAAACGTGCGGCGGAGCGTTACGGCTTTACCTTTGAAGGCGTGTTTCGCCAAGCTGTTATCAGCAAGGGGCGCAACCGAGACACGGCTTGGTTCGCTATCATCGACCGGGACTGGCCCGCCACGAAAGCCGCATTCGAAGCTTGGCTGTCGCCTGAAAATATGGGTGA
>JACZQZ010000168.1 GCA_022545455.1 Pseudomonadota bacterium
GCAAAAGTACGACCTGAGGAAGGGCGTCGCCGCCTTGTGCATCGGCGGCGGCGAGGCCACCGCCATGGCCATCGAACGGGTGGCCTGAATGCGCACGGGCTCCGTATACCAGTACTCACTTGCACGATTTCGCGTATCATACGATCGCGTTTCCCGTTCCCTCGGCAGGAGGGGACGCGCGGGCGATGGGGACCCATCGGCAAGCGTTCCCGACGCCCCGAGGGAGCGGGAAACGCGACCCGAAGGGCGGTCTTGCGAGGCCCCCGGGGGGGACAAGGGGGGTGTCCCCCCGGCTACGTTTTGCGGGGGACGCCCCCGCGGCCCCCGGACGTCGTCGCGCGCCGCTTGTGATGCTCCAGCATCACGGCGCGCCGCGCTCCTAGCCGGAAACCTCGCAAGACCGTCGTATGGTACGCGAAATCGTGAAAGTAAGTACTAGGGCGCCAGGGGCGCCACCCCGATGACCGCCTCGTGGCCGAGCAGCAGGACCATGTAGAGGACCAGGCCGGCGACCAGGCGCCCGTAGCCGATCTCCTTCAGGCTGACCCGCGTCCGGCCCGCGGCGATGGCGGCGAACGGCACGTTCGAGGTGGCGCCGGCGAACGCCCGCCAGTCCCCGCCCATGGTGGTCCGCTTCTTGCGGTCGATGTGCACGGTGCCGCCCAGCGCCAGCACGCCCAGGGACCCGAACAGGATCAGCGACGCCAGGTCCCCGTTGGCCATCACATGGACCACGGCCCACAAGCCGATCCCCCACAGGACCGGGTGGCGCGTGACCTTGAAGATGCCGGGGAGCGGGGCGCCCGCCGCGGCCGGCTTCAGGGACACGCCGGTGGGGCTGGTGAGCGATAGGCCGCAGGCCACCAATACGGACGCCACAACCATGACCCCCAGGGCCACGTACCTGACGACCGTGGGCGCGGCCCACAACTCGACCAACGGGGCGTCGCCGTAGGCGCCGACGAGCCACACGAAAAGCCCCAGCGAAATCGCCGAATACAGCCCGACGAAAGGCCACTCGCCGAGGGCACGGGCGAGGGGGCCGCGCACCGGCGCGCTGGAGAGCAGCACGTGACTGCCGGCGAAGGCGACGGCGGCGAGGAGGAGCTCGACAAGGCTTCCGGTCATGGGTGGCCTTTTAGCAGGGCGCCGGCCCGATGTCATCGGCGCGGCGCGGCAATGCCTGCCCAGCGTTCATGGCGTGAACGCTATCGTCCGGTGGTCGGAGATGCCGGCGATTGCGCACGGCACCGTTCCTTTTCTCTCAGTCCTCGGCGTTGCGCATTTTAACGCGGAGGCCGCAGAGGAACGCGGAGGAAAAGAAAGACCCTGTTCACCACCAAGACACAAAGAACAGTGGGAAGGGTGCCCAACGCGTGTCCGAAAGCGCGCCTGAGTGCCGCGGGTTGAAACTTAGCCCGGATATTTCATGAAGGCGCTGGCGCACGGAACGCCGGTGGTTGTCCTTCAACGGATGGCGCCGGTTTCGACGAAGGTCCAATGTGTCCTCATCACCGCTGAACGGTTTTGCGGCGGCCCTGTCCGCCCAAATTGGCGCCCGCAGCCTCAAGCCATAGCCCCGGCCATGCCTTTCGGCTTCGCACGCCACCTTGGACGACCATTGCTCGCCGCAAATCCCGTTCCCTTCATGAAATATCCGGGCTGGGTGCCGGCCTGTGGCCGCGCATTTTATTATTCCTCTGCGATCCTCTGCGTCGTCGGCGTTTGATTTTTTCAACGCCGAGGGCGCAGGGAGCGCTAGTGGCCTGTATCAGCTAAATCTCCGGCGGTTCGATGCCGTTCTGCCGGCAGGCGGCGACGAGGGTGTTGCGGAGCAGGCAGGCGATCGTCATCGGGCCGACGCCGCCGGGCACCGGGGTGATGGCGCCGGCGACCTTGACCGCCGCGGCGAAATCCACGTCGCCGGCCAGCCGCGTCTCGCCGGAACCGCCCTCGATGTGGTTGATGCCGACGTCGATGACCGTGGCGCCGGGCTTGATCCAGCCGCCCTCGACCATGCGCGCCCGTCCCACCGCGGCCACCACGATGTCGGCGCGGCGGCATTCCCCGGCCAGGTCCCGGGTCCTGGAATGGGCGACGGTGACCGTGCAGTGCTCGGCCAGCAGCAGGGCCGCCACCGGCTTGCCGACGATGTTGGAGCGCCCGATGACCAGGGCCTTCAGGCCGGCCAGTTCGCCGAGGTGGTGCTTGAGCAGCATCAGGCATCCGAGCGGCGTGCACGGGACCATGGCGTCGGCGGCGCCGGTGACCAGCCGGCCGGCGTTGATCCCGTGGAAGCCGTCCACGTCCTTGGCCGGGTCGACGGCGTCGTGCACCGCCTCGGCGCGGATGTGGGGCGGCAGGGGAAGCTGCACCAGGATGCCGTTGACCCGGGCGTCGTCGCCGAGCCCGCGGACCAGGCTCAGCAGCGCTTCCTCGGTGACGTCGGCGGGCAGGTGGTGATCGTGGGACGTCATGCCCGCCTCTTCCGCCCGCCTGGCCTTGTTGCGCACGTAGACCCGGCTCGCCGGGTTGTCCCCGACCAGCACCACCGCCAGGCCCGGCGTCAGGTCATGGCGCGCCTTGAGCCTGGCCGCCTCTTCCCCGATGCGCCGTCTCAGGCCGGCGGCGATGGCCTCGCCGTCGATGATCTTCGCCTCACCCATGCCTCCCCTCCATCCACTGGTTCAGCCGCGCCACGAGGGCCTTTCCGTCGCCCGTGACCAACAGGGTCTTGCGCCGGGCGGTGGCGCCGGCGGTAATCGCCATGCTGGTCTTGGGCAGGCGCCACGCCTTGGCCAGCAGCTTGATCATCGCCGCGTTCGCCTTGCCCTTCTCCGGCGGCGCGGTGACCGCCACCTTGAAGAAGGCGGTGCCGTCGGCCCCGGCGCCGACGCCCTCGATGCGGCTGCGCGCCGCCTTCGGCGTCAACCGGATGCGCACCGAGAGTCCCCCCGGGACGGGCGCGAAGGGCCGGGCGTCATCAGGCAAAGAATTCGAATATCAGGTTGCGGAGGAAGAGGAGGGCGATGATGAGCACGATCGCCGAGTTGGGGCCCATGCGCCTCGTGTAGAAGACCGAGGTATACCACTCCCAGACACGCTCCCGGAACGTCGGCGAGGAGGCCTCGAGCCGGTCCTTGACCGGGTCGTCGATGATGAAGAGGTCCGCGCCCTTGCCCGTGACCGGGCCCCCGATACCAGCGCAGCTGTACTTGCCGCCGTTGGTCGTGCGCCAGGCGTTCGTCTTGCCAAACGTCTTGATGCCAAACGGGTAAACGTCGCTCGCGATAATGTCGCGCACGTCAGTGCTCATCTCGTCGGCGAGCGTCTGCGTGTGCGAACACGCGATCACGTTGCATGGGCCCTGGCCAAGCAGAAACGCCGGCAGGCAGCGCGACACGTTGGACTGGTATACCACTTCCCTGCTAGACCAGTTCATATCCATGGTGGCCCCATCGACGCTGCTCGCTTACACCCTGTACACCTTCACAGCACCTAATCTGCCCGACAACCATGCGATGATGCTCACTATCCCTTTTGTCGTCTACGGCCTCTTCAGGTCCATGACCCTGGTCCACGTCAAGCACATGGTCGATAACCC
>JACZQZ010000012.1 GCA_022545455.1 Pseudomonadota bacterium
ACTGCGCCCTGGTGGTCATCGATTTCCTCATCCGCCACGGCTTCATCGGGCCCGACGATCCTGAATACGTGGACCTGGTCGGCGGGTTGCACGGGTAGCGCCGCCGCGTCGGGGTGGGGACGCCCCCCCACCCATGCACACATGGGGTGACAGCGGCACGCCCGTTCGGGTACCACTCGGCCACCCGATGCCGTCCGCCGATCGACAGGGACCCCATGTCCGAGCTTCCACGCCTCGACGGCCCCAGCCTTGCCCCCGCGTCCGGGGGCGCGCCGGAGCAGCTGGCCATCCTTGTGCACGGCGTCGGCGCCGACGGAAACGACCTGCTCGGGCTGGCGCCCCGTTTCCAGGGCGCCCTGCCGGGCGCCCTGTTCCTCTCGCCCCATGCGCCGTTTTCCTTCGACATGGCGCCCTTCGGCTACCAGTGGTTCAGCATCGGCGACTTTTCGCCCGAGGCCCGGCTGGCCGGTGTCCAGGCCGCGGCGCCCATCCTCGACGCCTTCATCGACGCCCGGTTGGCCGAGCACGGCCTGGGCGAGGACCGCCTGGTCCTCATCGGCTTTTCCCAGGGCACGATGATGGCCCTGCACGTGGGGCTCAGGCGGCAAAGGCCCCTGGCCGGCATCGTCGGGTATTCGGGCATGCTGGCGGGCGCCGAGGCGCTGGCCGGCGAGGTGCGCTCCCGGCCGCCCGTGCTGCTCGTTCACGGCGACGCGGACCCGGTCATTCCCGTCCACGCGCTGCCGGCGGCGGTAGCGGGACTCGAGGCGGCCGGCATCCAGGTGGAGTCCCACGTTTGCCCGGGCCTGGGCCACGGCATCGACGAAGACGGGGTGCGCCTGGGCGTGGCCTTCGTCGCCGGCCTGTTCGGCGCGGGCGGCCCGTAGGCGCTGCCCGCGCCGCGCCCGGGGCGGGGCGCGGGATCATTGGCAAACAACAGGTATCCGTGTATTCTCCGCGCCCTTGACCGGGAGAACACGATTGTCTCTGGCGATTGAAAGCTGTCCGACCCTGGTCCTCAATGCCGATTTCCGGCCGTTGAGCTATTTTCCGCTGTCCCTGTGGCCGTGGCAGGACGCGATCAAGGCGGTGTTTCTCGAGCGCGTCAACGTGGTGTCGGAATACGAACGCTACGTGCACTCGCCCAGTACGGCGATGCGCCTGCCCAGCGTGATTTCGCTCAAGCACTACATTCCCATGTCGCGGCGGCCGGCCTTCACCCGGTTCAACGTGTTCCTGCGCGACCGCTTCACCTGCCAGTACTGCGGCGGCGCCTTCCAGACCGAGGTCCTGACCTTCGATCACGTGGTTCCGCGCTCGCGCGGCGGCACCACCGTGTGGGACAACGTGGTGACGGCCTGCGCGCCGTGTAACCTGCGCAAGGGCCACCGCCTGTCGAGCGAGGCGCGGGTCTTTCCGCGGCGCCGGCCGTACGAGCCGACCAACTTCGAGCTGCTGGAAAACGGCCGCACCTTTCCGCCCAACTACCTGCACGAAAGCTGGCGCGACTTCCTGTACTGGGACACCGAGCTCGAGTCCTCCTAGGCACGGTGTCGCGTCCCCTACGGCCGGCATCCCCGGAAATTGACTTCGGGCGGCCAGGGCGTATACTCCGCCGCCGCATTCCCGAGAACGCGGGCGCCCCGCGCCCCGTCCCCTTGGACCTATCGGGACAACACCAACCCAGTGAACGGGTGAACGCCTATGACCAAACGCATCAAGGCCAAGTACAAGATCAACCGCCGCCTCGGCGTCAACCTCTGGGGGCGTCCGAAAAGTCCCGTCAACGTTCGCGATTACCGTCCCGGCGAGCACGGCCAGCGCCGCCGCAAGCCGTCCGACTACGGCACCCAGCTGATGGCCAAGCAGAAGCTCAAGGGCTATTACGGCAACATCAGCGAGCGCCGCTTCCGCCGCTACTACCAAGAAGCCGTGCGCCGGCGCGGCGACACGTCGGAGAACCTCATCGCCATCCTGGAGCGCCGCCTGGACGCGGTGGTCTACCGCATGAAGTTCGTGCCCACCGTCTTTGCCGCGCGCCAGTTCGTCAACCACGGCCACATCAGGGTCAACGGCAAGCGGGTCAACATCCCGTCCTATCTGGTGAGCGACGGCGACGTGATCGAGGTCAAGGAGAAGTCCCGCGAGCTGCCCCTGGTGCTGGAGGCCATCGAGTCGCCGGAACGGGACCTCCCCGACTACGTGGACGTGGACGTCAAGAAGATGCGGGGCACCTACGTGCGGGCGCCGAAGCTGGCCGACGTGCCCTACCCGGTGCAGATGGAGCCCAACCTGGTGATCGAGTTCTACTCGCGCTGAGGCGCGCCGCAGCCCTTGCGCCCCGGGCCGGCTGCCGGTGAGGCGGGCAACGAAAAAGGGCCGCCGCGGCGGCCCCTTCGTGGATTTCCCGGAAACGCCGTCAGCCGGCGAATTCGACGCCCTTTTCGTCCAACAGGGTCTTCAGCTCGCCGCTTGCGTGCATCTCACGCACGATGTCGGCGCCGCCGACGAACTCGCCCTTCACGTAAAGCTGGGGGATGGTCGGCCAGTCGGCGAACGCCTTGACGCCCTCGCGGATGTCCGGGTCCAGGAGGACGTCGATTCCCTTGAACTTGACGCCCAGTTGGGTCAGCGCCTGCGCCACCGCGGCGGAAAATCCGCACTGGGGGAACATGGGCGTGCCCTTCATGAACAGGACGACCGGGTTTTCGTCGACTTCCTTCTGAATGCGCGCCACGGTGGGGTTGTTGGTCATGTCCTTTTCCCTCGGCTGTTGCCTGTTTACGCGTCCTCGGGGACGCTGGTTTGCAGGGCCAGGGCGTGCAACGTCGTGCCCATCTTGTCCTGCAGGGCATTGTACACCATCTGGTGCTGTTGCACGCGGGTTTTTCCCTTGAACGCCGCCGAGACGACCAGGGCGGCGTAATGGTCGCCGTCGCCGCGCAGGTCCTCGATGGTCACCCGCGCATCGGGGATGGCCCCCTTGATCAGGTCTTCGATCTCGATGGCGTCCATCGCCATGGTCGCGGCCTCCGGAAATCACCTGTGCGGCCGCCTCGGAGCCCGGCGGCCAATGGGTTTTACGCATATAGGGTCGTGCCCACCGCGTGTCAACGAGATGTCGGCCCGGCCCCTCCGCGGGGGGGCCGCGGCGCCTCACGCCGATGCCATATAGGCGGGCAGCCAGCCCTCGTGGATATCCCGCAGTTCCGCCACGGAGACGGTGCCCGATCCGCCGACGGTCAGCGCCCCGCCCCCGGTGGCGCCGATGCGCGACGCAGGAACACCGGCCTTTTCGGCCGCACCGAGCAGGGTTTCGGGATCATCGGTGGTCACCAGGTAGCGGGCCTGGTCCTCGCCGAACAGCCAGTTCGAATGAAGGCGCTTATCCAAATCGGCGGGCGGCGTGATCGAGGCGCCGATGCTTCCGGCCAGCGCCATTTCGGCCAGCGCCACCAGCAGCCCGCCGTCGGATACGTCGTGGCAGACGGTGATGCGGCCCTCCTCGATCAACCCGCGCACGAAATCACCGTTCCGGCGCTCTGCCTCGAGGTCGACGGGCGGCGGTGCGAAAGCCGACGATTCCTGGATTTCCTCCATATAAAGCGACTGACCGATGTGGCCTTTGGTTTCGCCGATCAGCACGATATCATCACCCTCGGCGTTGAAGGCGAGCGACGCCCGTTTGGATATGTCGCGCAACAGCCCGACGCCGCCGATGGCCGGGGTCGGCAGTATCGCCTTGCCGCTGGTCTCGTTGTAGAGCGACACGTTGCCCGAGACGACGGGGAAATCGAGCGCCCGGCAGGCCTGGCCCATGCCTTCGATGCAGCCGACGAACTGGCCCATGATGTCGGGCTTCTCCGGGTTGCCGAAGTTCAAACAGTCGGTGACGGCGAGCGGCGTCGCCCCGACGGCGGTCAGGTTGCGCCACGCCTCGGCGACCGCCTGGCGCCCGCCCCGCACCGGGTCGGCCAGGCAGTAGCGCGGCGTGCAGTCGGTGGTGATGGCCAGCGCCTTTTTCGTGCCGTGCACGCGGACCACGGCGGCGTCGCCCCCCGGCCGCCCCGCGGTATCGGTCATGACCATGTGGTCGTACTGTTCCCAGATCCAGCGTTTCGAGGCGAGGTCGGGAGTCGCCAGCAGGCGGCGCAGCATGTCGATGGGGGATACGTCATCGCCATCGCCCGGTAAAATGGTTGCGATGGGTATGGGCTCCGGCGCTTTCGTCCACGGGCGGTCGTATTCGGGAGAGGCCAGGGCCAACGGGTCGATGGGCAGGTCGGCGACCACGTCGCCGCCCATCTTCAGGACCATGCGGCCGCTGTCGGTGGTGCGGCCGATGACGGCGAAGTCGATCTCCCATTTCTCGAAGATGGCGCGGGCGACGTCCTCGCGGCCCTCCTTCAGCACCATCAGCATGCGCTCCTGGCTTTCCGAAAGCATCAGTTCATAAGCGCTCATGCCCGCTTCGCGCATGGGCACGCGGTCCAGGTCCAGCTCCACGCCGACGCCGCCCTTGGACGCCATCTCGAAGGACGAGCATGTCAGCCCCGCCGCCCCCATGTCCTGGATAGCGACGATGGCGTCGGTGGCCATCAGTTCCAGGCAGGCCTCCAGAAGAAGCTTCTCGGTGAACGGATCGCCGACCTGCACGGTGGGGCGTTTTTGTTCCGAATCGTCGCCGAACTCGGCCGAGGCCATGGTGGCGCCGTGGATGCCGTCGCGCCCCGTCTTCGAGCCGGCGTAGACGATCGGGTCGCCGACGCCCGCCGCCGCCGAATAGAAGATCCTGTCGGTGTCGACCACGCCCACGGTCATGGCGTTGACCAGTATGTTGCCGTCGTAGGAGGCCTGGAACGTGCACTCCCCGCCGACCGTGGGGACGCCCACGCAATTGCCGTAGCCGCCGATGCCCGCCACTACGCCGTTCACCAGGTGCCGGGTCTTGGGGTGGTCGGGACTGCCGAAGCGCAGCGCGTTGAGGTTGGCGACGGGACGCGCGCCCATGGTGAACACGTCGCGCAGGATGCCGCCGACGCCGGTCGCCGCGCCCTGGTAGGGCTCGATGAACGACGGGTGGTTGTGGCTCTCCATCTTGAAGACGGCGGCCTGGCCGTCGCCGATGTCGATGATGCCGGCGTTCTCGCCGGGGCCGCAGATCACCCAGGGCGCCTCGGTGGGAAGGGTCTTCAGCCACTTCTTCGACGATTTGTACGAGCAATGCTCGCTCCACATGGCCGAGAAGATGCCAAGCTCCGTCTCGTTCGGCTCGCGGCCGAGGATGTCCAGGATGCGCCCGTATTCCTCCTCGGTGAGCCCGTGGCGTTCGGTGGCGTCGCCGGCCGGCGCGTTCATGCCGCCAGGGCCTCCACCAGGCCGTCGAACATGGCCCTGCCGTCGGTGCCGCCGAGGGCGGCGTCCGCCAGCCGGTCGGGGTGGGGCATGAGGCCGAGAACCGTGCGCCGCTGGTCGAGGATGCCGGCGATATTGCGCCGGCTGCCGTTGGGATTGGCGTCCGCGGCCACCTCGCCCGACGGGTGGCAGTAGCGGAAGGCCACCTGGCCGTTGCCGAACAGGCGCTCGAGGGTGTCCTCGTCGGCGAAGTAATTGCCCTCGTGGTGGGCGACGGGAATGCGGATCACCTGGCCTTCGCGGTAGCCCCGGGTAAACACGGTGTCGGCCGTGTCCACGCGCAGATGGACGTCCCGGCAGACGAACTTGAGCCCGGCGTTGCGCATGAGCATCCCGGGCAGCAGCCCGGTCTCGGTGAGGATCTGAAAGCCGTTGCAGATTCCCAGCACCGGCACCCCTTTGCGGGCCCGCTCGACCACCGCCGCCATGACCGGCGAATGGGCCGCCATGGCGCCGGCGCGCAGGTAATCGCCGTAGGAAAAGCCGCCCGGGATGACGATCAGGTCGACCGCCGGCAGGGCGGTCTCCCGGTGCCACACCATGGCCGGCGGCTTGCCCATGCTGTGTTCCAGCGCCACGCGGACGTCGCGGTCGCAGTTGGAGCCGGGGAAGACGATGACCGCGGCTTTCATGGGCCAGCTCTTCGGCAGTGGGCCTCGAGAACCCAGGGGTCCGCGCCAGCCCCCCCGCGGCGGCGCCGGCGGCGGCGCTCAGGCCAGGCGGCTTCCGTCGAGATCACAAGGCGTACCCTGGATTGGCGAATCTTGGTGTTAATCGGCGATTTCGATGGCGTAATTCTCGATGACCGTATTGGCAAGCAGCTTCTTGCACATGGCGTCGACGGCCTCGCGGGCCCGGACGGGGTCCGTTTCGTCAAGGTCGATCTCGATGTACTTGCCCTGGCGGACCCCGGTGACGCCGCCGAAGCCGAGGGAGGAGAGGGCGTTCCGGACCGCCTTTCCCTGCGGATCGAGCACGCCATTTTTCAAGGTCACGTGGACTTTCGCCTTCACGCTTCCCCGCCCTTATTGCATGACCGCCGGGCCCTTGATGTCCGTGGGACCGCTTTCCGGCAGGATGCCCAGGCGGCGGGCCACTTCCTGATAGGCTTCCTCGACGTTGCCGAGGTCCCGGCGGAAGCGGTCCTTGTCCATTTTTTCGTTGGTCTTCATGTCCCACAGGCGGCAGCTGTCGGGGCTGATTTCGTCGGCCAGGACGATCCGCATCTGGTCGTCTTCCCAGAGCCGGCCGAACTCCAACTTGAAATCGACCAGGCGGATGCCGACGCCGAGGAACAGACCGCTCAGGAAATCGTTGACGCGCAACGCCATGGACATGATGTCGTCCAGATCCTGGGGCGTCGCCCAGCCGAACGCGGTGATGTGCTCCTCGGTGATCATGGGGTCGTTCAGGGCGTCGGATTTGTAGTAATACTCGACGATGGAGCGCGGCAGCGGCGTCCCTTCGTTCATGCCCAGGCGCTTTGCCAGCGAGCCGGCGACGACGTTGCGGACAACTACCTCTACGGGTATGATTTCCACTTCGCGCACCAACTGCTCGCGCATGTTGAGGCGGCGCACGAAATGCGTGGGGATTCCGATCTCGCTCAACCGGACCATGAGATATTCGGAAATCCGGTTGTTGATAACGCCCTTGCCGGCGATGACGCCTTTCTTCTTGGCGTTGAAGGCGGTGGCGTCGTCCTTGAAATGCTGCACGAGCGTACCGGGCTCCGGCCCCTCATAAAGGATCTTGGCCTTGCCTTCGTAGATTTGTCTGCGTCTGGCCATCGTCTTCTTCCAATTATGGGGATGCCCGGCGTCGGTACCCAGTATGAGAACCTGATATAGCAGGTGTCCACCAACAAGACAACGCCGCAGGCAATCTATTGAAACTAAAGGGAAATCTTATCGAAGGGCAGGTCCCCCGGGGGACCCGCGGCAAACAGCCAGACCGGGCCTGCGTCCGTGCGCCCGGCGGCGGGCAGGGCGATGAGGGAGGACGAAACGGTACCGAATCCGGCCTCGGTGGCCACGTTCATGGCGCCGCCCGGGCCGGCTTCGGCATCGTGAAGCCGGCTTGCCAGCAGGGACGTCCACCCCGACCAGTCCCCGGCGCCGGGATCGGGCGGTCGCGCCGCCTCGAATTGGGGCAGATACATGCGCATCCGGGCCGATTGGGGGTCGTTTCGGTCATACGCCGTGAACATGGACAAACCCGGCGGCAGCTCTATCACCTCGACGTCCGAGGGGTCTTCCGTCCCGTTCTCCCCGCCCGCGGAGCGCAGCCAGAACGCGCTGTCGCTGTCGGCGATCAGAAGGTTGAAGGACCGGTAGCTGGCGGCATCGATATGGGCCAGCGCCTCCGCGGCGTCCGCCGCCCGGGCGTGGTCCAGGGCTTCCAGAGGCAGCTCGCCGCGGCTGCGGAAGCCGGGTCTGGGTCCCAGGGAATGCAGGCGGTTGAGCACGCCGGCCGCGACGCCGTGGTCATTCAGGCCGAGCCAGGTGCCGCCGGCGTGGCGGTCCAGCCCGGCGACCACCCAGGCGCGGTCGGGCCAATGGCGCGCCGGCGGGTCCCAGGGGCGGTCGGCCATTTCGTCGCGGTTCACCGCAAGCACGATCGGCCAGTCGTCGCCCGGGCGGTGCAGGATCACGAGGGTGCACATGATCGATTCCTCATAATCCGTTTGTCCCGCCGGCGCTAGTGGCCTGCATCAGCTAAATTGCGCCCATACGATCGCTTTTCCCGTTTCCTCGGCAGGAGGGGAGGCGCAGGCGATGCGGGGCCATCGTCAAGCCTTCCCGACGCCCCGGGGGGCCATCGGGGGGTGTCCCCCCGGCTAAGTTATGCGGGGGGCGCCCCCGCGACCCCCGGGAGGACGGGAAAAGCGACCCGAAGGGCGGCGCGCGACGACGTCCGGAAACCTCGCAACGCCGTCGTAGGAGTGCAATTTAGCTGATACAGGCCACTGGAGCCCACCCGATATTATCGATCATTGGCGTGGGCGGCGCGATTCCGTTGCGCCCCCGTGCGTTCGACCGTAGAGTCTTCGAGCGCACGAAAGGCATCGGGAGATGGGCTTGATGGAAGACACATTTCGCAAACGCGAGAAAGGCTACGAGGCGAAATTCAAGCTGGAAGAGGAAATGCGCTTCAAGGCGGCGTCGCGGCGCAACAAGCTCC
The DNA here is from genome assembly GCA_022545455.1 of Pseudomonadota bacterium. GTDB lineage: Bacteria > Pseudomonadota > Alphaproteobacteria > Rhodospirillales > 2-02-FULL-58-16 > JACZQZ01. Next base: position 8,599 of record JACZQZ010000012.1, read on the forward strand.
TTGCGCTGTGGGTCGCCGAACGGTTGGGGATGACCAGCGCCGAGACCGAGACCTATGTCCGGGAGGTCGTGTGCTCGGACCTCGAAGAGCCCGGGGTTGACGATGTCGTCCGCAAGGTGGTCAAGGATTGCGAGGAGCGCAACGTGCCGATCGCCGAGCCGGAGCTGCGTGCCGAAATAGAGCGTCTCAACGCCATCGCCCTCAAGCAGATCGGGGAGGAATATCCCGAGCCGCTCGGTCCCGATTACGGGCCGGTGGGCGGCTGACAGGCCGTCCCCGTCGGCGGCGCCCCAGAGGGCCGCGCCAGGGACCGACGATTTCCGACCTCCCGTATCAGCGCTCCTTGGTATCAACCCTCGCCGAACACGCGTTTGAATATCGTGTCCACGTGTTTGGTGTGGTAGTCCAGGTCGAACAGGGCGGCCAGGGCCTGGGCGTCCAGATGCCGGGTCACCTCGGCGTCGGCCTTGAGGAGTTCTAGGAAGCTCTTGCCTCCCCCCCCGACGGTCATGGCGTTGCGCTGCACGGCCTCGTAGGCGTCCTCGCGGCTCATCCCGGCCTGGGTCAGCGCCAGCAGCACCCGCTGTGAGAAGACCAGCCCGCCCAGCCGGTCCAGGTTCTCCCGCATGGCGTCCGGGTAGACCACGAGCTTCTCCACCACCCCGGCCAGGCGCGCCAGGGCAAAGTCCAGGGCGATGGTCGTGTCGGGGGCGATGATTCGCTCCACGGACGAGTGCGAGATATCCCGTTCGTGCCACAGCACCACGTTCTCCAGCGCCGGCATGACCGCGGCGCGCACGACCCGCGCCAGGCCGGTCACGTTCTCGGTGAGGATGGGGTTGCGCTTGTGGGGCATGGACGAGGACCCCTTCTGGCCCGGGGCGAAGTATTCCTCCGCCTCGCGCACCTCGGTGCGTTGCAGGTGTCGGATTTCGGTGGCCAGACGCTCGACCGAGCTGGCGATGACCGCCAGGGTGGCGAAGAAGGCGGCATGGCGGTCGCGCGGGATGACCTGGGTGGAAATGGGCTCGGTGGCCAGGCCCATTTTCCCGGCCACGTGTTCCTCGACGAAGGGGTCGATGTTGGCGAACGTGCCCACGGACCCGGAGATGGCGCAGGTGGCGATTTCCTGGCGGGCCGTTTCCAGGCGCCTCCGGTTGCGCTGGAATTCGGCATGAAAGCCGGCCAGCTTGAGGCCGAAGGTGGTGGGCTCGGCATGGATGGCGTGGCTGCGGCCCATGCAGGGCGTGTGCTTGTGCTCGAAGGCCCGTTGCTTGAGCGCCGCCAGGAGCCTGTCGATGTCGCCCAAGAGGATGTCGGCGGCCTGGGTGAGCTGCACCGCGAGGCAGGTGTCGAGCACGTCCGACGACGTCATGCCCTGGTGCACGAACCGGGCCTCGGGGCCCACGTGCTCGGCCAGGTTGGTGAGGAAGGCGATGACGTCGTGCTGGGTTTCGCGCTCGATCTCGTCGATCCGCCCGACGTCGAACCGGCCGCGCTCCCACACCGCCTTGGCGGCGTCGCTGGGGATGACCCCGAGCTCGGCCTGGGCGTCGCAGGCGTGGCCCTCGATTTCCAACCAGATGCGGAATTTGTTCTCGGGCTCCCAGATGGCGGTCATCTCGGGCCGGCTGTAGCGTGGGATCATTGTGGCCTCGCGGCGGTTGAGGAGCCAGGGAGTCCTGGGAATCCTGGGAATTGTACTAGAACCACCCGATGTTGAGAAACATGATATGGTCCGCCCGCCGGGGCGGTGCCGTCCCCGCCCTTACCGAGAGGTTTTCCTTTGGACGCAACCACAGGCCCTTTTCCCCCGGAACTGCGCACCATTCCCTTGATCGAGGCCGGGAAAGGCGGCCCCGTGGCGCTGGCCGAGGCCGTTCCGGAGCGGCTGCGGGATGTCCTGACCCTGGGCCGGCGCCATTACGGCCCCATCGCCCTCCGCCTGGGGGATTGGGCCGGCCGGTACTGGCTCGCCAAGTCGGACAACCCCTATTGCAGCGAAATCGCCACCGTGGCGGCGCGGGCCGGCCGGCCGGGCGCGTTCCTGCTCAACCTATCCTACGAATGGACCTGCACGACCGGGGTCGGGCCCGACCCTTCGGGAAACGGCGCCCGCATGTTGCGCACCCTGGACTGGCCCCTCGACGGACTGGGCGCCAACCTGGTCGTGGCCCGGCATGAGGGGGACATGGGGCCGTTCTACAACGTCACCTGGCCCGGCCTGGTGGGCGTGGCCACGGCCATGGCGCCGGGGCGCTTTTCGGTCGCCCTCAACCAGACGCCCATGCGCCGCTACAGTCCGTGGTGCTGGCTGGACTGGAGCATCGCCCGCGGACGCTGGTGGCGGACCCGGGCCGTTCCGCCCATCCACCTCTTGCGCCGGGTGTGCGATACCTGCCGTACCTACGCCGACGCCAAGGCCGCGCTGGTCGAAACGGCGCTTTGCCTGCCCGCGTTCTTTACCCTGAGCGGGATCACCCCGGATCAGGGGTGCGTCATCGAGCGCCTGGAGGACCGGTCCGCCGTTCGCGAGGCGCCGACCTCGGTCGCCAACCACTGGGTGGCCTTCGACGTCCTGGACCGGCCGCGGGGTGAGGACAGCGTGGGGCGTTGGCAGATGATGGAGCAGGTGCGCGAGCGTGCCGTCGCCGATTTCTCCTGGCTGGTGCCGCCCATCCTCAACGAGACCACCCGCGTCGCCGTCATCGCCAATGCGGCCCAATGTTTCCTCATGGTTCAGGGCTTCGAAGCCGACGGTCCGGCGACCGCCGTGTTCACCCTCTAAGCACCCTGGGGAACACGGCGAACCAGATCAGGGTCGCCACCTCCACGGCCAGGATCACGCCGAAGGCGGCCTGGTAGGCCATGGGCGCGTAGCCGCCGCTTTCGCTCACCGGCCACAGGTCGATCACCGCGCCGATTCCCCACTGGACCAGGAACGCGGCCGAAAAGACCAGCACGTTCAAGCCGGTGATGACACGCCCGGCCAGCTCCGGCGGAAAGCTTTGGGACAGCACGGCGTATGACAGGATCCCGGCCGGCCCGAAGAACCCGAACAGGCCCCACACCACCGCCACCGACTCCGTCCACCCGAACGCCAGCGCCGCCTGGAGCACGATGAACGCGCCCATGCCGCCGACGGCGACGGCGATGGGCTTGATGCCGAGGCGGCCAAGCCGTTCGGCGATGAGGCCCATGAGGAGGAACCCGGCGATCATCGCCATGGCGATGAGCAAAAGGTGATTGGCGACGTCGGCGCGCCCGAGCCCCGCCACGTCGCGCAGCCACGGTCCCGACCACAGGCTCTGGATGGCGAGAAACGCCGCCTGCGCCGCCACGGTCAGCGGCGCGATGCGCCAGAAGACGGGGCTGGTGAAGACCTTCACCACGCCGCCCATCTGGTCGCGCAACGGGGCCGGCGGGTAATCGCTTTTGCGCTCGGGGACGACCACGAAGATGGCGGCGGCGGCGGCCAGGGTGAGGGCGCCCAGGAACACGAACACGCCGCGCCAGTCGGTCACCTGCAGCGCCGCCTCCACCGGCACCGTTCCGGTCAGGGCGCCAAGGCCGCCGACGGCCATCTGGCACCCGTTCACAAGCGGGATGCGGGGGCCGGGAAACCACATCACGAACGCCTTGAACGCCGCCATCAAACAGGCGGACACGCCCAACCCGATCAGGGCGCGGCCGAGGATCAGGCCCGCAGGCGTCTCGGCGGCGGCGAAGACGAAGGCGCCGAGGGCGGCGAAGGTCAAAAGCGCCGCTTCCGTCCTTCTCGGTCCGAAACGATCGAGCACGATGCCGAGGGGAAGCTGAACGGCGGCGAAGGTCAGGAAATAGGCGCTGGTCAGAAGGCCCAGGTCGGCGGCGGTGAGACCAAGGTCCCCGACCAGATCGGGCGCGATCACCGCGTTGACCACCCGGAGAAGGTAGGAAAGGAAATAGCCGAGGGCAAAGGGGACGAAAACGCGGAGAAGGGTCATCGGGGGATGCTCGGACGTCGGGTTTGCGTCGTCGGAGGCGCGGACCGGCCACACACGCCCGCCCAGGGCGCCGGCGCCGGGCCGTCAAGGAGGGTAAGGCCGAACAGGGACCCTAGTTCTCCTTCAGGGGCAACGCGGTTTCCAACTCGGCCTCGAGCCGCCAGCCTCCCCGGGCCCGGCGCCACAACGTGAAAGCGCCGTAGACCAGCACCACCGTCGCCACCACGGGCCGCGGGATGCCGCCCATCATGTAGAGCGGTACGGAAACGGCGAAGCACGCCGCCGGCAGGTAGAAGAGCGTCCACTTCTTTTTGCCGCGGTGCGACTGAAACAAGGGAAAGAGGGCGGAAAACATAGCGATGGTGAAGAAGAACAGCGACCACGGCCGGGTGAAGAAGGGCGAGATGTCGGTGGTGATGGCCAGGGCCCGGGCCAGGTTGAGCTCGGCGATGTTGCCCAGCACCACGCCCAGGATCATCGGCGCCAGGGGGAAGCCGAAATGCCGCATCAAGAAACCGAGGATGCCGAACCACACCAGCGTCCAGACGTCGAACTCGATGTTGTTGATGGCGAACACGCCGATGCCGCAGAAACCGAGGATGACCCCCGCCAACACGTACATGCGGACCCGGGTCACCAGCACGAAGACGCGGAGCATGAAGGACTGCAGGCCGATCATCATGAAGGTGGCGACGAAGAAGGCGATGAAGATGGAATAGGCGATCAGCGGTTCTTCGGCGATGAAGGTGGGGCTCGGGATGACGTCGTGGATCAAGAGCGCGCCCAACATCACCGCCGTCGTCACGTCGCCGGGAATGCCCAAGGCCATCATCATGATCAGCGCGCCCCCTTCGACCGCGTTGTTGGAGCTTTCCGGCGCGATGATGCCGTCGGCGATGCCGGTGCCGAACTTCTCGGGGTATTTGGAGGCCTTCTTGGCCTGGTCGTAGGCCAGGATGTTGGCGATGGAGCCGCCGGCGCCGGGCAGGATGCCGGTGAACACGCCGATGAGGGAGGACCGGACGACGATGGTCCAACGCTTCGCCACTTCCGCGATGGCCCGGCGGTGTTCGATCCTGACATAGAGGGTGCTCCTCTCGGTCAGGGACTTTCGCGCCGTTTCGGGATCGCGGACGTCCTTCAACAGTTGGCTGAAGGCGAACAGGCCGATGAGCACGGCGATGAAATCGAAGCCCTGGAGGAGCGTATCGGAGCCGAAGTTGAAACGCGCCATGCCGATGGCCTCGTCCTCGCCGACGGTCCTGATCAGCAGCCCGAGCGCCCCGGCGATCAGGCCCTTGACCATATGCTTTCCGGCCAGGCTGGCGGTGATGGTCAACGCGAACATCACCAGCATGAAGTAGTCCCAGGGATTGAATTCCAGCCCGATCCTGGCAAGCTGCGGCGCCAGCGTCACCAGCAGGATGGCGCTGATGATGCCGCCCGCGAACGACGACCACACGCCGATGCCGAGGGCCAGGCCCGGCTCGCCCTTGCGCGCCATGGGGAAGCCGTCGAAGGTGGTGGCCACCGACGAGGGCGTCCCCGGGATGCCGGTCAAAATCCCCGCCATCAGGCCGCCCGACAGACCGCCGACGAGGACGCTGACCATGGTCGCCAGCCCCTGGGGCGCCGGCATGCCGAAGGTAAACGGCAGCGTCAGGACCACCGCCATGGCGATGGTGAAGCCGGGGATGGCGCCGGCGATCAGGCCGCCGGCGACGCCGACCATCATCAGGATGAAGGTCTTGATGGTTCCAAGCTCGACAAAAGCCGCAAGGATGTTTTCGATTATCACTTCGGCTTTCCCTTAGAACCGGCCCAGGATCATGCCCGGCGGCAGCAGGACGCCGAGGCCGAAGGTAAACAGGCTCCACATGCCGCCGATGGCCACCAGCGCCACGGCGGCATGGAGAACCAGGTTTTTCCGGTCCCAGCCGCCGAGCGCGCCCAACAGCACGAAGACGAAGGTGACCCCGCCGATCAGCATGCCGAGCACCGGCAGCGTCGCCAGGTAGGCGAAAAACAGCACGAAGCACCAGATCGGGTTCTTCCAATAATAGATCCAATCCCGGAAATTCGTCAGGGGGGGGCCTTGTTCGCCGTCTTTTTCATCGGGGCCCGCGCGCAGGGACTGGACCAGGTAGATCAAGGACAGGAACGCCAGCACGCCCAGGACGGCCCGGGGCCAGGTGCTCGGCATCAGGACGCCGTAGTCGGGCTGGCGGATATCGAAGCTGGCCCAGAAGAAGACGCCGCAGAAGACGAGCAGGATGATGGCGATGACGACGTCGCGGTTGAGACGTTGCATGGCGGTCTCGCGGCGATCGAGCGCTGAAAACGGCCCGGACCGGCGTTACGGCCCGGGCCGCTTTCGAGTGGTTTTACCCTTTGTTTTTATTTTTTGTACATGCCGATCTTGATGGCGACCTTTTCATAGTCCTTGTAGGTCTGTTCCGCCCACTTGCGGTATTCCACGGGTCCGACCCATTTGATGTCGGTGCCTTTGGCGTCCATCTGTTTCAACAGGCCGGAATCTTCGGCCGCTGCCTTGAAGACGTTGGACCAGTGCTCGATGATGTGCTTGTCGGTGCCTTTGGGCGCGACGATGCCACGTTTCAGGGCGAACACCATGTCGACGCCCAATTCCCTCATGGTCGGCATGTTCGGCAGGTGCTTGGAACGCTTAGTGTCGGCGATGGCATAGCCCTTGAGGTCGCCGTTCTCCAGGTACTTGCGGCCCGAGGCCACGTTGAGCACGCCGAGCTGGATGGCGTTCGACAGAAGCGCCGTCATCCGCTGCCGCGTGCCGTCGAACGGCACGTACTTGAACTTCATGCCGGTCAGGTCCTCCATGATCAGCCACATGAACTGGCTGGTGGAGCCGAAGGTCGCGCCCGTCAGGATGGTTCCGGGCGCCGCCAGCGCCGCCTTCTTGAGCTCGGCGAACGTGTTCCAGGGCGCCTGGCCCGACGCGCCGACGATGTCGGGCGTGGAGGTCAACAGCGCCACCATCTCGAACTTCCCGAAGTGGAACTTGATGCGGCCGTTGAGGTAGCTGGTGATGGCGCTCTGGTGGATGGCGAAGAGCGTGCAGCCGTCGGGCTTGGCTTTTGCCGCTTCCTTGGCGCCCTTGTTGCCGCCCTGGCCGGGAACCGTGACGACCTTGATCTTGGACTTGATGTCCAGGTTCTGGATGGTCTTCTCGAAGATCGAGAAGATCACGTGGGTGCCGCCGCCCGCCTTCCACGGCACGATCAGTTTGGCCGTTTTGCACTTTGGGGCCTCGGAATGGGCCACCGCGGCGCCGGGCGCGAATGCCAGTGCCACGGCGGCAGCGGCGACGCCAAGGATGGCGGTGGTAAGTCCTCGTCTCATCGTATGCCTCCCATATTGAAATCACAGGTAATCCAGGGGTAAAGGCACACAAACACTCTGCCGCATCATGGGCCGACAGAGTCGTCAGGCACCCTCCCCCTTGCAAATTTTGCTTACGCCAGTCTAGCCTGTGCCCTTCGGACTGACTACCCCCGCGTAAGCGCATCCAAGAACATTAACGATTTCGTGAACAGGGACGGTCCCGTGGCACCAACGGCACAACAGGATCTGCGGGTCGGCGTGGGCGGCGTGGGCACCATCGGGGGGGCGGTCGCCGCCCGCCTGGATCAAGGCATTCCGGGGCTCCGGCTCGTGGCCGTCGCGGCGCGCAACGTGGACAAGGCGCGCCGGCGCATGGAGGGGTTCCGCACCCCGGTGCCCGTGGTCTCCCTCGGCAAGCTTGCCGGGGACGCCGACGTGATCGTGGAATGCGCGCCGGCGGGCGCCTTTGCCGAGGTCGCCGAGCCGGCGATCCGGGCCGGGCGGATATTCGTCCCGGTGAGCGTCGGGGCGCTCCTCGGCGCCCCCGGACTGATCGATCTGGCGGGCGAGACGGGTGCGCGCATCATCGTTCCCTCGGGCGCGCTCCTTGGTCTCGACGCGGTGCGCGCCGCGGCCGAGGGCGACATCCGCTCGGTGACGATGATCACCCGCAAACCGCCCGCGGCGCTCGCCGGGGCGCCGTACCTGGAGGAACACGGCATCTCCGTCGACGGCCTCACGGCGCCGCTCAAGGTCTTCGCCGGCAACGCCCGGGACGGCGCCAGGGGATTCCCGGCCAACGTGAACGTGGCCGCGGCGCTGAGCCTGGCCGGAATCGGGCCGGAACGGACGCGGCTCGAAATCTGGGCCGACCCGGGCGTCACCCACAACACCCACGACATCGAGGTCGACGCCGACAGCGCCCGCTTCCGGATGACCATCGAGAACGTGCCGACGACGGAAAACCCGCGCACGGGGCGCATCACGGCGCTCAGCGTCATCGCCGTGCTGCGCGGCCTCGCCGCCCCGCTCAGGATCGGCACCTAACCGCCGGGCACGCCGGGCACAAGGGATCGCTCAAAAACTCCTGGCCTTCTCGCGCAGCACGAACTTCTGGATCTTGCCCGTCGACGTCTTGGGCAAAGGGCCGAAGACCACGTGGCGCGGACATTTGAAGTGGGCCATGTTGTCGCGGCACCATGCGATGATGGTCTCGGCGGACACGTCTGCGGCACCGGGCTTCAAGACGACGAAGGCGCACGGCGTTTCCCCCCAGGTCTCGTCCGGCCTGGCGACGACCGCCGCCTCCATCACGTCCGGGTGCCGGTGCAGCACCTCCTCTATCTCCAGGCTGGAAATGTTTTCCCCGCCCGAGACGATGATGTCCTTGGTACGGTCCTTGACCTCCATATAACCGTCGGCGTGCATGACCGCCAAATCACCGGAATGGAACCAGCCGCCGGCGAAGGCTTCGCCGGTGGTCTCGGGGTTCTTCAGGTACCCCTTCATCACCGTGTTGCCGCGCACCATCACCTCGCCGAGGGTCCGGCCATCGGCGGGCACCGGCTCAAGGGTTTCGGGGTTCGCCACCATGAGCTCGTACACCGTCGGGTAGCGTACGCCCTGGCGGGCCAGTTTGGCCGCCTTGTCCTCCGGCGTCATGGCGTCCCAGGGATCCTGCCAGGCGCAGAAGGTGGCCGGGCCGAAGGTTTCGGTGAGGCCGTAGAGGTGGGTAAAGCGGAACCCCATGCGCTCCATGGCGGTGATGACGGCACTCGGCGGCGCGGCGCCGCCGGTGGCCACCTCCACCGTCTGGTCGAAGGACACTTTCACCTCGTCGGGCGCATGGATGAGCATATTGACAACGATGGGCGCGCCGCACATGTGCGTGACCCCGTGCTCGGCGATCATCTGGAAGATCAGCGCCGGGTCCACCGTGCGCAAACACACGTGGGTTCCGGCGACCGCGGTAACGGCCCAGGTATGGGTCCAGCCGTTGCAGTGAAACATCGGCAGGGTCCAAAGATAGACCGACTTCCGGGTCAGCCCGAACACCATGGCGTTGCCGAAGGCGTTGAGAAAGGCGCCCCGGTGGTGATAGACCACGCCTTTCGGGTTGCCCGTGGTGCCCGACGTGTAATTGAGCGCCAGGGCCTGCCACTCGTCCTCCGGGTACGACCAGCGGGCTTCGGGATCGCCCTCCGCCAGGAAGGCTTCGTAATCCATCTCGCCCAGCAGCTCGCCGTCCTCCGCCAGCGGATCGTCGATGTCGATGACGACGATGGCGCGGCCGATCTTCGCCAGGGCCTCCTTGACGGCGGGCGACAACGCGCGATCCGTGATCAGGACCTTGGCTTCGCCATGGTTGAGGATGAAGGCGATGGTTTCGCCGTCCAGCCGGTAATTCAGGGCGTTCAGCACGGCGCCGGCCATGGGCACGCCATAGTGCGCTTCCAGCATGGCCGGCACGTTGGGCGCCATCAGCGCCACCGTGTCGCCGGGCCCCACGCCGCGTTTGTCAAGCGCGCTCGCCAGACGGCGGCAGCGCTCGTAGAACGCGCGGTAGGTGTAGCGCTTCGTGCCGTGGATGACGGCCGTCTTGTCGGGATAGACCGAAGCCGCCCGGGTCAGATAACTGAGCGGTGTCAGGGGCTGGTGGTTGGCCGGATTCCGGCCCAGGTCCCGTTCGTAGATGTTGGATTCCCTCTGCGGCTTGATCACGGCGCTGCCTCCCCCTCCCGCGTCAAACGTGACGATGCCGCCGATTTTATCCCGCCCGGGTCGGTATGTATCGAAAAGTACCCTCGTCCGAACTCCCGCGGCCTCGGCGCCGCCACTATGGATTATACTGTCGAAACCCGCTAAGGTCCGGCGGCGGCGTTCTCGATGTTGAAACCGAATATGAATGGCTTGGGGTAGTGATGGCGGAAGACTTTGACCATACAGAAGACTTTGACCATAAAAATGTAGCATTGGTGGCGGGGATAATCGGGGGCGTTGTCCTCTTGATAGGACTTGTGGGTGTTTTAATTACTCTTTTATGACCGCGGGTTATTTCACCCTTGGCATTGTCGTGGGGTTCATCCTGGCCGTGATTTTCCCGTGGGCGCTGTTGCGGAAGCTGGAGAGCAAGGACGAGGGAAAAGAAGAACGCTAAGGCCCCGTTCGCGATCGAGCCCTTTTCCGTACAGGCCAACGCCACGCCGGGGTGCCGCATGGCGGGTTTCGGAGGGGTTTCCCCTACACCCGTTTCATCGCCGTAAAGCGACACGGACAACACGCCCGACCCGGCACCCGGCAATACCTGCCGCGTCCGCTTGGTGCGCGTGCTCCGCGTCGCCGGAAACATCGCGGCTCCGCCCCGCCATTCCCCACCATTTTCCTTGTTTTTCAGAAGGGTCCCCGTTCCCCCGCCGGCTGGCGCGGAGTTTGCTGGGGTGCGGGCGGTTGAAACCCAATCGGGCGTCGGGTTTCGGCTCCTCCACCAACAAAGAAGAATGAGGCTCTGGCAATGATCAAAACCAAAACAGTCGCGCTGGCTTTGGCGCTGACAGGTCTTTCGGCCTGTGAAGCGGCGGACCCGTTCAACCTGTCGGGCCAGGAAGACTATAAACTCGGTGTCGGCAGTCCCCCCAACACACAACCGTTCAGCTCTTATCCCCAGCCGGACGGCACCAGCGTCGTCATCAAGGTAGGGGTGAAAATCTGACGGGCGGGCGCCGGGAGCACGGCCGAAGCAACCAAAGAGGCGATGGAAAGCGCCCCCTAAAGCAGTCCCATGGTCTTGAAGGAGGTGTAGCCGTCCTTGCTGACGACGAGGTGGTCGTGCAGCGTGATCCCCAGCTTTTCGGCCGCCTCCCGGACCTCCCGGGTCATTTCGATGTCGGCTTTCGACGGCGTCGGATCGCCCGACGGGTGGTTGTGGACCATGATCAGGGCGGTGGCGCCCAGCTCAAGGGCCCGCTTGACCACCTCGCGCGGATAGACCGGCGTGTGATCGACGGTTCCCTTCTGCTGCACCTCGTCGGCGATGAGGACGTTCTTGCGGTTGAGATAGAGGATGCGGAACCGTTCGGTGTCTTCGTACGCCATGCTGGTCCGGCAGTAATCCAGGAGCTTTTGCCAGTTGGCCAGCACCGGGCGTTGCATCACCTCGCCGCGCGCCATGCGCACGGCCGCCGCCTGCACCGTCTTCAGGGCGAGGACGCCGGCCTCGCCCACGCCTTCCACCTCCTTGAGCGCCCGCGGACCGGCGCCGATGACCTCGGCGAAGGAGCCGAAGCGCTTGAGCAGGGCCTTGGCCAGGGGTTTGACGTCCCGGCGCGTGTGCGCGGCGAACAGGACCAGCTCCAGGAGCTCGTAATCGGGCAGGGCGTCGGCCCCCGCCTTCATGAAGCGCTCGCGCAGGCGATTGCGGTGTCCGCTATGGTCGGGGGCGCCGGGCACGGCGTCAGACGTCGTACGGCGGCCGGTCGAGCCCGGCCGGGGAAAGGGTGAAGACCTCGTAGCCGTCGGCGGTGACGCCGAGGGAGTGCTCGAACTGGGCCGACAGCGAACGGTCCCTGGTCACCGCCGTCCAGCCGTCGTCCTTCACCTTCACCGGATAGCGCCCCGCGTTGATCATGGGCTCGATGGTGAAGAACATGCCCTCCTTCAGGACTTCGCCTTCGCCCGGCTGGCCGAAATGCATGACGTTGGGGGCTTCGTGGAACACGCGCCCCAGGCCGTGGCCGCAGAAGTCCCGCACCACCGAGAAGCGCTGGGATTCGACGAAATCCTGTATGGCGTGTCCGATATCGCCCACCGTCGCCCCCGGCCGGACCACCTTGATGCCGCGCCACATGGCCTCGAAGGTAACGTCCACCAGGCGCCGGGCCTTGACGCTGATATCGCCGGCATCGCCGAGGAAAAACATGCGGCTGGTGTCGCCGTGCCAGCCGTCGAGGATGACGGTGACGTCGATGTTGAGGATGTCGCCGTCCGAAAGCCTCTTTGCCCCGGGAATGCCGTGACACACCACGTGGTTGACCGAGGTGCAGATGGACTTGGGAAAGCCCCGGTAGCCCAGGGGCGCCGGGACCGCGTCGTGGGAGACGATGAAGTCGTGGCAAAGTCTGTCCAGCTCCTCCGTCGTCACGCCCGTCTTCACATGGGGCGTGATGAAGTCCAGGGTTTCGGCGCCCAGCCGCCCGGCCTTGCGCATGCCCTCGAAGTCTTCGGCGCCGTGGACCGTGATCAGCCGCTCGCCGGCGGCAATGAAATCCGCGCTCATGTCGCTCATGGATCGATTCCGTCCTTCCGCATGGCGGTCCTTCATGTCCCGGCGCTTCCGCAAAGTGCCATTTCCACCGGCGCGGCCACTTCGATTCCGGTCACCGACAGTGTGCAACCGTAGCACAAAGCCTCCACCCCGGCCGCCATCGACTGGTCCAGGGTGGCGGCATAGGCGGGATCGATATCCGCGGCAATGGAAAAATTCGCCCCGTCCTCGCGCTGCACCAGGTACACCATCACGGCGCGCTTCCCTTGGCGGGCCATCTCCGCCAGCTCGACAAGGTGCTTCGTGCCCCGGGCCGTAACCGAGTCCGGAAATTCGACCGGCGCGTCCGCGCCACCGCCGCGCTTCATGGTCACGTTCTTGACCTCGACGAAACATGTGGGAAGACCGTCGTCCTCAAGCAACAGGTCGATGCGTGAGTTGCGCCCGTACTTGACCTCGCGGCGCAGGGACCCATAGCCGGCCAGCTCGGCGATGGCTCCATTGCGCACGGACTCCTCCACCAGCCGGTTGGGGTGGGCGGTGTTGATGCCCACGAGTACGCCGCCGACGCGGATCATCTCCCAGGTGTAGCGCAGCTTGCGGTCGGGATTGCGGGCCGGCGACAGCCACACCTCCGAACCCGGCTCGTTGACGCTCAGCATGGACCCGGGATTGGGGCAGTGCGCGGTGACCACCTCTCCGCTGTCCAGCTCCACGTCGGCCAAAAAACGCTTGTAGCGCTTGATCAGCCTGCCGCGGATCAGGGGATCGGGAAACTTCATGGATGGGAAACTACCCGGCGCCGCAGGCTGATGGCAATCAGCGCGGCTTCGCCTTTTCCCCGGCGGGTATCTCGACCGTGCCCAGGGCCTCGGCCAGGCGCGTCTTGGCGCTGCCGGGACTGAGCGGTTTCTGCTGGGAGGGGTGCGGCGCCCAGGCGGTGAGGGTGATCACGTGGAAGGTGGCGGGGACGCGGCCCGCCGAATCGCCGAACATCTGGCGGTACGCGTCCGCCGCGGCCTCGAGGGTGGCGCGGCGGGTCCACGTCTTCCGCCTCTCGACGACGGCGTTGCTTTCCCCCATGCCGCGCAGGTCGCTCATCAGGCCGGCGAGATCGCCATAGGATACCGTGATGGTGTCCGAATCCGCCACCGGCAGGGCGAAGCCGGCGCGCTGCAGGAGGTCGCCGGCGTCGCGCACGTCGGCGAACGGGGAGACACGCGGGCTGAGGCCGCCTTCCCCGGCGATCTCGGCCTCGGCCAGGGCGGCGCGAAGCTCCTCCAGGGTGTTCCCGCCGAGCATGGCGGCGAGAAACAGCCCGTCCGGTTTAAGCGCCCGGCGGATCTGCACCAGGGTGCCCGGCAGGTCGTTGATCCAATGCAGGCTCAGGCAGCTTACGATCAGGTCGAAGCACCCTGCGGCGAAGGGCAGGAGCTCCTCGTCGGCGGCCAGGCTCAAGGGCCCCGCCCGCCGGGCCATTTCCGGCGACAGGTCGCACTGCACCAGGGTCTCGATGCCGCCCCGGCCGTTCAGCAGCCGTCCCAGTCCGCCGCCGTGGCAGCCGAGGTCGAGGGCGACGGGAAAACGCCGCGTGATGTCGTCGAGCCGGTCCGCCAGGCGCTCGCCCACCTCGCGCAGGAGGAAGTCGTGGTCCTCCAGCCCCGCCGCCGCGCGGTCCCGGTGGCGGCGCACCGTCGCGCGGTCGAACACGTGCATTGTTTCGGACATGCCGCCCTTCCCCGTTTCCCCGGCATTTCTCCTTAGTGTATCATGGTGTTTACCGTGCCACTTTAGAACAGCGAATTAGGCGGGGGACGGGGACAACGCCACGATGATGAACGGACACGCTCACCAGGCGCCGGGTCCGGACGCTCCGGTGCGGGGGGGAGTCGCGGCCTCCCTCGGCCGTTTCGCCACCCGCACCCTCGATGTCCTGCTGCCGCCCCAGTGCCTGCGCTGCGGCGCCATGGTCGACGCGCCCGGCGTGCTCTGCGCGCCGTGCTGGGAGCGGATCGTTTTCCTCGGCCCGCCCGAGTGCGAGTCCTGCGGCCTGCCCTTCGAATACGATGCGGGCGAAGGCGCGCTCTGCGGCGCCTGTACGCGCCAGCGTCCTCCCTACCGGCGGGCGCGGGCGGCGATGGTGTACGACGACGCCAGCCGCCGGCTGGTCCTCGCCTTCAAGCACGGCGACCGCACCGATACGGCGCCGGCGTTCGGCCGCTGGCTGGTCCGCGCCGGGGGCGACCTGATCGCCGACGCCGACGTGGTGGCGCCGGTGCCGCTCCATTGGACGCGGCTGTTCGCCCGCCGCTACAACCAGGCGGCGCTGCTCGGCCACGCCGTGGGGCGCCTCGCCGGGATCCCGGTCGTTCCCGACGTGCTGGTCCGCCACCGGCGCACGCCGTCCCAGGGCCGGCTCAGCCCGTCGGCGCGCCACAGGAACCTGCGCGGCGCCTTCGCCGTGGCCCCTTCCCGCGCCGCGGCGATCAAGGGGCGGCGGGTGCTGCTCATCGACGATGTCCTGACCACGGGCGCCACGGCGGCGGCGTGTACGCGCACCCTGCTCAGGGCCGGCGCCAGGGCCGTCGACGTGCTGACCCTGGCGCGGGTCGTGCGGCCGGCGGTTTGAATGTCATCGGCAACGGCGCACGAACGCCCCTCTAGTGGCCTGTATCAGCTAAAGTGCACCCCTACGATCGCTTTTCCCGTTTCCCCGGCAGGAGGGGAGGCGCAGTCGATGCGGGGCCATCGGCAAGCCTTCCCGACGCCCCGGGGGGCCCCCGGGGGGTGTCCCCCCGACACCGTATGCGGGGGGCGCCCCCGCGACCCCCGGGGGAGCGGGAAAAGCGACCCGAAGGGCGGCGTTGCGAGGCTTCCGGACGTCGTCGTAGGGATACAATTTAGCTGATGCAGGCCACTAGTCCCGTGCATGGGGGAACGAAACTTGGCCGAGGTTGATATCTACACGACGCCGTTTTGCGGCTTTTGCTATCGCGCCAAGGCGCTCCTCGAAGGGAAGGGCGTGCGCTTCACCGAGATCGACGTGACGGTGACGCCGGGGGCGCGGCGGGAGATGATGGAACGCGCCGGGGGCAACCGGAAGGTCCCCCAGATTTTCGTCGACGGCCGCCACCTGGGCGGGTGCGAGGAACTGTTCGATCTGGAGTCCCGGGGGGCGCTCGACTCCCTCCTCGGCGCACCGGCGGAACCCGGGTGCGCGCCATGACCGGAACCTTCAAGGCCGCCTGCGTACAGACCAATTCGTCCCGCGACATCGCCCCCAGCGTGGAAGCCGCCTGCGAGGCGGTGCGCGCGGCGCGCGGCGAAGGGGCGGACCTGATCCTGTTGCCGGAAAACGTCTCCATGGTGGAGCCGCGCGGCCGGCTCGTCCGCGAGAAGGCGGCGCCCGAGGACGAACACCCGGCGCTGGCTGCCTTTCAAGACCTGGCGCGCGAGACCGGGGCCTGGTTGCTGGTCGGCTCCCTCACCGTCAGGCTTGCCGGGGACAAGGTGGCCAACCGGTCGTTGCTGCTCGACGCCACGGGCGCGGTCGTCGCCCGGTACGACAAGATCCACATGTTCGACGTCGACCTGGGGGACGGGGAGAGCTACCGGGAATCGGCCATCTTCGAGCCCGGCGGACGGTCCGTGCTGGCCGAGACGCCGTGGGGCCCGATGGGCATGACCGTGTGCTACGATCTGCGGTTTCCCCATCTGTACCGGCAACTGGCCAAGGGCGGGGCGCGCTTCCTCACGGTGCCGTCGGCCTTCACCCGGACCACGGGACAGGCCCATTGGCACGTCTTGCTGCGCGCCCGCGCCATCGAGAACGGCTGCTTCGTCTTCGCCCCGGCCCAGTGCGGCGTCCATGCCGAGGGCCGGCGGACCTTCGGCCATTCGCTGATCGTCGATCCCTGGGGCACGGTGCTGGCGGACGGCGGCGAGGACGTGGGCGTCGTCACCGCCGATATCGACCCCGCGATGGAAAGCGAAGCCCGCCGGAAGATCCCGTCCCTCACCCACGACCGGCCCTTCGACTGAGATCAAGCGGACTACGCCGGGTCTACCCGGTGCGGCTCGGGCTCGCCGTCCCCGCGGGTGCCGGCGTCCAGGTCGTTGACCGCGCAGATGCGCTGGATCACGCCGGGAATGGGACCCCTTTGCACGATGCCGTGCTCATAGGCGATCACCTGCAGCCGGCCCCGCACCAGGTCCACAAGCTCGCCGCCGCGCAGCAGGTGATCGGGGTTGCGCGGGCGGGCGAACCGTTCGTTGCCGCGGGCGAACGTTTCGTAGATCAACACCCCGCCCGTTTCGACGGCCGCGAGGAGGAGGGGAAACAGGGGACGGTGCAGATAGTTGGCGACCACGACGCCGGCGAACGTGCGCCCGGCGAAAGGCCACGGGTCGCCGCCCTCAAGGTCCGCCCGGACGACCTCGGCCTTGGGCTCGGCGGCAAGGTCGGCCACCGGCCCGACGTCCCGGTCCACCGCCACCACGGCGTATCCAAGGCCCAGGAAGTGGCGCGCGTGGCGGCCCCCGCCGCAGGCCACATCGAGCACCGTTCCGCCCTTGGGCACCAGGGCGGCGAAGCGCCGGACCCAAGGCGAGGGCTCGGTTACGCTCAGGTGACGGGACGTGCGGGGCGGCTGGCGGGCCTTTTCCATTTATTAACCGCTTGCGCCATATCATTGGCAAATTCGGAATTCAATATTATAATATAAACAGTCATTTAGCGTGGAACGTCGGCAGAGGGCCATGATCCTTTACCAGCTCGCATGCACCAACGCCCACCAGTTCGAGGCTTGGTTCCGTAATATCGCCACCTACGACGCGCAAAGCGCGGCGGGGGACATCATGTGTCCGTTCTGTGGCAGCACCGGCGTGACCAAGGCGCCCATGGCGCCCAACGTGGCCACCGGCGTGTACAAAGGCGTCACGACCGAAACCCGGGCCAGGGAGGTGGCGGAACAGATCATGCGGGCCGTCCGCAGGCTGCACCGGCACGTCGAGGAAAACTGCGAATACGTGGGTGACAGGTTCGCCGAGGAAGCGCGGAGCATCCATTTCGGGGAAACCGAGGAGCGCGACATCTACGGCGAGGCGACCGACCAGGAAGCAACGGAACTGGACGAGGAAGGGATCGAGTTCCACCGCATTCCCTGGACACCGCGCCGGGACAGCTGAGATTTCCCCGCCGCGGGCGCGGCCCCGGCATCCCGGGTTCTCATTACGATCGGTCTGGTTAGGAAGCTCCAATTGCCAGCGGGGACAGGCCACTAGCCCTTGACCGCGAACGCCAGGTAATTCACGGCCACATCCGAGCTCAGGTACCAGTCGTCCCTGAGGGGCCCGTAGGTCATCCCTTTCAGGACGACGATCTCGACACCATGGGCGCGCAGGCCGGCGGCGAGCTCCGATGGCCTGACGAATTTGCGCCAGTCATGGGTGCCGGGGGGAATCCAGCGCAGCACGTACTCCGCCCCCACCTTGGCCAGCGCAAGGGATTTCAAGGTGCGGTTGATGGTCGATACCACCATCACCCCGCCCGGCTTGACCAGGGTGCAGCAGGCCTCGTGAAAGGCGTCCAGGTCGGCGACGTGCTCCACCACCTCCATGTTCAACACCACATCGAACCGCGGCCCTTCCCCGGCCAGCACTTCGGGCAGGACGCAGCGGTAATCGATGTCGAGACCGCTTTGTGCGGCGTGAAGTCCGGCGACGCGGACGTTTTGTTCCGCCGCGTCGATGCCGGTGACGCCGGCGCCCAGGCGCCGCATGGGTTCGCTCAGCAGGCCGCCGCCGCAGCCGATGTCGAGAAGGTCGAGCCCGCGGAACGGCTGCCCGGCCGACCCGTCGAGGCGGAAATGGCCGACCACGCGGTCGCGGATGAAGGCGATCCGCACCGGGTTGAGCTGGTGAAGCGGCCTGAATTCGCCGTCCGCCTCCCACCAGGCGTCGGCCATGGCGGCGAAGCGGGCGATTTCGTCGGCGGACGCGGTTCCGCTCCGGCTCATTCGTGTCTTCGGGTGGGGCGTGCGGGCCACCGGTTCCTCCCTGGCAGGCCTCCCGTCGGCAGTGAGAGTATGGATAGACGCCCGCCGCACCGCAACCGGCTCGGTGCAAAGCCCTAGTGGCCTTTATCAGCTAAATTGCGCCCATACGACGGCGTTGCGAGGTTTCCGGCTAGGAGCGCGTCGCGCCTTGGTGTGCGTGCACCACAAGCGGCGCGCGACGACGTCCGGAAGCCTCGCAACGCCGCCCTTCGGGTCGCTTTTCCCGCCTCCTCGGGGCGTCGGGAAGGCTTGCCGATGGCCCCGCATCGCTTACGCCTCCCCTCCTGCCGAGGAAACGGGAAAAGCGATCGTATGGGTGCACTTTAGCTGATAAAGGCCACTTGGAAACAGCCGCATGCATCTCCCAAAGCCTTCCCATGGGGATGCCGTTGCGGTATGGGAAGCCGGGACGACCGTCAGGGAAGATAGGCGATGGCCCGGATCGTTCAAAAATTCGGCGGCACTTCGGTCGCGGACGTCGACCGCATCAAAACCGTTGCCCAACGGGTGAAAAACGAAGTGGACGCCGGCAACCAGGTGGCGGTGGTGCTTTCGGCCATGGCCGGTGTCACCAACCAACTGATCACCTATGCCAGCGAGATCAGCAGCCTGCACGACGCCCGCGAATACGACGCCGTGGTGTCGACCGGCGAGCAGGTCACCGCGGGCCTGCTGGCGCTGGCGCTTCAGGACAAGGGCGTCGCCGCCCGCTCCTGGCAGGGATGGCAGATCCCCATCCGTACCGACGGCGTCCACGGCAAGGCCCGCATCATGGGCATCGAGACCGAGGAGCTGGAGCGCCGCCTGGCGCTGGGCGAGGTCCCGGTCGTCACGGGATTCCAGGGGCTCGGCCCCGACAACCGGATCACCACGTTGGGCCGGGGCGGTTCCGATACCAGCGCGGTGGCGCTGGCGGCGGCGCTAAAGGCCGACCGGTGCGATATCCATACCGACGTGGACGGGGTGTATACGACCGATCCACGTATCGTTGCCGGGGCGCGGAAGCTCGATAAGATCACCTATGAAGAAATGCTGGAGATGGCGTCCGCGGGGACCAAGGTCCTGCAGACCCGGGCCGTGGAACTGGCCATGAAGCGCGGTGTGCGCCTCCAGGTTCTGTCCAGTTACGCCGATGGCGCAGGCACGCTGGTCGTTGATGAGGATGAGATCGTGGAAAAGGAAATGATCAGCGGGATCGCATACAACCGGGACGAGGCCAAGATCACCCTCATCGGGGTCGCCGACCGGCCCGGCGTCGCCGCCGGCATCTTCGGGCCCCTGGCCGAGGCCGGTATCAACGTGGATATGATCGTCCAGAACGTATCGGCGGACGGCAAGGCGACCGACCTGACGTTCACGGTGGCCAAGGGCGATCTGGGCCGCGCCGTCCGCGTCGTCGAGGAATTGCGCGACGCCCTCGGGTATGCCGATCTGGTTTACGACCCGAACGTGGTGAAGGTGGCGGTCATCGGCGTCGGGATGCGCAGCCACGCCGGCGTCGCCCAGCGCATGTTTCAAGCCCTGGCCGACAAGGGAATCAATATCCAGGTGATCTCGACGTCGGAAATCAAGGTGAGTGTGCTGATCGCCGAAGAGTACACCGAGCTGGCCCTCAGGTCTCTGCACGCGGCATACGGTTTCGAGGACGACTGAGGCCATGGCGTCGGCCGGGCCGGGCGTTCGCGGCATCTCCATGGCCCCGACGGGTGCCGGACCCGTGAAGATCAACAATCGGAAGTCCTTCCGTCGCCTTGTTAAGAGACGACATGAATTCCCATTGCGGTCACGCCCGGCGCAGTATTCGCGAGAGATTCAAGGCCTTCGCGAAAGACCATGAAGTGGTGGCTTAACAGGTCTTCAACAGCATGTTCAGGCGCCTGTGTTTCGGTCTTGAATTTTCTCGACAGTTGTTGAGAATAGGAGCACTTTTTGTGAGAAATTCCCGGGGCTGGCCACCATCTAACCCGTAACCTTAATTTCCTTTGGAAAAGTCGCTGCGGGTTGGCCGAACGGCGGCGCGCCCGTTCCGGGGGATTGGAGTGTCCGGGGAAGTCGTGAACGCGAACCAGTCGCCTCCGGAAATCGAAACCGACAGTCAGGTGGAGCGCGGGAGCAGCCCGGGTGTCGGCGCGCTCCTGCACGCTTCGCGCCTGCGGTGCGGCGAGGAACTGCGCGACGTGGCGCAGGTTCTGCGCATCCGGTATGTCCATCTCGAGGCCATAGAGGCCGGCCGATTCGCGGACCTTCCGGGACCGGCCTATGCGGTCGGTTTCGTTCGCGCCTACGCCAAGCACCTGGGTCTCGACGCCGATGAAGTGGTCAAGCGCTTCCGGTCCGAAACCACGGATATTGGCGAGGCTCCCGAACTCAGCTTCCCCGTGCCGGTACCGGAGGGGGGTATTCCCGGCGGCGCCGTCCTCTTTGTCGGCGTCGTCATCGCCGTATTGGCCTATGGCGGCTGGTATGTCAGTTCGGCCAAAGAGGGCTTTTTCACCGAGCTGGTTTCTCCCCTGCCCGACCGTCTTGCCGCGCTGTTGACGCCGGGGGACTCGTCGACCCCGGCGCCGGACACCGCCAAGGAGGATGGCAAGGGGAAGGCGGGGAACGCATCCTCGCCGGCCCCGGCAACCGCGGCCGTCCCGCGTGGGGAAACACCCTCTTCCCCGGAGAAGCCGGACCAGGGTGGCCAGGACCAGATGTCGGACGAGCCTGCCTCTTCGCCGCCCGCGCAATCCGAAACATCGGCGGTCGACACCTCTTCGGCCACCGGACCGGCTGCGGAGGCCGGTCCGCCGGACGCACCGGAGCCCCGGACGACGGAAACGGCGTCGACGGACGCCGTGCCGGCGGAGGAGGCGCGGGACGCCGAGGAGGGCGCCGGGGCGTCCACCCCGGGCGGCGGCGGCCAGGCGCGCCCGGACGAAGAGAAAGCGGCTGAAAAAGTGGCTGAGAACGTGGCGACCGGGGACTCCGGGGATGCCGGCGGCGGCCGTGCCGTACCGGCGGCGGCGCCGACGGGCGATTCGCAATCCTCCGGCGTCGACCGGGAATCCGCGCCCGCCGGGACGCCCCAGGCGGTGGCCTCCGGCGATGCGGCCGGGGCCGGGGAACCCTCTCAACCGGCCCCGACGGCGGATGGCGGAGGAGACACGGCACCCTCCCCGCCCCCACCGGCCGCGGATACGTCCGTGGCGGGGGAAGGCGGGTCCGCTTCGGCGACGGTCGAGGCGCCGGCGGCGCGGGCCGACGGCGCCCCGGCGGCCATCGATTCCGGCGGTTCGGGACCCGCGGTCCGGGACGGCGCCGAACCCCCCCGGGAGGTGGCAGCCGTTCCCCCGACAAACGACGCCTCCGCCGGGACCACGCGGACGGGACGTGTCTTCGGCACCGACAACACGGACTCGCGCATCCTGGTGCGGGCCAAGATGAACAGTTGGATCCAGGTTCGCGACGACAACGGCAACAGGCTGCTGCTGACGCGGCTGCTCAGGGCCGGCGACACCTATCGGGTTCCCAACCGCCCGGGCCTCAAGCTGTTGACCGGCAACGCCGGCGCCCTGGAAATCCTGGTCGACGGTGAAACCGTGCCGTCCATCGGGCCCCTGGGCGCGGTGCGCCGGGGCGTGGCGTTGGACATCGAGCGTCTGCGCCGGGGCACGGCGATTATCGAGTGACGCCGGCGGCCGCCGGCCGGTTATGCGCATCGCACGGTCCGTAAGGGGTTGACCCTCCGCCCCACCCTGTCGGGACGTGCCGGGCATGCCGTCGCGAAACTTGCCTCGACGACTACACAGACGGGAATATCGGGGATATAGTCTCAATAGTATCAATCCTTTCCGCGCCCCGCGGGTGTCCCGGACGCCGGCGGCGGCCGACGTGAGAACGAACGGTATGTCCGACACCCTGCAGGCGTGTGCGCGGCGCAAGAGCGTTCCGGTCACGGTCGGTCCCGTGGTCATCGGCGGCGACGCGCCCATCGTCGTCCAGTCGATGACCAACACCGACACCGCCGACGTCGCGGCGACCGTCTCCCAGGTGGCCGAGCTCGCCGGCGCCGGGTCGGAGTTGGTGCGCATCACCGTGGACAGGGAAGACGCGGCCAAGGCCGTTCCCCGAATCCGCGAGCGTCTGGACAGGCAAGGTGTCGACGTCCCCCTGGTCGGGGATTTCCACTACATCGGGGACCGGTTGTTGACCAAGTACCCGGACTGCGCCGAGGCGTTGGCCAAATACCGCATCAACCCGGGCAACGTGGGGGTCGGCGAGAAACGGGACCAGCGGTTCTCGACCATGATCGAGGTGGCGCTTCGCTACGGCCGTCCGGTGCGCATCGGGGTCAACTGGGGCAGTCTCGATCAGGACCTGGTGACCCGGATGATGAACGAGAACGCCGCCCTGCCCGAGCCCAGGGATGCGGCGGAAGTGACCCGCGAGGCCCTTGTGGTCTCGGCCCTGGCCAGCGCCGAGCGCGCCGAAGAGCTCGGCCTGGGGCGGGACAGGATCGTCCTTTCGTGCAAGGTCAGCAAGGTCCAGGACCTGATCGCCGTGTACACGCGCCTGGCCGCGCGCGGCGACCATGCCCTCCATCTGGGGCTGACGGAAGCGGGCATGGGGTCGAAAGGAATCGTTGCCTCGGCGGCGGCGCTGTCGGTGCTGTTGCAACTCGGTATCGGCGACACCATCCGCATTTCGCTGACGCCCGAGCCCGGCGGCGACCGGACCCGCGAAGTGGTCGTCGCCCAGGAGATCCTGCAGACCATGGGACTGCGCTCGTTTGCGCCGATGGTGACGGCGTGCCCGGGCTGCGGCCGGACAACGAGCACGGTTTTCCAGGGTCTCGCCGAGCGGATTCAGGCCCATGTGCGGGCCCGGATGCCCGTCTGGCGTGAGGAGTACATTGGCGTGGAGACCATGAGCCTTGCCGTCATGGGCTGCATCGTCAACGGTCCCGGCGAAAGCAAGCACGCCGATATCGGCATCAGCCTGCCCGGCACCGGCGAGGAGCCCGCGGCCCCGGTCTTCATCGACGGCAAAAAGGCCATGACCCTGCGCGGCGCCAACATCGCCGAGGAGTTCCACAGGATCGTCGACGAATACGTGAAGACCCACTACGAGAGGCGCCAAGCCGGCCAACCCGAGGCGGCGCAGGCCGGGCACCGGGAACGCCCGGTTACGCCCGTCGCCGCCCACTAGGCGGGCCGAAGAGGCGATGCCTGCCCTGCAGCCGGTCCGCGGCACCCGCGACATCCTGCCCGAGGAAATGCTGCGCCACCGCCACGTGGAGCAGACGGCCTTCGAGATCGCCGCGCGCTACGGGTTCGCCGAGATATCGACGCCGATCTTAGAGTTCACGGAGGTCTTCTCGCGTACGCTGGGCGATACCTCCGACATCGTGACCAAGGAGATGTATGCGTTCGAGGACCGCAGCGGAGACAGCATCACCCTGCGCCCGGAGTGTACGGCGGGCGTGGCCCGCGCCGTCCTATCGAACGGCCTCGCCCAACACCTGCCGCTCAAATTTTTCTGCCGCGGACCGATGTTCCGCTACGAGCGCCCGCAAAAGGGACGCCAGCGCCAGTTCCACCAGGTCGACGTGGAGGTGCTGGGCGTCGCCCAGCCCATGGCCGACGTGGAAATCATCGCCCTCGGGGCCCACATCCTGGAGGCGCTGGGGGTGAGCGAAAAAATCACCCTGGAGCTGAACACCCTGGGCGACGGCGAAAGCCGCGACGCTTACCGGAAAATACTGGTGGAGTACCTCGCCGAACACCGCGACCGGCTTTCCGACGACAGTCTCACGCGGCTGGAGCGCAATCCCCTGCGCATCTTCGATTCCAAGGACGAGGGCGACCGCGCCGTCGTCGCCGGGGCGCCGCTGTTGACCGACAGCCTGAACGGCGCCTCGCGGGAGTTTTTCGACGCGCTGTGCGAGGGGTTGCAGGCCGCCGGCATCGCCTATCGCCTGAACCCGCACCTGGTGCGCGGCCTGGACTATTACTGTCACACGGCGTTCGAGTTCACCACCGAGGCCCTGGGCGCCCAGGGCGCGGTGTTGGCGGGCGGGCGCTACGACGGCCTGATGGAACAGATGGGCGGGCCGCCGACGCCGGCGACGGGCTGGGCCGCCGGCGTCGAACGCCTGGCCATGTTGATCGAGGACCCGGCGCCGACCGTCCGGCCCATCGCCGTGGTGCCCGTCGGCGACGGTCCGCACCATGGCGCGTTCGGCGTCGCCCAACGGCTGCGGCGGGCCGGGTTCGCCGTCGAGATGGGCTTTTCCGGCAACCTGGCCAAGCGCATGAAACGGGCCAACAAGATCAATGCCCGCGCCACCGTGTTGCTGGGCGAGGACGAGCTGGCGCGCGACGCGGCCACGGTCCGCGACATGGATACCGGAGAGCAGTCGGACGTGCCGCTGGCGTCCCTGGAGACCCACCTCGCCCGCTACCGTTAGCGCCGCCATGGCTAATGTATCTTTCCCGAAAGGCCGGCCGCTCGTCGTCGGCGCCAACCACCGCTCCAGTTCCTTGACGGTTCGCGATCGCCTGTTCGTGGAGGATCCCGCGGTGCCGGCCTTCCTCCAGCGCCTGCGCCGATCGGGGGTCGAGCAGGCCATGGTGCTGTCTACGTGCGAGCGGGTCGAGGTGCAGGCGATCCATGACGACGCCGTAGAAACCGCCCGGCGTATCACCCAGGTCATGGCCGAGCACGCGGAGTTGACGGCCGCCGACCTCGGCGGCCAGCTCTACGTTCTGACGGGCGAGGACGCGGTGCGTCACATCTTCACGGTCACGGCGTCCCTCGACAGCCTGATGATCGGCGAGCCCCAGATCCTGGGCCAGGTGAAGGCCGGCCACCGCATGGCCCGCGACGCCGGCATGAACGGGAGCGAGCTGGAGGCGCTTTTGCAGGCGGCCTACGGCGCCGCCAAGCGGGTGCGCAGCGAGACCACCATCGGCCAGCGGCCGGTTTCCATCGCCGCCGCGGCGGTGCGGGTGGCCCAGGACCTGCACGGCGACCTGGGGCGCTGCACCGGCCTGCTGGTGGGGGGCGGCGACATGGCGGCGCTGGTCGCCGACGGCCTTCTTGCCGCGGGGCTCAGCCATCTGACGGTGACCCACCCCAGCGAGGCGCGGGCCGAGGCCGCGGCCCGCGCGCTGGACTGTCACGTGGCGCCCTTCGACGGGCTGGCCCGGCTTTTGGCGGACGCCGATATCGTGCTAACCTCCATGGGCACGCGGCGCCACGTGATCACCGCCGACATGGTCACCGCGGCGCTCGGCAAGCGCCGCCGCAAGCCGGTGTTCTTAGTGGACACCGGCATTCCCGGCGACATCGAGCCGGCGGTGAACCGCATCGACGAAGCCTTCCTCTATGATCTCAACGACCTGGAAAGGGTCGCCATGGAAGGCCGTGCCACCCGCGAGACCGAGGCCGGCGCGGCATGGAAGATCATCGGTGCGGAAGTGGCCGGTTTCCTGCGCGGACGGGCGGAGCGCACCGCCGTCCCCGCGTTGACGCGGCTGCGCGACCATTTCGAGGCGGCCCGCGGCAAGGCCTTGTCCGACGCCGGGAACGACGCCGAGAAGGCGACACGGCTGCTCGTCAACCGGTTGCTGCACGGTCCCTCCGAAGCGATGCGCGCGCTCGCCCGCGCCAGCGGCTCCGGCGGCGCCCCGGGGACCGGCACGGGCGAGGGGAGCGATTGGGAAGCCGCCGAACGGGTGCTCGAGCGCCTGTTCGGCCTCGATGCCGGGAAAGGCCCCACCGGCGAAGGGGACGACGGGAAGGAGACGGCGGAATGAGTCTGGACGCGAAGCTGGACCGGGTTGTCGCCCGCGCCGGGGAACTGAGCGCCATCCTCGCCGGCACCGATGCGCGCCCGGCCCGGGATTTCGCCCGCCTGTCCAAGGAGTACGCGGACCTGACGCCGGTGGTCGAGGGCATCGGTGAGCTGCGCAAGGCCAGGGAAGAGCTGGAGAGCCTTCGCGCCCTGATGGACGACCCGGAAAGCGAGGCCGACATGCGCGCCCTCGCCGAGGCCGAGTACCACGAGGTCAAGGAGAAGATTCCTGGGCTCGAAGACCGGCTCAAGGTCCTGCTGCTGCCCAGGGACGAGGCCGACGAACGGAACGCCATCCTGGAGGTGCGCGCCGGCACCGGCGGCGAAGAGGCGGCGCTGTTCGCCGCCGATCTGTTCCGCATGTACCAGCGCTACGCCGAGGTCCGGGGCTGGACGTTCGAGGTGATGAACGTGAACGAAACCGGCATCGGCGGCTACAAGGAGGCGATTGCGTCGGTGTCCGGGCAGGGCGTGTTCGCGCGGCTGAAGTTCGAATCCGGGGTGCATCGCGTCCAGCGCGTGCCGACCACGGAATCGGGCGGGCGCATCCACACCTCGGCGGCGACGGTGGCGGTGCTGCCCGAGCCCGAGGACGTGGAAATCCGCATCGAAGAGAAGGACCTGCGCGTCGACCGCTACCGGTCCAGCGGCCCCGGCGGGCAATCGGTCAACACCACCGACAGCGCCGTGCGCCTGACCCACCTGCCCACCGGCATCGTCGTCATCTGCCAGGACGAAAAGTCCCAGCACAAGAACAAGGCCAAGGCCATGAAGGTGCTGAAGGCGCGGCTTTACGAAGAGGAGAGGGCGCGGAAGGACGCGGAGCTTTCGGCCACCCGGCGCAGCCAGGTGGGCACGGGCGACCGGTCCGAACGCATCCGCACCTACAACTTTCCCCAGGGGCGGGTCACCGACCACCGCATCAACCTGACCCTGCACAAGTTGGAGCGCATCATGGACGGGGAGCTGGACGAGGTCATCGACGCGCTCGCGGCCGAGGACCAGGCCAGCCGCCTGGCGGAGCTCCCGTGACCGCCCCGCACACCGTGGAGGCCGCCTTTTCGGCGGCGGCCCGCCGCCTGGCCCGGGCCGGCATCGCCGGGGCGCGGCTCGACGCCCGCGTCCTGGTCGGGCACGCGCTCGGCACCGGC